>JAKJAC010000001.1:43355-80833 GCA_022707705.1 Chloroflexota bacterium
TCTGCGAACTGCTGATGCCGGTTATCTCACCCGCCGGTTGGTAGATACGGCGCAGGATATCATCATCAATGCCGTGGATTGCAATACGCGACGTGGTTTGTGGATTCGCAAGGATGATGACATCGCTGGACAGTCGCTGTCTGACCGCATCATTGGTCGTATGGCTGCGGCGTCAGTGGTTCACCCGCAGACGGGTGAAATCATCGTCCAACGGAATCAGGAATTGGACGAGGAGCGCGTGGACGCGTTAGTGCGTGCGGGTGTCGCTGAGGTTTATGTGCGTTCACCCATGACGTGCGAGATGCACTTCGGCATCTGCGCGATGTGTTACGGGCGTGATTTGGGACGTGGCAATCTGGTGCGCATCGGGACTGCGGTAGGTATTATTGCGGCGCAGTCTATCGGTGAGCCAGGTACGCAGCTGACGTTGCGCACGTTCCATACCGGTGGTACAGCGTCCTCGGGCGGTGACATCACCAGTGGTCTGCCGCGCGTGGAGGAGTTGTTGGAGGCGCGCCGCATGCCCAAGGGTGAGGCGGAGATTTCCGATATTGCTGGCACCGTTCATATCACCCGGGATGGCGACTTATCGAAGGTCACGGTAACGCATTCGCAGTTGAAGACTGCTATCCATGAGGTCCTCGAAGGTTGGGAAATCCTCGTGGAAGATGGCGTGGAAGTGAAGCTGGGCGAATTACTCGCTCGCGGCGAGGTTGAGGAAGTGCGCGCAAAAGCTCATGGTCGTATTGGCCTTGAGGGTCGCACGATTACTCTGACATACGAAGTCAAGGATGAGCGCGAGTATGAGATGGCGCCTTCGGTGCGACTGCTGGTGGCTGAGGGGCAGCGGATTGAGGCAGGCACGCAGCTGTGTGAGGGTGTTCCCAATCCACACCGCATCCTGCAGGTTCAGGGCCGCGATGCTGTGCAGCGTTATCTGCTCAGCGAAGTGCAGCAAGTGTATCGCACCCAGGGTGTGAATATCTCAGATAAGCACTTTGAGATCATGATCCGCAAAATGCTCAGCAAAGTCATGGTGACCGAATCGGGCAGCACGGAATTCTTGCCGGGCGACCTGGTGGACAAAGTCAAGTTCGAGAAGAATAACCGCGAGATTATCGCTCAGGGTGGGCAGCCCGCGCGCGCGCGTCAGGTGCTGTTGGGAATCACCAAAGCTGCATTGGCGACGGATTCTTTCCTCTCGGCAGCCTCCTTCCAGCACACCATCAAAGTGCTCTCGAATGCAGCTGTTCAGGGTGATGAGGATTTGCTCTATGGTCTGAAGGAAAACGTCATCATCGGCAAGCTGATTCCTGCTGGTACGGGTTACCGGGGTGATGTCGAAGGCTCGGACGGTCCCATTGACGAGTTCGAAGGCGTGGTCATTGAGAAGGAGCTCCCCAAGGGCACGCTGCTCAGTGACGAGGAAGAAGAGCCGGATTCGTTCTTGCTCACCGATCTGCAGCGCCCCTTCTAGTGGTGGGGTGCCCGGGGCAAGCGCGTGTCGTTGCCCCACTCATGGTCCTGCAAGGGGCGACGTCATCCGTCGCCCCTTTTTTTGCAACTTTGGCACAATCCATGCGTATTAGAAGACGAGGGATGAGGCTGTGACCGAACAAGAATCAATCATCGCGGCCATGCACGGCGAGGAGTCTGCGATCAGCTGGTTGGTGGAAACCTACCAGCCGATGGTTTATGGGCTGTGTTATCGCATGTTGGGCAGCCCTACTGATGCTGAGGATGCCGCACAGGATGCACTGGTGAAGGCTGTGATGAGCTTGCAGTCTTTTGATTTGGAGCGTCCCTTCAAACCCTGGGTATTGCGTATCGCCTCAAACCTTTGTACCGATCGCTTGCGCCGGCGGCGCCCGGAAGTCTCCCTGGATGGTATGGGGGATGATGGCGCCTGGGAGTGGCAGGCTGGTTCTGATCCTAGCCCGGAGCAGCAGCTGGAAGAGCGGGATCGGCAAAGGGCGATACAGGCTCTCTTGGAGGCGTTATCGCCAGTGGATCGTTTGGTAGTGACCTTGTATTATTGGCAGGATCTTTCGTATGAGGAGATTGCCGAAGCGACGCATTTGAGCGTCTCGGCAGTGAAGTCGCGACTGTTTCGCGCACGCCGTGGCATGGCAGAATGTTGGGCACAGAACCAGGGCGATGGGGGCAGTCAATGTAATACTGGAATGCGGGAGGCGCATTATGTGGGACATGCACAGTGAAGCATGGTGGATCAAAGCGCTGGATGGGGAGATGACCTCACCGGAGCAGGCACTCTGGGAGCAGCATTTGCGCGAATGCTCAACTTGCCGGACGGAATGGGCAGCGCTGGCGCAGCTGGAAATGGTTTTACGCGTGGCGCCAGAAATCACACCGCCTGCAGGTCTGGCGGCGAAGACGACCGCGCGTGCGGTCACGATGCGCCGGCAGCGGCGGTTGTGGATGCTGCTGGGGATATCGTTCCTGACGGTGTTGCTTGGCGCGGGTGTCCTGGTGGCGTTGGGCACAGTCTACTGGGATTTCAACCGTCTGCTCGCGGCGATGGTTTTCTCAAAGGACATGCTGGTACAGGTGCTGATGCGGACGTTGGTCGGATTGATGGTAGCGGGGCGTTCGTTCTCACCGTTAGTGCTGGCGCTGGCGGCGGGACTGTTATTCCTGTTTATGCCGCACGGGGTCCTGGCAACAGTCGCGGTAGTGATGGTGCGCCGGCAACGGGCCGTTGTGGAGGCATGAGCCTGACTGCTCCGATTCGGCTCATAGGGTCTTCTTCTCGAAGGAGGAGTGATGGGAGGCATTGATTTGCAGACGCTTTCCCGAGTGGTGATTGTCACTGGTGCGAGCACGGGTATCGGAGAAGCAACAGCGCAGCGCTTTGCGCGTGAGGGTTGGAGTGTGGTGCTTGCTGCACGGTCTGAAGAGAAGTTGACGCAGCTGCAGGCAACCATCGAGGCGGAAGGCGGGCGAGCTTTGGCAGTGCGGGCAGACGTCACTCACCGGGAGGATGTGACCCGTATCGTTGAGCAAACCTTGACTGCCTTTGGGCGGATTGATGTGCTGGTTAATAACGCTGGTGTGGGTATTTCTGGCACGCTGGACTCGCTGGACCTGGATGTGTTTGAGTATGCACTTAAGTTGAATGTGCTTGCGCCCATCGCCATGTTGCAGGCGGTGATTCCAACGATGAAGTCTCAGGGTGGTGGGGTCATCGTCAATGTGTCCTCGATGATTGAGGCTGCTGCGGTACCTTACATGGCAGGCTATGGCGCGAGCAAGGTGGCGCTCGGATATCTTTCGGATGCGGCAGCAATTGAGCTGGATGAATACGACATTGCTGTAGTCAGGGTGCTGCCGGGCATCACAGAAACGAACTTCAATGCGAATTTGCTCAAGACTGGTGAGGCGACCTCGCTGGAGACGCTTTTTGAGCGCGCGGGTTTGCTCAAGTCGGTATCGCCCGAGCGGGTGGCAGATGCTATTTGGGATGCTGTGCTTGCACGTCGCCGGATTACGTACGTCACGATGGAGGATGGCCTGCTGGCGCAAGCTGCCGGTGCAAATCCGGGGGGCACAAATCGTTTTCTGCGTTTCGCTGTCCGGCGCTATGCGCCGCGAAGAGGGACGGCGAGCGGCGTCTCGATCAAGGAAGATATCACTCGTCTGGGATGGGGGACCGGGCTGCTGCTCGCCGGTGCGGCGATTGGCGCCGGTGTGTGGATGGTGAAGAGGATTAAGCGGTAGTTGCCTGGATTCTTATTCCAAGAAGCACTAGAAAAGGAGATGGTCATGTTGAAGCGATGGATTCATGCAAGTGTATTGGCTTTGTTGCTGCTGCTCACGGCTCTGCCCGTTTTGGCGGCGCAGGGGGGGATCGGCGGCGTTCACTTTGGTCCGTACAATCTGGCAGCAGAGGATAGCGTCACCGGAGATCTGGTGGTTTTTGGTCCCGTGACGTTGGGACGCGACTCAAGCCTCACCGGTGATCTGGCAGCTTTTGGTGCACTGGAGATGCGTGAGGGGGCAACCGTGCACGGCGATGTGGCGATTTTCGGCGCGGCGACGATTGCCGGTACAGTCGAAGGTCAGGTCTTCTCTGCCGGAGAGCTGCAGCTGCGCGCCGCTGCGCGTGTAGAGGGTAACGTATCCTCTGCGGGTCAGATTACTCAGGAAGAGGGCGCCATCGTTGAGGGTGAAATTCAGAGAGTGGATAGCATTCGAGGTTTCAACTGGGATTTCCCTTTTGATCCGGTCAATGTGGACGGTGGGGATGGACCCTGGTTGCCCGGCGTTGAGGTACAACCATCACAGCCGTTTTGGCTGCAGATGCTCTGGAAGTCGGTGCGCGGTTTCTTGACGATTCTTGCGTTGGGATTGTTCGCGCTCTTCTTTGCGAGCCTTTGGCCCCGGCATGTCGAACGTGTAGCGGAAACGATTGTCAATGTGCCCCTGCCTTCATTTGGCGTGGGATTGCTAGTTTTCATCGGCGCCGGGCTGGTTCTTGTGATTCTGACAATCACTATCTGCCTCAGCCCATTCGCGTTGATTGGCGGGATCATTGTGGGGCTAGGTGCGGTACTGGGTTGGGTGGCGCTCGGATCAGTGCTGGGCGACCAGGTGCTGCGAGGGTTGTTCAAGGCTGAGAAGGTAACACCTGTGGCTGCGGCGGTGCTGGGCACGGTGTTGCTGACGACGTTAGCCGTATTGGTGCATGTAATTTCAGATTGTCTGTATGCGGTTCTCATCTGGCCCGTGATCGCATTTGCGGCGGGCGCGGTGGCGCTTACGCGGTTTGGGACGATGCCGTATGCGGCGACGGGAAATGTACGCCCTCCTGTCGCGCCGCCGGTAGCGCCGTCACGTCGCCCGATTGCGCCTGTTCCGCCGGCAGCGCCAGCCGCGCCTGTTCCGGCAGAACCTGCAGCGGTGCCAGAGGAGCCTGATTTGGAGGAATTGCCTTCGCCTCTTGGCGAGGATGCAGTTTGAGACAAAGCGCTAGAGCGGCGCAGTAGCGGCGCCATGGCGCGTGCGCAACGCATAAGAGACGCCGCCGAAGGGAACTCCTTCGGCGGCGTCTCAATATGCAAGCGTGCCAGGTGTTACTGCGCAGCAACTCCCGCAGCGACAAAAGCTGCATTGACGATGGCGCGAGCTTCCTCCTGAATCTGGCGCAGATGCTCCGCTCCCCGGAAACTCTCGGCGTAAATCTTGTATACATCCTCGGTGCCCGAGGGGCGTGCGGCGAACCATCCCTGAGCTGTGACGACTTTCAAACCCCCGATGGCGGCGTTGTTCCCAGGTGCGCGGGTGAGTTTGGCAATGATGGGATCGCCAGCGAGGGTTTCTGCCTGTACCAGTTCGGGTGAGAGGTCTTTGAGCACGGCGCGCTGGGGGGCAGCGGCGGGCGCATCAATCCGTTCGTAGCTGGGGCTGCCGAAAAGCACTTCGAGATCTTGATAATGTTTTCCAGGGTCTTTGCCCGTGATTGCCGTAATCTCGGCTGAGAGCAGATTGAGAATCATACCGTCCTTGTCCGTCGTCCAAACTGTGCCATCTCGACGCAAGAACGAGGCGCCGGCACTCTCCTCGCCGCCGAAGCCGAAGGAGCCGTCCACCAGACCCTCGACGAACCATTTGAAACCTACGGGCGTTTCGCTGAGCCGGCGTCCCAGGTGTGCGGCGACCCGGTCAATCATGGAGCTGGAGACCAGAGTCTTGCCGACGGCAGCATCCGCGCGCCAACCAGGGCGATGCTGGAACAGGTAATGGATGGCAACCGCGAGGTAATGATTAGGGTTCATCAGCCCTACACTGGGCGTGACAATGCCGTGTCGGTCATAATCGGGGTCGTTGCCGAAAGCGATATCGAAGCGGTCCTTTAGCCCGATTAGGCTTGCCATGGCATAGGGCGAGGAGCAATCCATGCGAATCTTGCCGTCCCAGTCAATGGTCATAAAAGCAAACGTGGGATCCACATAGGGGTTGACGATTTCCATATTGAGGTGGTAGGTCTCGGCGATGCGAGGCCAGAAGGCAATCCCCGATCCCCCCATAGGATCCACGCCGATTTTCAGCCCGGCAGCGGTGATGGCATCCATATCCACGACGTGCCGCAGGTCTTCCACATACGGGGTGACATAATCGTATAGATGTGTCGTCTCCGCCTTGAGCGCGCGTTCAAAGGGGATGCGTCGTACCGCGCGCAACCCATCCGCGATGATGGCGTTGGCGCGTGCTTGAATGACACTTGTGATCTCCGGGTCTGCGGGACCGCCCGTGGGCGGATTGTATTTGAAACCTCCATCTGTAGGGGGATTGTGCGAGGGTGTGATGACTACACCATCCGCCGAGATGCCCGTGTGCGAGCGGTTGAAACTGAGGATGGCATGCGAGATAACCGGTGTGGGGGTGTAACCCATGCCTTCCTGGAGCATAATTTCGACGCCGTTGGCGGCAAAGACCTCGACTGCAGTTACCAGAGCCGGCTCTGAGAGGGCGTGCGTATCCATGCCGATGAAGAGAGGCCCGGTGATGCCGTGCGCTTGCCGGTATTCGACGATAGCCTGGCTGATAGCCAGCACGTGATCTTCATTGAAGCTGCGCTTGAGCGAGACCCCGCGATGTCCCGATGTGCCAAAGGCGACTCGCTCCGATGGCTGCGCTGGATCAGGGTGGTAGGCGTAGTATCCCGCTACCAAACGGGGAATGTTCACCAGCATCTCTCGGGGCGCTGGTTTTCCTGCTAATGGGTGCACCATGACTGTGTTCTCCTTTCCAACTCTATGGTCTGATTTGATGGTTCGTGGAGCCGCGGCGCGATGTATTAGGTTTACACCTTGCCCGCCTCCACGCGTGGACGGTAGAGCCCGGCAGGATTGACAACAAGCATTCCTGCCTGGTAAGTGAGGGGGTCCACCGGTTGCAGCTGCGCCGTCATTTCTGGCGTGATGAGAGGGATTGACTTCAGGCTGTAGAGATGCCGCTCAACGATTTCGACACCGGTTTCGTCCCACATCCAGTTGTGACGATCAAAGCGCGCCAGGTCGAAAATACGAGTGTAGGTGCGTAGGGTCTTTTTGCCGTTGACGTTGTAGTAGGCTTCAAAATACGAGAGGACTAGCTCACGCACGGTGCGGTAGATCGGCTCGCGGTAGCGAAGCCCGACGAAGTTGGATTTGGCAACAGCGCCCAGGCACCCATGCTCTTTGAAGATTGCCAGAACATGATCGTCATCCGTCTCTGGTTCTGGCAGCATATCCACGAGCAGGGGTGGGTACCCCAAGCGGCGCAACGCCGCAGCGGCAAATAGCCCGCCATCCAGACAGTGCGCCACGCGGTCGCGCATCACATTCAAGGGGGAACGTGTGCGTTCCTCAGCGCTATAAGGCGTTTCGTCGAGATAGGCTTGAATTGCGGCTGGGCTGTTGAGGTTGCGGAAGGCTTGTAGCTCCTCAAGTGTGAGTAGACTCTCAAACTGGTCTAGTAGGTCCATCAGTTAGCGCTATCCTTTTGCTTCGATTCGCTGAACACCCTTATTGTATCATGGGGCGTAGCGGCGTGCAACCGATTTTCACAACAATAGGGACTATTCCTTACAGTATCTGCGCCAGGCATCGAAAGGCGCCTGGCGCAGCCCCATGCTCGAGCCGTTCTTTGATTTGTGCGGCGCATTCCTCAGCAGTAAGCTTGGATGTATCCACTTCCAGGTCGTAGATGCCGTGTGCATGTACGAGCGGATACTGCGCGCGCGCCTGACCGAGTGTGCGATCCCGGCGCGCCGCTTCACGTTGCTCGAGCACTTCCAGAGGACAGCGCACGCCGACGAACAGAGCTGGCAGGACGCTAAACAGCTCAGCACATTCTCTTAGCCATGATTTCTCGACCAATACGTGATCCGCCACGATGTGATTGCCAGCCCGGGAAAGCGTGGCGATGGTGTGGTGCATTCCCGCTATCAGGCGATGTCCCACAGGGCCTGCCTCTGTCGCAAGCCCCAACACCTCATCCCACAAAGGGCGGTCAAGGTAGCGATGGGGCAGCATCCAGATGAATTTGTCAATTCCGGCATCCAGAAAGGGCTCTTCGAGGCTATCTTGTAAGGCGCGGACGATGCTGGTTTTGCCAGAACTCGAAGTGCCGTTGAGGAGAATGATGGTGCCAGGAATCATAGTGTTTAACCTTCCAGAGGACTCTGGGTGTCTCTTCAGGTTGCGGTGACGCCGTGGGCGGCAAGGCGCTCTGCCAATTCGCCGATTTCCTGGCGCATGACCAGGCGCTCCAGCCATGCTTTAGGAATCCCTGATTCGCCATAGAATGCGCCCGCCAGCTGTCCGCAGATAGCGGCGGTGGTATCCGCATCATCACCGAGGTTGGCAGCACAGAGCACGGCATCCCGAAAGGTCTCGGTGTGCACAAAGCACCACAAGGCTGCCTCCAGGCTTGCGACAACGTAACCAGAGCCTCTAATCTCCGCTTCGGTCTTACGCCAGTACTCACCGCGAGCGATGGCGACAATCTTAGGACTTCCGGAAAAGTCTTCGCTAGCGCCAAAAGCCACAGACTCTTTGGATTGCCCTGCCAGAGCGCGAACTAACATGCGCGCCAGCAGACGACTTGCGTCCACGCATTCCCCCGCACCATGGGTGGTCCTGGAGCTATCGGCGGCAAAGGCTTCGGCGGCAGCACTATCTGGATAGTAGAACAAGGGAATGGGCGCCAGGCGCATGATGCAGCCATTCCCGGCTGAATGCGGGTCGTGTGATCCGGAGAAAGGCTCGCCGGTCTGGCGGAAACGGTTCAACGCAGCGCTTACCGTGCCGCCGATGTCGAAACATGTGCCGTTGCTGCTCAGATAGCCCGTTTCTGCCCAGCGGCAGTACCGCTCCATCTGGTCGCGCGCGTCGAAGTTCCCACACTCCACGAGGCTGGTCGCCAGACACAGTGCCATGGAGGTGTCATCCGTCCACTGCCCCGGCTGAAGGTGGAAGGGTCCGCCACCGACCATATCTGTCAGTGGGGTAAAGCTCCCCCGTGGACGGAACTCCACGGTCGTGCCGACGGCGTCGCCTGCCGCAAGCCCAAGCAGACATCCACGAAAGCGGTTTGATGCTAGCATGTGAGGCCGCTCCGTATCAGGCTGGCGTCACCGGGCGGGCGAACCAGAACGTGGTAGATGCCACGTGGAATCCGACAGACTCAGCCGTGCGTTGCATTGCGATATTCTCGCCGCTGGTGCCGAGCACGGCGAAATCCATACCCCGTTGCTTCAGCGCCTGCAAGCCGGTGAGCATTAACGCCCGCGCCAATCCTCGCCGTTGGAAATCGGGATGTGTTCCCACCGGGTCCGTGTAACCTTCCTTACGTCCCGTGGCTGCGTTTTCCTCTTCACTGATACTGCACATGCAATAGGCGACGAGCCGTCCATCGGGCGCCACAGCCAGCAGGTCTAGCTTCGCATCATATTCCGGCACACTCATCATTGCCAGACGCTCCTCAACCGTCATGTGCTCGGTGCCCACGGCTGCACGGTGTAGCGCAACCAGGGCTTCGACCTCTTCCTCTCCCAATACATGCCGGATGGCGAACCCTTCTGGCAACTGCGGCGCGGGAATGGGTTGGTCGAGAGGACGCACCATATATACGGAATAGCCCTCTTGTTGCTCAAAACCATGTCGGGTGAGAAAGGCGATTTTCTCGGTATCACCGGCGCGGCAGCTGGCATCCAGCGTCAGTGTCTCACCCTCCTCCTGCATCGCCCGTTGGATGCATGCAACCCCCAACGCGATAATCTCTGCTTCGATTTCAGGTGTAAACGCTTGCGGTTCGAACTCGAAGAGCAGATTGTTGTAATGGTCTACCAGGGCATATCCAATCATGTGGTTTCCGGCATCGAACCAAAGCCGCGTGTTGTCTTGCACTTGTTGCAGAGCAAACATCTCATGCAAATCAACCGGGCTGGGATAACTCGCCACGCGCTCAGCCGGGCGTACCGCGAGTAAAAGCTCCAATATGGCTTGCAGGTCTTCATCTGCAGAATAGGGACGACTGGTGTAACTTTGCATGAACATCTCCTCCTTACCCGTGTTTTGAATCAAAGCCAGGCTGCACCGTTTGCCCTCAACGAGCGCTGCCGATCAAGTTGGCACAGTTTGAGTTTCTATGCTTGAACGTAGCGTAGAGTCTACGGTATTGAGTCTATCCTGTTCCAGGGAGGTGTCATGATAGGATAGTATGGATCAGGATCTGGCGTTTTGTGTTTCAGGATGGCGACCACTGAGGGGTTGGAATGCCGATTGCCACGTGGTCTTCATCTTCAATAAACATAAATACCCATTATATGCTGTCGAATGGGGGTGTCAATTTGCAATCGTTCCGCGCAGCAATTGCAAATATAGCAGTTTCATAGGGATGATATCCCCGTTAAAAGTCATAGCTCTTGCTCCACAATTGCCTTATTTGTACCGGTTGTTTAGGGTTAACTAATGTCAAAGGGTAACTGTTCAGATTTCCATTGTAAGCCTGTCTGTTTTCTAAAACTTCAGCAATCGGTCGTTGTCATTGATAAATAAAAATCATGATCGTATAATTATTGCAATGTTTTTTGTTAGCAGTCAGACATGGGACCGTGTCAAGAAGCTGTCGGACCGTAACGCTTCAGATTTCCAGCGCCGGGCGCAGAGTCCGGGCTCAAGACTTTTCGGTGATTTCGGTGATCGAAAAACCGCCCAACCGAACACCGAAAATCACCGAAAAACACCGAAACACACCGAAAGAAGCAGCAAGTGCCGGGGGCAGAGAGCTTGGGTGTGCCGTGGGTCACACCTGGTGCATGTCTAGATTTCCACTGGCAAGCATGCCACCGCCAGGCAAAGCTCGCCATCGCGGCTTTGGCCTCTCTTGTTGTAGCAGGCGGGAGAACGCTGAACAGTTATGTCAAAGGCTTCATATTGGGAATTGCTGCGTTCCGCGTTCTCTCGTCTGATATAACAGAATGTGACTAAAGGGGTACTCTCCTGGTGGCTTCAACCCGAAATTCACGTCTTGTGATAGAAGCGTGAACAGTAACTGTGCCTGTTTCAATTGCTTGATCAGCCAAGCGGGTGCATAATGGTAGCAGGATTGCAGGTAAAAGACGCATAAGGAGATGATTCATGGAAGATATCAAAGCGCTCGTTCAACAGATGTCCTTGGAAGAAAAGGCTTCTCTCTGTTCTGGATTGAATTTTTGGTATTTGAAGGGCATCGAAAGGCTGGGCATTCGGTCAATCATGGTCACGGATGGTCCCCATGGGCTACGCAAACAAGCGGGCGCCGCGGACCACGTGGGGCTGAATGAGAGCGTGCCTGCTACTTGCTTCCCGACCGCTTCGGCGCTGGCGGCGACCTGGAATCGTGACCTGGTTTACCAGGTGGGGGTCGCGTTAGGCGAGGAATGCCGTCAGGAGAAGGTCGCCGTGATTCTCGGTCCGGGCGCGAACATCAAGCGCTCGCCGCTCTGCGGTCGCAACTTCGAGTATTTCTCCGAGGATCCCTACCTGACCGGCGAAATCGCCAAAAGCCACATCAAGGGCGTGCAGAGCCAGGGCGTTGGCACGTCCATCAAACACTATGCCGCTAACAACCAGGAAACGCGCCGCATGACGACCGATTCCATCGTGGATGAACGTGCTCTGCGAGAGATTTACCTGGCGGGCTTTGAGATTGCCGTCAGAGAAGCTCAGCCCTGGACGGTGATGTGTTCCTATAATCGCGTCAATGGCACCTATGCCAGCGATAACCAGATTTTGATGCGTAACATTTTGAAAGAAGAATGGGGGCATCAGGGGCTGGTCGTTACCGATTGGGGCGCCATGAACGAGCGCGCGGTGGCGTTGAAGGCGGGCGTTGAACTAGAGATGCCTGGCACGCCCAGTGGCAACGATGCCAGTATTGTCGCTGCGGTTCGGGCGGGCCAACTCGACGAAGCTGTGTTGGATGGCGCTGTCGAACGCATCCTGACCCTGATTCAGAGGGCTGAAGCGTCCCTGACGCAGGATTTTGCCTATGACTCGCAGGCGCATCATGCTTTGGCTCGGCGTGTGGCGGGCGAAGGCGCCGTGCTGCTCAAGAACGAAGGTGGGCTCCTGCCCCTGCCGGTGGGCGCGAAGATTGCCTTGATCGGGGGTTTCGCCAAAATGCCACGTTATCAGGGCGCGGGAAGTTCATTGATGAACCCTACCCGCCTCGATAATCTCTATGAGGAGCTGGCGAAACTGATTGGCGAAACGAATTTGACCTACGCCCCGGGTTACACTGAAAAGGGCGAGGTCGCTGATGAAGCCCTGATCCAGGAAGCGCTTGACGTCGCAGGAAAAGCCGAATTGGTGGTAGTTTGCGCCGGGTTGACCGATATGCACGAGATTGAAGGGCTTGACCGCCAACACCTGCGGCTTCCTGCCGGACACGCGGCGTTGATTCAGCGGTTGGCTGCGGCGCATCGAAAAGTGGTAGTGGTGTTGAGCAATGGTTCCCCGGTTGAAATGCCCTGGTTGGGTGATGTGCCTGCTATCCTCGAGGGCTATCTCGGCGGGCAGGCAGGCGCCGGCGCCATCGCCGATATCCTGACCGGCAGGGTCAACCCTAGCGGCAAACTGGCAGAAACTTTCCCTCTCCAGCTCGAGGATACGCCTGCTCAACCGTATCCCGGTGGACCTGCCACTGTGGAATACCGTGAGAGCCTCTACGTCGGCTACCGCTGGTACGATACCGCCAAAGTCGAGGTGCTATTCCCCTTTGGTTACGGTTTGAGCTACACCACCTTTGCCTATAGCGATTTGGTCGTGAAGCGGGATGACGCTATCGTGGCCGTTACTTTCAAGGTTAAGAACACGGGCGCAGTTTTCGGAAAAGAGATAGCCCAGCTCTACGTGCGCGATGTGCAGTCCACCGTTTTCCGTCCTGATAAGGAGCTGAAAGGCTTTGCGAAGGTTGAACTGCAACCCGGTCAGGAGACGGAAGTGACTCTCACCCTTGGTCGCCGCGCCTTTGGTTATTATGATGTGGGCAATCGGGATTGGGTGGTCGAAGCCGGCGATTTCGAGATTCTGGTGGGGGCTTCCTCCCGCGACATCCGGTTGAGCGCGCTCTTGCACATCGCGAAAGGGAGTGGAACGGTCTCGCCGGTGGATAAGGGCAAGCTTGCTTCCTATTACAATCCGTCTAAAGACCGCCGTTTTGGCAAGGCGGAATTCGAATCCCTGTTGGGGCGTCCTCTTCCCGCGGATGCCCTGCCGCAAAAAGGCAGCTATGACCTCAATACACCCCTTTCTGAAATGAGCGGCTCATTCATCGGCCGGCAGCTCTACAAGCTGTTGAGCAAACAGATGCGCAAGATGGTCGAGGGCAAAGAAGACACCCCTACCGGCATGTTGATGCTCTCCATGGTGAAGGAGATGCCATTGCGCACTATTCTGATGATGGGGGGCTCCCTCAACCGGCGGAAGCTGGAAGCGCTGTTGTTGATCATCAATGGGCATGTCCTCAAGGGCTTGGGGGCTTTAATCAGAAGTTGACCCTGGAAGAGGACGAGGATTCGCTAGAATGGTGTGTGCTGACCTACCGTAAAATCCCTAGACTTAAGTAAAAACCCTATCAAGCGAGGTGTGCTTATGACAAAGTTACCGTCCGATGCTCCCATCCTGACGCAGGATGGCCTCACCTTTCGCGACCTGAACAAGAACGGTCGCCTGGATGTTTACGAGGACCCACGCCGTCCGATTGAGGAGCGCGTGGAGGACCTTCTGCAGCAGATGACGCTGGAAGAGAAAGTCGGATTGATGTTTCACAATGTCATTCCGGTCGGGATGGATGGTGAACTATTTCATGGGATGCACTGGATGTGGGAATACTCTACCACTCACAATGTGCTCGATTTGAAGATGAGCCACTACAATGTGCATGCTCTGCCCGAACCACGGTTGGCAGTTGCCTGGTACAACAAACTCCAGAAGCTGGCGGAGCGCACACGTCTTGGAATTCCCGTCACGCTCTCCTCAGATCCGCGCCACGGCTACAATCAGATGGCTGGAGCATCGGAGGTGACGGATGCCTTCTCGCGTTGGCCCGAGCCTATCGGTTTGGGGGCAACTGACGACCCGGAGCTGGTGCAGGAATTCGGCGATATCGCCCGCCAGGAGTACCGTGCGGTGGGCATCTCAGTCGCGTTGCACCCGATGGCGGATCTGGCGACTGAGCCGCGCTGGGCGCGTATCGAGGGCACGTTTGGCGAGGATGCGGAGCTCTCATCGCGGATGGTCGGGGCTTATATCCGCGGTTTCCAGGGCGCGGAGATTGGTCCCTCCTCCGTGATTTGTATGACTAAGCATTTCCCGGGCGGCGGTCCGCAGAAAGATGGACACGACCCGCATTTCTCCTACGGCAAGGAACAGGTCTATCCCGGTGCGAACTTCGACTATCACCTGATTCCCTTCGAAGCGGCTTTCCGTGCTGGCACCGGACAGATCATGCCCTACTACGGTCAACCGATTGGCGTGCCGGGGATTGACGAGGTGGGCTTTAGCTACAATAAGCCGGTGATCACGGGCTTGCTCCGTGGAAAATATGGCTTCGATGGCGTGGTCTGCACGGACTGGAGTCTCATCACCGCGAGAGTGCATGGCGACAAGGTGTTTATGGAGGCGCGCGCCTGGGGAGTGGAGCACCTCTCGAACCTTGAACGGGCAAAGCGACTCCTGGATGCTGGGGTGGATCAATTCGGTGGGGAAGAGTGTCCCGGGTTGCTGATTGAACTGGTTCAGACCGGGCAGGTCAGCGAGACGCGCATTGATACATCGGTGCGGCGACTGCTGCGAGACAAGTTCCGTCTGGGCTTGTTCGATCATCCTTATCTCGATCCCGAGGTATCCGCAGAAATTGTGGGTAACCCTGCCTTCCGAGAAGCGGGTGCGCGTGCGCAGCGCAAGTCGCTGGTGTTGCTCAAACGCGAGGCGCTGCCCCTTGCCGGGCGCCCCAAGGTCTACATTGAAGGCTATCAACCTGAATCTCTGGCGCCTTATGCGGATGTGGTAGCGTCCCCTGAGGTGGCGGATTTTGCGTTACTGCGCCTGGTTGCGCCCTACCAGACGATTGGCGAAGGTTTTTCTGCCATTTTCCACTACGACGACCTGGACTTCAAAAGTCCCGAGAAAGAACGGTTGCTGCACTTGATGGTGCAGGTCCCCACCATCGTCTCCATTCACCTTGACCGCCCTGCCGTGATCCCTGAGATAGCCGAAGCCTGCAAAGGCTTGATCGGTAGCTTTGGAGCGGAAGATGCGGCGGTACTGGATGTCATCTTCGGTCGCTGGAATCCGACCGGCAAATTGCCTTTCGAATTACCTTGCTCGATGGAAGCGGTGAAGAACCAGAAATCGGATGTTCCGTACGATAGCGGCGCTCCGCTGTTTCCTTTCGGTTTTGGGCTGAGCTATTGATGCTTGCCGGTTGAGCTGACCGAAGGACTGTGTGGCGATGCTGAGGTTGCCACACAGTCCCTTTTTCTCTTGCCCGGCGCAATCCAGGAGCAGAATATGTGCCCGCCCGAAGTTGGTGTGTCCCGAGTTTGGCTCGAGTATCTGCGTGAGACTTTGGGCATCGGTGTGCCCTGCCCTCGCCTCTCGTGGCAGGTTGAGACCTCCCTCACGAACTGGCAGTAGGTTGGCTATGAAATCGAATGCACCAGCATGGAAGGCTTGCGCACGCGGCAGGTTGAATGTAGTGCCTCGCCACAATCGGTGCTGGTGGATTGGCTTTTCGCACCGCTCATATCACGCGAACAGGTGTCCTTGCGGGTGCGCGTCTGGGGCGCGGATGGTAGCACTTCCGCGTGGAGCGAACCGCTAGCCGTGGAGGTGGGGTTGCTCCAAGCTTGCGATTGGAGCGCAAATTTCATCTCTCCGGCGTGGGAGGAAGGCGGTACAACTCTACGCCTATTGTATGCCGGGCGCATTGCGGTTGCACTCCCGCTGCCTTTAGTATCTGCTCTTTGTGTGTGAGCTCCTGAGGTTGGTCTAGCTCAAATATCCGGGTACCGGGGATCCAGTTCAACCGAAAACCGCGCGTGTCCAGACCGGCGCCCACCAGAATCACCTGCTGTATTCCTTCCTGAGCCACGATACGCCGGAGAAAATCGTCGAAATAGCGTGTGCGGATGATAATCGGCACGACACTTGCGGGGGTGCGTTGCTCGATCCACGCTTTGCCTTCCAGTCCTGCCAGGGCAGCTGCTCAGGGATCGTGAGACAAGCAATCGGGTTGTTGGCTTTCCATGGCGCGCACAGCAGCTGTCCATTGTGAGGTCAAGTCCACTGTCTCGTTGGGTGCAAGTTTTTCTACATTTCGGCGCCTCCTTTTCGATTCATGGGTTGTCGCCTTGGAATCCGGTCAGTTCTGCGGAACATCGCTATTCGGAGCGCCTCGCCTCAATCCCTGCTGCACACCATGATACTGTTCCTGAAGTTCTGGAATATCGTGCGTGAAGAGATAGTCACCGAATTCAAGATAATCGAATCCTTCCACTGCCGGAATCCATCCTGCCAGCTGCATCCCGTGTTGCGCCAGCGCCCATGCTCCAGTAAACAGCATCAGCATGAACTTCATCCCGGAAAGCCGCCTGTATTGAAATGTGGAGACGGACCCGAAGTATTCGTCGAGCATCTCATTTTCGAGTGACGGCGGGATGGGACCGTCGGAATCGTGGGTATAGACGATTGTAGCAAGGTCATAGTAGATATCGCCTAGTCCGGAGAATTCCCAATCGAGTACTTTGATAGTGGCTTCCTGCTCGACGAAGAGATAATTCACTGATACAAGGTCATTATGGCAAAAGCGTTGCCAATCCGATGTATCACCCTGTTGGTCTCCGGCGACTGCGTGCAGTGTTTCCCAGAACGGTTCGAGATTCTGTGGCATTTTCACCCCGAGTTGTTGCGCCGTCTTCATGAACGAGCTGACGCGTTGAAAGGGGGAAAAAACGGCTCCGTTCGAGGGCAGGGTGTGGAGTCGTTTGACGACGCGAGTCAGGAGGCGCACATGCTCCGGGGTTCGGAATTCATCGGTGGTCCAATGACGACCTTCCACCCAACGTGTAACCAGATGCCCCTCCGGTTCCAGAAACGCTAGTATCTCTGGGGCGATTCCTGCCGCTCCTGCTGCTTGCAGGGCAGCGACTTCGTGCCGGCGGTTGATACCCAGATGGGCGGTGTTTGGTCCGCTGATACGTAGCACGAAGTGCTCATCTGCGACGGTCACACGGTAGTTAGCATTCGTGAGTCCTGCGATACGCTCCACCTGGATTCCTGATACCCCCTGCCAGGCTGGAATACGGGCAATCACTGCCCGCAGCTCATTCAGCCCTGACATGCGGCTTGCCTCCAAGGGCGACCATTGTGGTGGCGCTGTGAAAACCAGCGATTAGCACCCGCTCGCGCAATTCTGCGCCGCGTGCTTGTAGCTCGGGATGCCCTGCGGCGCGCTGAAGGTAGCGGTCGAAGACTGGGTCTAGTTGGGTGAGAAGCGTTGGGTCTTTGGGGTCCTCGCTCGTGTCCGCAAGGTCGTAGAATATCAGCTTCTCTAACCCTAGATTTTCAACTATGGCGACGAGCGCTTCCCGTTGGTAGGTCTCATGGTGGGTGGTGCCATTGAGGGTATCTATTGCCGCCCACCAGTGGTGCAAGTAGACGTGAGTTAGTTGTGTCTCAGTCTGTCCGTCCCGGATCATTTCTGCCACCAGCAGGTGCCCGCCAGGACGCAACACGCGCAGCATTTGCTGCAGGAGCGCTGCTGGATCATCGAAGTGATGGAGCGAGTTGGCGATACAGACCAGGTCGAAGGAGGAAGCGTCGAAACTCAGAGCCATTGCATCTCCTGGCACAAAACGGATAGCCGGTTTGTCGGAGAAGGCGGTCGCAAAGGCGGTTGCTGCGCGTTCGTTGACATCGAGCCCGATGATCTCGGTGTAGGTGGGCAAACCCTCCAGCAAAAAATGGATGAAGCTGCCGCTACCCGTAGCCACATCGAGAATCCGACCTCCAGGAAGATGACCGAGGATATCTTTTGAAGTGACCAATGCGTTATCCTTTCGTTTCTTGCGCTGCCAGCGTGATTGCTTATAGATAGCACTGCCAGATGCTTTGCCTTGGAGCACCTTTGATGTCGTTCACGGTGCTGTTTCGAATAACGTCACAATCTCACTCGCCAGACCAACGGCTTGTTTGCCGGCATCAATGAGGGTGTACAGACGTTTGGGACCAGGTGATGCGTCTTCTCGGGCTTGCTTAGTCAGCCGCCAGAGGTTTTGCTCGAAACTCCATTTGTTTGAGCGCGGCATGGTATACCAACGCTCGCTGCCGATTCTCGCCGCGTACCAGCGCAAATCATCAATAATGGTAAGAAGTCGTTGGGCTTCGTCGGGGAGCGCGTTCGCGGAAGAGATAAGTACCCGGTAAGCTGTTTCCAATTGCTCCAGCATTGTCTCTACTTTTGGTCTCGGCTCAGGTTCGACAATTTTTGTCACCCTCCCAAGGATATCTGGCGCTGCAACCCAACCATTGATTTTGCCCAGACTGTTGACGATCAGGAATTGCCCATCCTGAATATCTCCAACGATATGGAAGATGTCGCTTTGATGCCACTTCACCAGGACTAGGTCCCCAACCCGAATCCCGCTGGGATCCGTTATGGGTGACATTGTGAGCGTCTGTCCATGTTTGAGGGCGGCGCGCATCGAAGCCAGGTTGCCGCCATCGGGGACAGTCCAGGTATAGGATTGGCCTTCCTTTAGGGCTTCCAGCAAAGGGTCTTTCTTGTGTTTTGACATTGGTATCTCCCTTGGTCATCAAGTTTGCTTGCCAGTAGTTTCGGTCTGTGGCTTGCCACCCAAGGCTTGGGAACTGGATCTGCGGATTATCAGGTTGGCCCCGGAACGCTGGCTTGAGAAAGATTTGCGATCTCGGCAGCTATTTTCTCGATCAATTCCTCAATACACGCGTCAGATTCTCTTCCTGCCGTGTCAATTTGAATGATCTCTTTGTCCCACGCGTGGTAATCCCGAGCCTCGATCTCTGACCAGGTGGGTAGGTCAAAGTTGGGGATATCTGCTTCTCGGCTTTCGGCTCTGCGCCGGTGCTCTGCCCTATCTGAACACACGACCTCAATGTTGATGATATCGCCGCCATGCTCGAGCGCCAGAGCTTCCCACTCGTTGCGCGTCAATGCCCACGGATTGCAGCAATCTACAACAACGGCGTTCCCGATCTGTAAATTGTCCGCGACTATCCTGTGGGTAAGGTGATATCCCTCTCCTTGAACAGTCATGGAACAAAGCTCTCGCAACCCTTGTTCGATAGTGTCGAGACGGAAATAGGCGGCTTTGTAGGTTCGCGCCAGGCTCCTTGCCAGCATCGTCTTTCCTGTGCCGGGCAACCCGGAGAAGATGAACAGAATGGCATCCATGCGATTCCTCTGATAGGCGACTTTTTGTACTGAAACTAGGTTGACGCAGAGCTTTGTGGGGCGCCAAGCAACCCGCGCTTGCGATGCGATTTAGTCGCCGACCTTCCTGGAGACAACGATCAATTCCCCTGGGTATTTGGAACCATAAGGGCTCTTATCAAAGTCTGCGTAGATGGCCTCTACCTCAAAACCGGTCCGCGCTAGAAGGTGTTCTACTTCAAAGCGGAACAGATACCGCATGGGGAATGCATGGACGAGGCGTTCGGTATCCCCATTGGAAGTGGTGACATAGTAAATCAGTTCCACATAGTTGATCTGGTTGAAATAATCCCGTTCCACCGTTCTGTAACGCCGTAGCACCCGCCGCCCATCAGGCATCACGAATTCGGGTTCGTCGCCCAATTCGTCGCCGACGTTCTGGTTGGTCAACGCCGGCAGTGAGGGGTTGAAGAGATCAAGGATCAGGGTACCCTCGGGGACTAGATGACGATGAATACACTTTAAGCAGGAGAGTTGATCTCCAACGGTTGTGAGATGCTGGAAGGGGCGGAAGGGTGCTGTCACTAACTTGAAGCGCTGTGGGAATTTGAACTCACGCATATCGCTCTGGACTAGCTGGACCCTGTTCTGAACCTCTTGGGGTGTCTTCAGAAGCTGTTCCTGGCATACGGCTAACATGCGTTCGGAGAGGTCCAGTCCGACGATGTCAATGCCTGCTCTGGCTGTCGGAATTAGGATCCGGCCCGTGCCGCAACCAATCTCCAGCACTGGGCTGCCCGATTTCTGGGCTGCTTCCACGAAGAAAGCCACATCAGGACGGTCACGATATGGGATAACATGATCGTACAATTCTGCGGTCAAGGTATACTCATCATATTCACCGGCGTGGTCCATGGTCACCTCACTCTACACCTTTCTGAAAAGATTCAGGAAATTAATCTTGCGCTGTGGGTTTCGAGCTCCCGGCAGCAATTCTACTACGCAGAGACCGACTTGCTCACCTGCGGGGTTGTAAATTCCGCCGAGGAGTTCGAAATAAGCCAGATTAAGCTGTCCATCGGTCAGGGGTCGGATTTCATAGCGTTCCTCTTTGACTCCTGGTATGACTAGATCCCAGCCTTTGGAGAAGATCATCTTTGCAGCCTCAGTATAGGCTTTGGGTGTGCAGGTGTAGTCGCGAAGTCGCCGGTGTTCGCCGTTCTTGCTGATATATGTGCCATCTTGATACGGGCATTGTGGAAAGGAAAACAACATCACCTCTTCATCATCATAAAAACGTAGGGAAAACCACTCCCAATGGGTATTAGCTTTGATGAGCGCATAGGGTCCCCACTGCCGGTCGAACCAAGACTTTCCGGTGACCTGCATGTTTTTGGGTTTCCCTTCTGAGCTATGAATGGTCAGCATGCCGGTAGTGGGCATGTTAGTATAGGAATAGTAGACCGTGCGGCGCAGCGGGTCCTTTGTTCCGCCCATCACCAGCACCCCGTTGTCGCCATGCCAGAATGCACCTTTGCCTTTTTCCAGCGCCAGATCGAACCCAAAGCTATCTGTCCTGGCAGTCAGCACCATCTGGTCGGCTCCGCGTTGCAGGCGAGCCAATGCCAGGTAATTGACCGTATCCTCGGTGACATAGATGTCGTTTCTCCACAGCATCATCCGTTGTGTGAATTCATGTTTGCCCGTGTGCACATCGGTGAGCGCCAGTTGCAGGATGTAAGGGGAAAATCCAAAGATATGAGGCTTGATCACCGTGAACTGATAAGAATAGAGATGTTGAGGAGCTGTAGTCTCTGAAAAATACCCGGTGATGTACCACCAACCTGATACTCCCCGTTGAATGGGCCATTCGGCATCGAAGTCACCATGGTCTGCTTGACGATAGGGAATGATTACGCTTCGCATGTCACTCTTGCTCCTCTTTCTGGAAACCTTCGAACGGTAGCGTTGATCACGCTACGGGAAGTGAGTTCAACCTTACTTCCCGAAATACTTGAAGAAGAGCTCTTTCGAGAGTTTGGCACCTTCAGGGGTGACTTCTACTGAGGCGGATTTGCCTCTGGGATCGCCAATGTAGCCCTTCTGGTGTAGCCGGTCCATGGCTTGCCAATCCAATCCCTTCCAGGCTCTGGTGGCGTATTTGTCTTGTGAGCTGGTGAGATATAGCAATGCGAGAATCATCTCATCCACTTTGTCCCTGTCATATTCCATCATACACCTCTTTGAGCGGGGTTTGTTCGCGGCGCATTGTCGGAAAGCTGCCCTAGAAAACCTGGCTTCACATGGCCTTCTGCAGCAGGCGCAGCCCTTCTGCAGCAATGATACGTTCCTCATCGTTAGGGATGACCAGCACCTGCACGCGGTCTGCCCCGATTTCGGCGACGGTCTCGCCGTGCGCGGCTTCATTTTTCTCCGAGTCGAGGCGGATCCCACACCACTCCATGCCAGTGCAGACGGCAGCGCGTACCTCTGGCACCTTTAATCCCACGTCATCGGTGAAAATCAGCACATCGAGGCCTCCCAGCACGGCGATAAGGCTACCCACCGCCAGTTTTAGCCGGTGACTGTAAGCGGCAAAAGCCAGCGCTGCGCGCGCATCTCCCTGCTCATCACGGTGACGTAGGATGTCGCGGATGTCGCTGGAGAAACCTGAGATGCCTAACAGCCCACTCTCGTGGTTTAGCATTTGTGTGACTTGTGCAGGGGTGTAGCCGTGCTGGGCGCACAGTTCCAGTGCAATGGTGGGGTCCAGGTCTCCGCTACGAGTGCTCATAATCAACCCAGGCAAGGGGGAATAGCCCATGGTGGTTTCGATAGATTTTCCATTCTGAATTGCAGCAGCGCTGGCGCCGCCCGTGCCCAGATGACAGGCGACGACTTTGAGTCCCACCAGATTGCGATTCAGATAACGCGCGGCGGATTCGGTTACCGACTGGTAGCTTAGCCCGTGGAAGCCGTATTTGCGAAAGCCATAGCGCTCTGCGATTGCGTATGGCAGCGCGTAGGTGATGGCTTCCGGTGGCAGCGTAGCATGAAAGGCAGTGTCGAAGGTGACGTATTCTGGGACGCCAGGGTAGGCATCGAGCGCGACGTGAATCACTGCCATCGAATTGGGGTTGTGTAGCGGCGCCAATGGCAGGCAGCACTCGAGCGCCGCTAACGTCTCTGGGGTCAACTGCGTGGTGCGGTCAAACAGCGTTCCCCCGTGCACAAAACGGTGTCCAATGGCTTCTATTGTCAGATTTCGGGTACGCACAAAATCGAAAACGAGTGCCGCAGCCTGCAAGTGATCGCGGATGGGTGTGACCGACCGGATTTGCTCCGCTCCATAGCGATGTTCGATGAATGCAGCCTCAGTGCCGGTCACTCCTACGCGATGTGCCTTGCCTGAGCCAACCATGTACAACGCCTCCGGGGTCTCTCCGGTGAAGAGCTTGTAGGATAGTGAAGAGCTGCCACAGTTGAAAACCAGAATTTGCACCTTTGAGCCTCCCGGGCGATTTCCACCATTTATTCATTTCCCTGGACTGGATTTGCATGACTGCCAGGTGCCTTTCTGTGTTGGGATGGTGACCAGATCAAGATGGTTTTGTTATCGAGGCGCGAATCCAGCCCCCGCTGTAACAACTCTAGTGTACATCAAGTCTGGGTTATGGGCAACGGGTGTGCTTGGGAACGAAGCCCGGCTGCAGCTGGAATTCGCGGCTTGTGATGGAAATTTGGACAATTATCAAAATCTGGTAATTTGACAAATATCAATCTTCTTTATATAATAATCTTATTCGAAAGAGAAAACTGAAGTGTGAGGGGAAATATGAAACTTCGAACGATGCTCTTACTGTTGTTGTTGGGGTCACTTTTGGGAACGCTAGGACATGCGCTACCGGCGTTGGCTCAGGGAACAGATTTGCCGACAGATGAGGTGCGCGTCGTGTATTTCACCTCGCCCCTTTGCTCTTTCTGTTTACAGGTTGAAGAATGTCAAGCGACAATTAGAAATGGACACTGACGACAATTAGAAATGCCCATGCCAGAGGGCTACCCCTCGGCGTTCTGGGCTGCAGGGCTTGCAGCCAGGACAATCCCATTGCGTCGAGCGGCTTCTTCTGCCCGCACGCTTTTCACGTCTTTACCGAATTCGATAATCAGGCTGTGATGCACCACCCGGTCAATCGCCGCCGCAGTCGTGAGGGGATTTTTGAAGATTTGATCCCACTCGGAGAAGACCAGGTTGGAGGTAATGACGACACTCCGGCGTTCGTAACGCTCAGCCAGAAAAGTGAACAACACTTCCATCTCTTCACGGCTTTGTTGTACATAACCCAAGTCGTCGAGAATAACCACCTGGAAGGTATCGAGGTGGCGCAGTTCGCGTTCAAGTTCATGGTCACGCTTGGCACGTAACAAGGCACCGACTAACTTGTAGGTTGGGGTAAAGAGGACTGTGAAGTCGTGCTCAATCCAGGCATAGCCCAACGCGGCCGCGAGATGGGTCTTGCCAGTTCCGGGCAAACCGAAGAGCAAAACATTATCGCCCCGCGGGATGAATTCACCGGTGGCAAGTTGCGCAAGTTGACGGCATACGCGAAGTGGCAGGCGCTGTTGCTCAAAGGTCTCCAGGGTCTTGCCTGGGGGCAGATGCGCAGCTTTCAGCAGGCGGGTGATACGGCGCGTTTGGCGCCCGTCGAGTTCTTGTTCCAGGAGGTGTGTCAGGAACGTTTCTAGAGACCAGGCCTCGCGCTGGGCGGTCTCCAGGGTGGCGCCCACGACCGCGGCGACTGTGGGTAGGCGCAATTGATGACAGTGGGCGCGGATCGTGTCAAGCGCCATGCGCCACCTCCACTAGCAGTTGATCGTAGGGTTGCAGATCGACAGCCAGAGGTGCCAGGGTCGGGGTCTCAGGCCGAGGGGGCTGGACCAGTTCCGCTACCGTGGTGTCGTCCCAGTGTGCTGGGGTTTCTAGTAGACAGGTTAGAGCTACGGCGACATCCGCTTCCAAGTGTTGGGCGGACAGGTGGAGGATGCGCAGGTAGATCAAATCTGCCTTGCGCGGGGCATAAACCTGCTGCAGATACTCCCAGGCCCGCTGGAAAACCAACGTGGGGAATAGAGCGTCACGGTAGCGATAGTCGCGAAAGCCGCCGGGCTTGCGCAGCAGACTGCCGATCACGTGGCGATAGTTAATGCGGTACTGGCGGGTACCGATCAGGCGTGGCACTTGGAGCACACAGCGCGACTGGTAGTAAACCTCCAGATGCCACTCGTGAATATGCACATTCACATACTGCCCAATCAGGCTGGTGGGCACGGAGTAAGCGTTGTTCTGCACGCGGATCAGGCTGGTGCGGGCGACACGCACGCGCTGGTGAGTATGGGTAACTAGCTGGGTGGCGGGTAACGGACGCATGACCGCTAGTTCCTCAGCCAGCCGGGCTTGGCGGGCCTGGTTACGCTGCTGTAGGACGCGCTGCACAAAAGCTTCGTAGTCGGCAAGGGTGGCGAAATCACGGCTGCCCCGCAAGAGCAACTGCTGCTCCAGGGCGCGTTTCAGTCCGCCATTGCTGCTCTCCACGTCACCGTTTTCCTGGGGCGAGCGCCGGTGCGTCGTACGCGGTTGCATCCCGTAATGGTCGAGCAACTGCAGATAGCCTTCGGTGTAGGCCCGCTCGCCATTTCCGGTCTCCGCTTCTGCTCCGGGACGGCAGGTTGCAGCACTCCCGTTGTCGGTCTGGTGAGACTGCGGCACGGCACCTAACTTCTGCACTGTACTCTGTACACCATTACGGAGGGCGTTCAACGATTCGGATTGTGCTATTACACCCCACTCCCAGTTCGAGTAAGACAATACCGAGTGGATCAGTAAGTGCGGCAGCGCAACGCCTTGGATCGTAATGCCGAGCTCCGTCAGCCACACACCGTCCGTCTGCAACACTTCACCCGGACGGTGCACTTGTTCCAATACAGCGACTTGTTCCTGGTTCAGCGCACGCCACTGCGCCACCCGGCGTTGCAAGGTGCGGAGTTGGCCCTCCTCGTACTTGCCGGGATGCTGCTCACACAGCCAGGTGAACAGCGTTTTGGCTTCTAGATGTGGAGCGGCTTGCAGCATAGCTTCCAACGTGGGCCAGTCTTCGACAAAGACATCCTGGCGGGTGCGATATTGGCGTGGCTGTACCAATTCGCTAGGCAACTGCTCGAGGCGCTCGTACTTGGCTACCGTCTTACGACTGCGTACGTTGGCGCTGACCGCGGCCTGTTCTTGTGTTCGTCCTTTCTTTCGTTCGCGCATCATAATCCTCACTTGAGCGTCGGTTGTCGTCATTTCTGGGCCTCCTATGGCCCAGTTTACTTCGACTTCCCCGAACTCCGAGTGGGTATTTCTAATTGTCGCTGATGGGTAATTCTAATTGTCGTTGAACACAGACTCATACATCGAGCACCTCCTGTCCAAAGAGATGCTCTGATATTTACACAAAGATGCCGTGGGGGCTAATCTGCCGCGCTGCAACTGTGGGGTTGATGGCAGACCGTTTACCTGCTACGAATGCCCCATAGCTTCACGCCTTGCCCGTTCCAGCACTTAAAGTTATACTTCTTCCAGGTGATCATCAACCACCCCATCTCCATGATCTGAGAGGTATGATATGCAGTCATCAAGCAATAAGAGAATGATCCTTATCATGCTGGTAAGCCTGGGATTTCTGCTATGCATTTCAGGAATTGCGCTGGCAGTCCTGCTCTTGAAGACTGCCACACAAGTGCCGGGTGAAGGGAAGAAAGCGGAACAGGGCTATGCACTCTGCGCGCCTGTTATTGCGGCATTGGAAAGCTACTATGGGACAGAAGGCAGCTACCCTCAAAACCTGGAGGAGCTTAGCCCCAATTACCTCACCGATTTGCCCATTCAAGAAGATGGTTCAGACCTGGAATATTCTGCAGCAGACGGCAGTTACGCACTTGGCTTCCACTATAGCGGTCCTGGCTTCAACGAATGCACTTACCGTCCCGAAAGCGGTTGGGACTGTGAAGGCTACTATTGAGGTACCCATCCTCTTTGCCTCGCTTGCGTCACGGTGTACAATAGAGATGGACTTCACAATCCCAACACTCTGGAGGGGAAAGATGCAATACCGCACATTCGGCAAACTCGATTGGCAGCCCTCGGCGCTGGGCTTTGGCGCGATGCGCCTGCCGATTCTCAACGAGGATTCAGGTCAGATCAATGAACCCCTGGCAACCGCTATGATCCGGTACGCGATTGACCAGGGCGTTACCTATGTAGATACCGCCTGGCCCTATCACAAGGGGACCAGCGAGCCTTTCCTGGCAAAAGCGCTTGCCGATGGCTACCGCGCAAAGGTTAAACTAGCGACCAAGATGCCCACCTGGCTCATCAAATCCCTCGATGACTGCGACAGCTATCTCGACCAGCAACTTGAGCGCCTGCAGACCGATACCATTGACTTCTACCTGCTCCATGCCCTGCACGCAGAGCGCTGGCACGCCTTGCGCGATCTCAACGTCACCGCCTGGGCTGAGAAGCAAATCGCCTCCGGAAAGATACGTCATATCGGTTTCTCCTTCCATGACCGGTACGAAGCCTTCCAGGAAATCATTGATGACTACGATGGTTGGGACTTCTGCCAAATCCAGTACAACTTCATGGATGTGAATGAACAAGCTGGAACGAAGGGATTGCATTACGCCGCCGATAAGGGGTTGGGAGTAGTTATTATGGAGCCGTTACGGGGCGGCAAACTGGCAAAGAATCCACCGCCGCCCGCCGTCGCCGCGCTATGGGAGCAAGCGTCCGTCAAGCGCACGCCTGCGGATTGGGCGCTGCAATGGCTGTGGAACCAACCCGAGGTTTCGCTCATCCTGAGCGGCATGAGCACGCTGCAGCAAGTAGAGGAAAACGTTGCCAGCGCGGAGCGCTCCAGCAGCGGCAGTTTCAGCGCCGAGGAGCTCGCGCTCGTAGATAAGGCGCGCGCCGCCTATCAGAGCCTCGTTCCCATTCCCTGCACCGCTTGCGAATACTGTCTGCCCTGCCCACAGGGTGTCGCCATCCCCCGCATTTTCGGCGTGTACAATGAGGCAATCATGTACGACGACGTGAAAGGCGCGCGCGACACCTATCTCAACTGGTTGGATGCTAAAGAGCGCGCCGACCTGTGTGTGGAGTGCCGGCAGTGCGAGGAGCAATGTCCACAAGCGATTGAAATCACCGATTGGCTCAAGAAAGCTCATGCGATGCTGATGGCAAGTTAGAAGACACGGCTGAAGCCAACTCTTTCACTGGCACCATAAGGAGGCGCCCACCATGGAGACGAATGAGACATCCCTGCAAGCTCAGGTACATCTAGCACAAGCCGCGGCGCTCGAAACTGAAGGCGCCCTGGATGCGGCACTGGGTGAATGCGATGCGGCGCTAGCGCTGCTCCCCGATTGGGCAGATGCCCACTATCTGCGGGGGACACTGCTCGCAGCGCTGGAGCGACTGCCAGAAGCTATTGCCGCATTCGAGAGCGCCCTTGCCCTGGATGCGGAGCTACACGATGCGCGCGAGGCATGGGTTGCCGCGCAGCTGCAGCAAGCCGCTCACGAACACCTCGAGCGCGCACAACACCTGCAAGCAGAGGGCAATGGTGAGCAAGCTTATCTGGAATGCCACTTCGCGCTCACGCTACAACCTGAATGGGCTGCCGCGCACAATCTCCAGGGCTTGCTCCTGGAAAACTTCGGTGAATATGCCCGTGCGCTCGATGCCTTCCGCACCGCGCTCGACCTCGACCCGGAGCTTGAGGATGCCCAGCAAAATGCGCAACGGGTGAGCACGCAACTGGAGGAGGAAGAGCTTATCGCAGTAGCCCGCTACATCAATCCAGCGCAGGCGCACATCGCGCGCGACCTGCTCATCATGGAAGGGATTGATGCCATCGTCACAGATGAGAGCATGGGCAATCTTCTGGGAATGCTGAGCATCGGCGGCGGGCGTGTGATGGTGCGCGCCAGTGACGCCGACCGCGCGCAGGAAATCCTCGAAGCAGCTTTCGAAACCGCTGAGGGTGAAGAGGGCTTCGCGGACGAAGACTCCGAAGAAGAAGGGGATCTCGAAAGCGAGGCTGATTCCGAAACGGACAATTAAGTCGCCAGCAAGTCCCCACCTGAGCAAGGCTTTCTTACTCAGGCGGGGACCCTGATTCGAAACCTCAAGTGTTCCGCGAAGCCAAGAGCTGCTGCACCTGCCCAACGGTAAGCAAGCCGGCGCCGGGCAAGAGCTGGAGCATCTGCGGCGTAAAAGTCTCGCGCAACCTCAACACTGCTGCCGGCGCCCCTTCTGCGGCAATGACACCCGCCTCAAGCAACGCCACACGGTCGGCAAACTGCGCCACCCACTCCACATCGTGCGTCACCAGCAACACGGAGCGCCCTCTGGCACACCAGCTTTGCAGGAGCTCCCCCAATGCCACCTTGAGCGCCATATCCAACCCGCGGGTGGGTTCATCCAGTAATAGCACTTCCGGCTCGACCACGGCAATTGCTCCCAGCGCCACCCGCTGGCGTTCTCCCACCGACAGGTCGCGCGGATAAGCCTCAGCATGAGCTGCCAGGCCCAAATGCGCCAGCAGCGGCGACACGCGCCCATCTAACATGCCGTGATTGCGCAAGGTCACCTCAAGTTCGGCGCGGACCGTCTCCGAGAAGAGCAACAAATCCGGCTCCTGTGGGAGATAGCCGATGCGGCGACAGCGCGCGGGCAAATCCCAAGAGGTGATATCCTCCTCTCGCAACCGAATGCGCCCTTCTTGCAAAGGTAACGCGCCCACCACAGTCTTGAGCAACGTCGTCTTCCCTGCCCCATTGGGTCCAATCAACGCCAGGAGTTCGCCCGCGCCCAATGTGAGCGTGACGCCGCGAAGAACCGGTTGCCCATTGTAGGCAGCCTGCAAATCCGCAAGGTGCAACAACGGGGCGGGCGTCGAGACCGGCTCCGAGCGCGCCGCAATGATGGCTTGCAGAGCTGGCGCCGATTCGCCGAAGCGCACCCGCGCCTCAGCCACACTCAACGCCGGCGGCGTCCATCCCATCACCGCGCTCAGCGCCACCACCGGCGGCGGTGAAGGCAAGCGTGGCGCGGCGCCGCGCGGCGTCTCATGCCACAAGCCGCCATCACCCGGCAGGAAAATCACATCCGTTGCCAGCGGCAACACACGCTCCAGGCGATGCTCTGTCATCACAATCGTCATCCCCTCTGCGTGTAGCTGCTGCAAGAACACTAGCAGGTCTTCAGCCCCTTGTGGGTCGAGCTGGCTCAGCGGCTCATCCAGCAACAATATGGGTGGGCGCAATGCCAGCGCTGCCGCCAGGGCTACCCGCTGCCGCTCGCCCCCGGAGAGTTGCGCCAACGGGCATTCCCGCAGCTGCGCTACCCCCACGCGAGCCAACGTCTCCTCAAGCCGGGCGGTCAGCGCCTCCGGCGTAACGGATTGCCCCGCGCCCCCGCGGAGTTGATTTTCCAAAGAGAAAGCGACCTCATCTTCGACCCGGTCCGCTACAAAACCCGCCTCAGGGCTTTGGACAACGAAACCGACCTGCCGCGCCATGATACGCGGACCGGCACGCAGCGCATCCGCTTCACCCACCCATACGTGCCCGCCGATACGCCCGCCGGTCGCCTGTGGGACTAAGCCGTTGATGCAACGCAACAAGGTGCTTTTGCCCACGCCCGAGGGACCGGTCACCAACACGAATGCGCCCGGCTCAATGACACAGTGCACATTTCGCAACAACGGCGCTGCTGTTCCAGGATAGGCGAAGGTGACTCTCTCAAAAACGATACGGGGCGGTTGCGCTGCTCTGGTCACCGGCGCGGGCGCTAACGCACGCGGCTGTGGCAGCAAAGCGGCGCGCCCCACCCGCGTGAAAGCCGGCGCCAGCAGCAGCAATAGCGCGAGAATTGCCCAAGCCGAAAGCGACGGCGCGGTTGGATACGGGTAAACTTCGTAGGCAAGCGCCTGCGGCTGAGTGAACAGTAACATACCCCACAAGAGGAATGCCGCTACTGTTCCTCCTAACATCAGCCATGCACCCGGCGTCAACGCAGCACGCCGGGAAGCCCGGGGGTCACTACCAGACGTCATAGCGCCAGTACGCCCAATCCCCCAACCCACTGCCAGAACACCGGTGAGAAGCAAGCCACTGTTGATCCAGGAGGACCACCCCAACAAAGCGCCGCCGCTTCCCAACAGTAACGCCAACAACGCCACGACAAATAGCGCTGACGTGCGCCGGGATTCCCTGCCGCGCCAGGAGGTGAAACCACGCGCCTCCATCGCTTCTGCCAGCTGCAAAGCCCGCTCCAGTGCGGTGATGAGCAAAGGCAATAGCAGGGGTAAGAGGTCGCGCAAACCTTTAACACGATGCCCGCGGACTGCCTGCGCCTGCCGAATCTCCTCCAGGGTTTCACGCCCCTGGGGCAGGAACGTCAGCGCTACCGAGAGCACCAGACCCGCCTCGTATAGCGCGGGCGGCGTCAGGCGAATCAAATCGCGCGGTGAGAGTTGCACCATCAGAAAGCCAAAAGTGCTGAGGATCAACGCTAATGCCAAACCGTTCAGAGCGCCGTACAGCGCCGCTTCTAGCGTATACGGACCGCCGATGAGGAACCATGTCCCCGGCAAAGCGAATAGGACAGTATCGCCCACATGCACGGTGACGAAGTTCCACACCGTCCCCAGCAGCAGCACCGTGAGGAAGAGGCGCAGCGAGAGTCGCTGCGCGTGCGCCTCCACGGTCGCCCACAGCACGATGCACGCCAACACCAGATACAGAGGGTTGCGGGTAGTGTAGCTCACCACGAGGAAAGCCAGCGCCCAAAGCAACCACGGGACCGGAGCAGGTTTCGTCGAAGTTCGTGATTTTGAATACTCTAGCATGTGGTGCCAATCATTGGCGCACGATTCACCGGCGGCGCGCGCGCTGGACGAAGATGATTGCCAGGAGCGCAAGCAGGAGCAAGCCAAACAGCCCGTAGCCGGTGAAAGCTGTGGCTGTGGACTTCGCCGCGAGCGGAGCAGGTGTTACCGCAGGCTCAGGCAATGACGGCGTTTCCAAAGGTGACGTTGCCAGCGCTGGAGAGAGTGTCACAGAGGGCGTGGGTGTAGTAGTTGCGGCGGGCGCACAGATTTCCGCAACGCTGAGGTCTGGGGGGGATACCGTACCATCCCCCCACACCCAGGCATCTACAGCACCGGCAACGATGGACCAGCTATCCGCACCGCGCGCAGAATAGCTCCATGCGCCATCGGCTTCACGGTGGAAATATGACCAATACTGGCAGGGCGCAGTTTTGCACCGGCAGAAACAATCCGTTGGAGGACAACCGAGCCCGTCAATCCCACAAATCGCGGTACCGCCGCCGCCCGAACGCACCGTGAGCGCAGCTCCTGCACGTTCCAGCAGGGAAAGCCCGGTGAGCTCCGGTTCGGTGAAGGTCACGCAAACCGTGGTTACGGCGCCTCCCTCGCCCACGATCATTAATCCCGCCTGTTGCGAGTCAGGCTGTTGGGCTGAAACCATACCTGCTGCTACCAGAAGCCAAAGCAGCACAGCGCCTGATATCCACCGCCCGCGATGTCCCAAGACCATTCTCATCGCTCGCCGAAGTCGTTCCGCTGCAACACGCCCACTCATGCCTGGTGCCGGCGCAGGAGCAAGCCGGTGCCCAACAGCGCTGCGCCCGCCCACAACAGCAAGACTCCCGGAGCGTGACCGCCCGATGCGGGCAACACCGGCACAGGGGCTAGCGTCACCGCCGGCGCCGGCGTCGCAACTGGCGCAGTCGCCGTAGCCGCAAACAACGGTGTTTTCGGAGCAGAGAAGTCGAGCAGCGTCATTCCGCTCAATGCCTGCACCGCTTGAGCCGTTGCCAGGACGTTGGCGCCCGGCATCGCCAGCTGCCAGTTATAGGCGCCACTTTCCGCATCCCACAACGCCAGCAGCGCATTCACCGGCGAAACGCCCTCCGGCGCCCAATTTGCCAGATCCTCACCCAGTGCTACCAGTGTCTGCAACACCACCGCCGTGGAGTTAGCGTCCGTATCGGTCCCATAGGGCGAAGGGTTCTGCCAGGGAAATCCACCATCCGGGTTTTGTACGCTTTTGAAGTAAGCGATTGCCTTCTTTGCCGCAGGTTCCTCACCCGCCGCAAGCAAAGCCTGAACCGCCAGGGAGGTCGTGTTGGTATCCGCGACTTCATCGCCGCCGAGCATAGCCCAACCGCCCGCCTCTTGCTGTTCGTTAATGAGTAACTCGACAGCAGCTGCGGGCAAAGACTCGCCAGCATTGTGCAGGGCGAGCAACGCATAAGCGTGCGCGTAGAGCGAGTCGCCGAAGCGTCCCGTAGCCTTATCCTGCGTGCCAAGCAATGCCGCAACCAAATTTTTGCCGCCAATGGCGCGTGGGTCTGCCGCCAACGCCTTTGCCATCATCACGGCGCGGCTAAGCCCCGCAGCGTCGCTTAGCGTTCCGGAAGCTACCTGCGTCTCCAGATATGCCAGCGGTGAAGTGTCCGCATCTGGATTCACACCTGCCGCCGCAAAAGCCAGGACTGCCTCAGTCGTCGCCCCAAGATCAGAGCCGTCACTGAAACCGCTGGTAAAGCCACCATCCGCCTGCTGGTTGGTCGACAGCCACTCCAGCGCGCGGTCCACTTGTGGAATGCCTTCAGCACGCGCCGGTACGCTCCAGCTCAATATCAATGCCAGCACCATCGTCAAAACTGCCAACTTACGCATCACAAGCTCCTGAGAATATAGTTAAAGAAACCACAAACTGGCAAGACTATCCACGGATTATGCCCAACAAAAAACCCCTCTCCGCCGAAAAGGGCGCCAGAGAGGGGTCTTGCATTACCTCACTGTGCCGAACCTTTCCGCGAAGGTTGTCGCACGGATCTGGGCGGAGTATCGGACTTCCCACAAAGCGCATGGCTTTGAGGGCTACCGTTGCGGGACAGTGCCGGACTCTGACCGGACTTCCTCGCTTTAAGCCCCATTGCAAGAACAGAGGCACCCAAATCACGATTAGCGATTGTTAAAGAGGCAAGGATAACGATCAGAAATGATCAAATAGACCGTTATTCCAGAGCCACAGGAATATCATACCACGGGATTGACAAAAGTCGAACGTGGCGTGTACTCAGCGAGGGTTGCTTCAAGTGCCACACGCCCATAACGCCACCGCACCCAGAGCACAATCAGCAGCGAACCGGCAAGCATGGCGAAAATGCCCAACAACCCCGCCTCCGGTCCAAAGGCGCCCCCGGTCCACAGAACTGGTCCACCCTGCTCGATGACCCAAAAGGAGGTTGCCGCCGCGCCGCCACTCACCGGAAAGCCAAAAACCGTCCCCTGAAAGAAATTCCAGGTGATGTGCAAGCCAATCGGCAATGCCATGCTGCCACTCAACACATAAGCCAGGCCCAGGAAGATACCGGCAAACACAATGTTGAGGGTGCTGATAAGACTGGCGTTGGGATTGAGTGCATGCGCCAATCCGAAAACCGCCGACGTCAGGAACCAGCTGAGCAGCAGCGCGCCCCGATTGCTCAAACCCGGTAGGCGCAATCCCTCAGCCAGGTTGCGCAGGAAATAACCACGGAAGAGCAATTCCTCATAGATGCCTACCGCAAGGTAGAGCAAGATGCTGAAGAACACGGCTACCGGGAAATTGCCGCCGAAGGAATCGGCGCGCAATGTCCCCGTGACGGTGATCCAGCCCGCTGCCTTTTCCACCAGGAAAATCGCCGCCATCAACACTGCCCCAAGCGTCAAGCCTGCGCCGAGGTCAAGCACCCACGCCCAATTCAGGCGCATCCCGAAATCAGAAAACCGCCGTCGGTCCAGGAAATACCCGGCAAGCCCAACGCTCAGCAGCGTCGCCGGCAACATTGCCAGATTCGCCAAACGGAATGTCGCTTCCTCGATCTGAGGCTCCAGATTGCCGAAGACCATGCCGGGCAGCAAGAAGACCGCACTCAGGCAGCTGGAGAACGCGACAAGTAACAGAATCTGACCCACCAAACGCCACAGCGTCCTCAGGCGGTGTTGTTGTGGATTCCAAAACAGTTCTTGTAGCTTCATGCACGTGCCCGCAATGAGCGGTAGATGAAATATCCGCCGCCCAGAATCAACGCCGCAGGGAGAAGGTATGCGGCGATCCGTGTTGCCGCCGCGACAAAGAGCACTCCCATGACCGCCAGAATCGCGGCAGGTATGAACGCCCAGCGACGCGGTTCCTCACGCGGAGCAAGGAGCGCCACCAAAGCGAAAGTCACCGCCAACACCAGCATCATCACGCCGACTGCCGCCTCACCGCGCAGAATTGGCGTGAGACTAATCAGCGCTGCCACAGAAGCCAATGCGCCACCGGGAATGAGCGCCCACCACTCGCGCCCCCTGGTGACGAGGAAAATCGCGACGAACGATAAGCCAATCATGCCCATGAAGATACCGACACCGAGCTCATCCGGCAGTGCGGGGAAAAGGGAAGGCAAGCCAATAAGCGCCGCCAAACCCAATAGCGAAAACCCAGGAATCAACGCCCACCATTCGCGGGCAGCGGTGATGAGAAAAATCGCCACGAACGATAAGCCAATCATACCCATGAAAATCGCCGCACCGGCAGCATCAGGAAATTCAGGTAACAACGATGGCAAACCAATCAGCGCCGCCAATCCGAGCAACGCAAAAGCCGGGATCAGAAACCACCATTGCTGCGTATCGGTGATAAATGCATACAAAAACACCACGCCACTGAGCGCAAAGACTGCCACCCAGAGTAAGGGCATGTCAGCCGGAATGATGTCGAAATTCTGCAGCAAGAACAAGCCGCCCAGACACACCAACAAGAGACCAAACACCACCCGCATGTCAAAACGTTTCATTTTCACTTCCCTCCAAACAGAACAGCTCTTCAGAAAAGCCAACCCAACCAGGTCATTTACCTTCCACCAGACCCTGGGCTTCTGCAGGGGTCATGGGGGCGCGTTGCTCGATGAGCGCGCCCAGTTTCTTTGCCAGCAGTTTATCATTGATGGTAATAGCGCCCGCAATCACGCTGCTGTGACCTTCGTAACGCAGGACAATCTTTCTATACACGGAGGCATCAGCAGTCGTGTATTGAAAAGCTTCACAGGATGCATCGGGTGGATTGATCACCCCCATGGAGTTGACCTCAATGCCGACAACTTTGAGTGCTGTCACCGGAGCGAGATTCTCGTAACGTGCATCCTGCCCGAGGATATTGGCGACAGCAATCCGCGCCTGCGCCTGCGCCGTAGGCACGATGGCCCAACAAATACCCTCAAAGCGCGCGACATCGCCGGCAGCGTAGATATCCGGTGCGCTCGTCTGCATCCGCTCATCAACCAGGACACCACGGTCCACACTCAGACCCGCTTCCTGCGCCAGGCGACTATTGGGGCGCACCCCTGCCGCGACTATCATAATTTGAGCTGGAACGGTCTCGCCAGTTGAGAGCGTCACCCCTTCAACTTTGCCTTCACCAAGCACAGCTTTCGCAGCTGCACCCAGGAAAACATGATAGCCCTGCGCTTCAACGAAGCCCTGCAGAATCGCAGCGCCCTCTGTATCCAGCTGCACGGGCATCAGGCGAGGCATGAACTCAACAATCGTGACTTCCAGCCCCATGCCTTTGAGCGCACGCGCCGCTTCCAGGCCCAACAAGCCGCCGCCTACCACCAAGCCTTGGGTGCAGTTCGCGGCAAAATCCTTGATTGCCAGCGCATCGGCGAGCGTGCGAATGGTGAAGACGCCGGCTTTCTGAACGCCCTCGATAGGCGGCACGAAGGGGCAGCTGCCGGTGGTCAACAACAACTTGTCGTAAGCCACCGCCGTGCCATCCTCGAGAATAATGCGTTTTTGATCCGGCTCCAGACGCGCCACGGGCGAATCCAGATGCATGCGCACGCCACGCTCTTCATACCAGGAGAGTGGATGTAAGAAAACGCGCTCCAGGGGCATCACGCCCGCCAGAAAGTTGGTTACCTGAGGACGATAATAGTAAGGGTGCACCTCATCGGTGTAAAGGTCTACTTCGACGCCCTCCACTTTTACCAGATCGAGCGCCGCTGTCATTCCAGCCACACCGCTACCAATAATCACGCATTTCATAGGGCTGCTCCTTCCATGTGGGATCATCGAACGCCTATATTGTACAACGGATGTGGAAAGCTGGAAAATGGGGGCACCTGTTTGATGGAAATCTGAACACTACCAAACTTCTCGCGTTTTGCGCAACTTCAGGTATAGTGAAGCTGTGAACACAAAGCACTGTTTGAGAACCTGGATGCTGATAGTTCTAGGACCGGCACTGCTCTTAGCCAGCGCCTGCACGAAACAGGCACCGCCCATGTTGACGCCCGCCGTGGAGGCTGTAATACAGCCCCCCACAGCCACGCTTACCTACCTGAGCCTGCCAACTGTTACGCCTACGCCAGCGTCGGACATCGTCATCACCGAGGCAGTTACAGTTGCTGCCGCCGAAGCGACTATCGCGCCCGAAAACGCGGCTGCAGAATCGCCTGCCACCAGCACAGCCGCGACCATCCAGCCCGGTGATACGCTCCTGGCGCTCGCCATGCGCCACAATTTGCCTATGGCAGCCATCCAGATGGCGAATCAGATGGGCGCCAGCACCGACCTGTACGCGGGGCAGACTCTCGTCCTCCCAAATGCTGAAGCCTGGCGCGGCGCATCGCCATTCTGGGTTGCCTACGAAGTGCTAAGTGGCGATACCGTCACCGGTATTGCCAATCAATACGGGTTGGATTTCGTCGCGCTCGTCGCGGTCAACGAACTCACCGATGCAGATGACCTTTCCATCGGGCAAGCGCTGATTCTGCCCCTGGAGGTTCCGGCGGAGATTGCTGCACGCAATGCCGGCGCCCCCGAAGTTGCGGCCGCTGCGGCGGC
>JAKJAC010000200.1:0-4409 GCA_022707705.1 Chloroflexota bacterium
TCACCGCAAGTGTACCGGGAACAAGGAGGGCTTGAGCCATGAACCAGCGCCGGCTATTCTGGGAAGGTTGCGTCAACACCCGCGACCTCGGCGGCTTACGGACTACCGGTAATCGCATCACCCGCTCGGGCGCCATCGTCCGCTCGGATACACCAACCCGTCTCACCGAGGCAGGTTGGTCCGAGCTACACGCCTATGGCATTCGCACCATCGTCTCCCTCCACACATTCGGCATCGAAGAAGAGGGCCTCACGGTTACGCCTCCCTTTCCCGATGTCGTCGCAATTCGGGCTGCCATCGAGGACTTCACCGATAAGGTTTTTGTGCAACGATGGGTGGATACCAGCCTTTGGGGCACGCCGCTCTACTACCGCGATGCGCTCGAACGTTGGCCCCAACGCCACGCTGCCGCGATCTCCGCCATCGCCCGGGCTCGCCCCGGCGGCGTCCTTTTCCATTGCGTCCGCGGCTATGACCGCACCGGCATCATCACCCTGCTCCTGCTCTCATTGGTCGGGGTCGTGCCCGAGGACATTGTCGCGGATTATATGCTCAGCGTGGACCCCATCCGCGAAGAGCTCCTGGCGCGTGAGCACTCTTCCGTACCCGAGGCGCTGCTCGGCGCAGTTTCCGGGCTGGACGTGGCGGATTATCTCAAATCCGGCGGCGCCACCCAGGAAGACGTGGACGCCATTCGTCGCCGGCTCTTGGGCTAGACCGATCTTTGACAGTCACAGCAAAAAGTGTATCCTCATCATCAAAGCATCACCATAGCCTTCCGGCAAGGAGAAAAACCATGTCCACACAACCGCAATACGAAACCGATGTCATCGCCACTTCATCCGGCGCCCTGCGTATCACCTTCCTGGGGCATGGCAGCCTGCTCTTCACCTTCCAGGGCAAAGAAATCTACATTGACCCCTTCAGCCGCGTCGCCGATTATACCCGGCTACCCGCGGCGGATGCCATCCTGATTACCCATGAACACCCCGACCACCTTGACTTAGCCGCCATCGCCGCCATCCGCACCCCCGCGACGCAAATCGTGCTCACCGAGACCTGCGCCGCGCAGCTTCCGGGCGGCATCATCCTCCGCAACGGCGACACGCACACCCTCGCCGGGCTCCACCTCGAAGCCGTCCCCGCCTACAACATCCTGCACAAACGCGACAACGGTCAGCCCTTCCACCCCCAGGGTCGCGGGAATGGCTACATCCTGACGTTTGGGGACCAGCGCATCTACATTGCCGGCGATACCGAGAACATTCCAGAAATGCACCAGCTTCATGATATTACCGTTGCATTCCTGCCGGTGAACCTGCCCTATACCATGACCCCGGCAATGGCGGCGGAGGCAGCCAAAACCTTCCGCCCCCGCGTGCTCTACCCCTATCACTACGGCAACACCAACATCGCCGAGCTGGTTACCTTGCTCAGCGCCGAGCAGGATATCGAGGTCCGCATTCGCAAACTGGCATAAGCGGGTGGGCAACCGCGCAGCAAACCTGCCGGCATAACCGCCTTGTGTGCAAAATTGACTAAATCTGGAGGCTAACCGTGAATCATCGAATCGAAGACCGTACCTGGATCCAGGAATTCTACGATGCTGCTGCAGATTGGTGGGGATTCAGCTGGTATGAGGGCGAGAATCTCCAGCCCCGACTCGAACGCGTCAAGCGTTTCGCCGGACCCCCGCCCAAGCGCTTGCTTGAACTCGCTGCCGGAACCGGAGAGACCGCAGCCTTCCTTGCCGCAGCAGGCTACGCCGTCACCGCGCTCGACCTCAGCGTGAAGAACTACGAGCTCATGTCGCAAGTTGCCCAAAAATACCCCCTCCTCACCGCGCTCCATGGCGACTACCTCACCGCCGCCATACCGGGAACCTTCGACGCGGTCTGCCTCTTCGAATCCTTCGGCTTAGGCTCCGACCGCGAGCAGCGCCAGCTGCTTCGGCGCATCGCCGCCGAATGGCTCGCCCCGGGTGGCGTCGTCATCATGGATGTCTATCAACCCTTCGGTCCCATCCGGCTTGCCGGCACCGCCCAATCGCTGGATCGCCTCGAGGATGTCCCTGGCTCAGTGGATATGACCGAACGCTCCTATTACGATGCCGTCCTCGGGCGTTGGATAGACGAATGGGAACCGGTAGAAAACATCGCCGCCGCGCGCCGGCAATCCGTCCGCTGCTACACCCCGGCAGACCTGCTCCTCCTCCTCGAAGGCACCGGTTTCCGAATTGCCCATGCGGAATTCGCCGGTGAAGCCTTCGATCCTGCACCCGCACAGGTCTCCACCGCCAACCTTCTGCAGAGTTACCAGATCGACTACACCTATGCCGTTGTGTTGAAACGCGAATCAGAGCTTTAGGGTTGTTTTCTGAAAGGTGATTTTCGTTGGCGGGCTGTGCCCACCAACGAAAATCACTCCTCAAAACTGCACCTTCTGGGCGCAAGTCACAAATTGAGCCGAATTTCGGGTGAGATTCTTAGCATTCCTCAAGAAAGGAGCTGCAGATGAACAACCTCCTGATCAATGGCGATTTTGAGGGCGGCTATCGCCCTCTCTGGGATGAAGCCACCCACACCAAACCGCATCACACCGCCTACGTCTATGAAGTGGACCGCACCGGGGGACCGATTACCAAACGCTACACCGTCGAACGCGGGGAAATCCACAACCCCGTCGGTTGGTGGGCCTGGTATGCGCACCAGCGCAACGATGAGACGCCGGTTCCGTGGGACCCCTACAACCGCATCGGTTGGGCTGAGCCAGAAATCCGCCTCACCGAAACCGTCCACCAGCGGCATCGCTCCGGCGCGACCGCTGCCTACACCTTCACCTGGCGGCGCATCCACGAAGGGGGGTTGTTCCAAAAAGTCGCGGTGACGCCGGGCGCAGCCTTGCGCTTCACCGCGTACACCCACGCCTGGATTGGCGACGACGCCCATCCGCCCACCTGGTCGCTGCCCGGTTACGGCGCGCTCGCCTGGCAAGCCGGCACGCCCGGGTTGAACGATGACCAGCGCAGCGTGACGCTGAGCGTCGGCATAGACCCCACCGGCGGCGTCGACCCCTACGCCCCCACAGTGCTGTGGTCCCCGGGTTGGCACATCTTCAACGCTTACCGCATGGAACCTCTGACCATTGAAGCGATCGCCGCCGCGGATACCGTCACCGTCTTTCTGCGCTCCTCGACGCTTTGGCCCGTGGTGCACAACGATGTCGCCTGGGATGATTGCGCGCTCACGCTCATCGAGTCTGGACCCGAACCCCCCGAAGGACCCCAGGAACCGCAAGAGCCGCCCGAGGAACCACCGCACGAGCTTCCCACGGGTCCCCTCCTCTACATCGCCCGGGGCACCAAAGCCGGTTACCACTGCATCGCCCCGCGCCGCGTGCCCGAGCAGATTGAAAAACTCGCACAGCAAGGCGTGACCGTGCCGCTGGTCAAATTCGTGGACGATTGGTCAGCCCTGACCGCAGTCAAAGCGGCATCGCCCCAAACCCTCACCCTCGCGCGCAAGACCTTCGGCTTCAGCATCGAGCACGCGCCGGGCATCCTGGGCCTCTCCCAGTCGCAGCTCGCGGAGCGCGCCGCGCAGCTCATGGCGCTCCTCCATCAAAAGTGCCTCGAAGAAGCCCCCCACGATGGAGGCAAACGCCTGGAAGCCATTGATTATCTCGAGACGCCCGTCAACGAAGCGGATTTCAAAACGGCAGATGGCTCCGGCTATCGCCAAATGGCGCTGCTCATGCTGGCGATGCTCGATATCGCCGAGAAGTGGGATCTGCCCTGCAAGCGCCTGGCGCTGTTCTCGCTCAACTGCGGCACCCCAGAATGGGCGGACTACGTCGCCATGGTGGAGACCGGCGTCTTCGAACGCATGGCTGCGGGCGGTCACATCCTCAGCCTCCACGAAGGCGCTCTCAACATCGCGGGCTACACCTGGGAGACCGCGCCCATTGACCTGTGGTGGGGACCTGCCCACAGCCTACCCGGCGCGCCAAAAGTTCCCGGCACAGGCTCACTCTCTTTCCGTTATCGCTATCTGCTACACCTGCTGCGCGAACGGGGCATCTATGTGCCCATCGTCATCTCCGAGTGGTACGGTGGCAACGGCGGCTACAACCCCGCAAACGTCGCCCACGTGATGCAGGCTGTCAGCTGGTACGATACCCTCGCGGCGCAGGATCCCGAATTGCTCGCCTTCACCCCCTACACCTTCGGCGGCGCTGGCGTCGGTTGGGATGCCCAGGACTACGACTTCCTTCTGGATTCCCTGTTCGCCTACACCGTGGACACCAAAGACCGCGAGAACGCCGGACCCTGGCGCGAAGAGCAGGCGCCACCCCCGGTCACCGAACCCATCGAACCGGTGGATCCAATAGAACCGGTGGACCCCAACCTG
>JAKJAC010000200.1:4419-8206 GCA_022707705.1 Chloroflexota bacterium
CCCCCGCCTCACCCTTGAGCCAACAGCCCCACAAACCGCATTCTGGTGGACGGGCGACCAAAGCCCGTCCACCAAAGCCACACAAAACACCCATGATCGAGAAACCACAACCACACCAACCGTCTAAACTGAACCTGGCGCTCGCCCTCTGCCTCCTGGCAGCGCTGACAGTCGCCTACACCTGGGTCGAGTTCGTTCAGCCTCCGGCGCCTGTCTACACACTCCTCAGCCTCCTGCTCGCCGTTCTCGCCATCATCACCCTCAAAGCAGCTGGATTCTCGTTCGCCGGCCTGCGCCTGCGCTATGCCCAGCTCTCGCGGTCGGGTGGATGGCTGCTGCTCGCCGCCACCTTGCTCATGCTGCCCATCCTCGCTTCGAGCGCCGGCTTTGCCGGATGGCGGACGCTCCCCGCGTTGGTGTATGCGCCGGGGTCCGGCATCGCCCAGGAGCTTTTCTTCCGCGCCGCGCTGCTACCCGCCCTCGAACGCCTCATACCCGGAAAGCGCCTCCTGCCGCTGCTCGTGCACACCGCCGTCTTCGTCCTCTGGCACCTGCGCACCTTCATCCTCCTGCCCTCGTTCCCCTTCATCCTGCTCGTGGCTTCGGTCCTCTCCCTCGCCGGCATGGCATGGGGTGGTCAGGTCCAGCGCGATGATACCGTCATCTGGTCCGCCGCCCAACACAGCCTCTTCCTCAGCGTCATGTCCATGTTCGACTGGGCGTGAGACCTGAACTGTATTCCCCGTAGACGCGATTTCCAAATCGCGCTCTGCTCTCCTGAGCGCGTCAACCTCTCGCCTGGCCCAATGCGAAATCGCACCCTGCCCCCCCTGGGAGCGCCAGGCTCCAGCCTGGCTTCTCCGGTGCCGCGATTTCGAATCGCGCTCTGCCTACCCCTCCCCAGAATCCGTGCTACAATTCGCAATGATTTCCCATGACCAAACGATTCCAACTGCAACCGCTTACTTGTGCCAACTGCGGCGCGCCGCTCAACCCGGGTCCGCAAGGAGCCCTCTGCGCCTATTGTGGGACCCTGCAAATCCTGGTGGATACAGAAACCCCCACACCCGCCCCCGAGGACGCCTCAGGCGATGCGTGCGTCTATCGGGGCATCCAGGCTTACGCCGCCGGTGCATACCTCACCACCGTGCGCGAACTGGAGCAAGCGCTAACACTCCAGACCCAACGCTACAGCATCGCCGAAATACTCACCATCATGGGCAATGCCCACGACGAACTCACCAACTACCCCGCGGCGATTTCCTGCTACCGGCGCGCCCTCGATGCTGATGCGCGTTTCTATCGGGCATGGGTGGGGCTTGGAATAACCTACCGGCACCAGAGCAACTACGACGCCGCCGAAAGCTGCTACCGGCAAGCCCTGAGCCTGGAACCGGGGTACGGCGAGCTCCACGCCAGTCTGGGAGCGCTCTATATCTTCAAGAACGACATCGAACGCGCCATCCAAAGTCTGGAGCATGCGATTCGGCTCAACCCGTCCATGGCAATTGCGTATGGGAACCTCGCCCTGGCATACGCGATGGCACAACGCTTCGACGAAGCGGAGAGCTGCCTGCGGCAAGCCGTCGCGTTGGGCTACAAAAATCACCAGACCATCCGAGAACGCATCGCCGCACTGAAAACATTGGGTTGAACCCGCCAGTGCTCGCTGTGCCGAAAGCTGCATCGAACCCGCAAAACCGGATTGCATGGACTGGCGTTCAGGAGGTATAAATGTCACATTGGGCCAACCTGATTGCAGTGCTGCTCTTTCTCTCCCCTCTGATCGTCGGTTGGATCGCATTCGTGATCATCATTCTCGTCCAGCATGGCTGGCGGGCAGCCCTGCACATGGGGGGATTTGCCTTACTCGCCCTCATCATACTGGGAATGATCACCTATGGATTCAGTTTGCTCCCCCGCTCCATTCGAGATGATATACAGATAGCATTCTATGCTCTATCTATCTCGATAGCCTTATGTTATGGGATAACTTATCTGCTGCAACTGAACCAGAGAGGCGCGTTGTGGGTAGATAGCAAACCCCAGGGTTTTGTAGACATAGGTCGGTCGAGATTCAACGCCCTCCCACTGGTGTTTGGGACAACATTTGCTCTGATTCAAGCCGGGCAATCGGGGGAAGATATTCTGAAGATGGACGGCAACACTGGGTTGGCGCTCCTCACGCTGATATGGGAACTGTCACTAGCGCTGGCGTTCATCACCATAGCTTTCAGACGGTTTCAAATCCGCGAAAGGGGCATGGTGACCAGTTCTGGGCGTCTGATCCGGTGGACGTCCATATCCAGCTATGAATGGATCAGGTTCCAGGATAAGGTCGAGCTGGAGCTGCAGCCGAGGCTCTGGCGCCGTCGAAAGCCGGCAGTCGTCACCGTCCCTCCTGAGCTCCGCTCGGCGCTGGAGAAACATCTGGAGCAACAAATCGGACCACCAAGGCGCAAAGATAATCCCTTGTAGCCGCGGCATCCTGCCGCGTTCTTGTCGCTGCGGCACCCTGCCGCGGCATCCCTGCCGCGCTATCTACATCATCGCAGGTTTTTCACTTTCCAATGTTACTCATCTTGTCTATCCTGCCCATCCATGCTACAATCTTCTTGTACACCATGACCCAAGTTTTGCACATCGCATCTTGACGGAAGACACACGACGGGAATCGCGCTAATAGCCCGTCCGCGGTCACCGGTCGGCGGTCGGCGGTCATCAGTCAATCGAGAACGGCATCACCGGTAGCAATTTGAGTCTTATTAAGGAGGCGGACTTGGACCTGCTTGAGCTCATTCATCGCAAAAGCATCCCCCAACCCTGGGAAGAAGGGGAGAAAATCCCCTGGAACGATCCCGAATTCAGCCAACGCATGCTCTCAGAGCACCTTTCGCAGGTGCACGATGCCGCCAGCCGGCGCTTCGACATCATTGACCGGCAAGTGCAGTGGATTCACGCCAACGTCCTGCAGCGGCGACCCACCCACATCCTCGACCTCGGCTGCGGTCCCGGCTTGTATTCGCAACGTCTCACGCAGCTGGGGCACACCTGCACCGGCATCGATTTCTCTCCCGCCTCCATCGCCTATGCCCAGGCGCAAGCCGCCGAGGCGGGCCTGTCATGCCGCTACATCCTCGGCGATATCCGCACCACCGATTACGGCATCCCCGATAACAACTGGGGTGAAGGCTACGGGCTGGCGATGCTCATCTTCGGGGAATTCAACGTCTTCCGTCCCGATGATATCCGAACCATCCTGAAGAAAGCCCATGCCGCCCTTGCACCCGGGGGCATCCTGCTCCTGGAACCCCACACCTTTGACATGGTCAAGGAGCTGGGCCACCAACCCCCTACCTGGTACACCACGCCCAGCGGGCTTTTCTCCGAGCAGCCGCACCTCGCCCTCCAGGAGAGCTTCTGGGATGAAGAACGCCGGGTCGCCACCGACCGCTTCTACATCATCGAAGCCACAGACGGCGCTTCCACTCCCCACACCATACTTGGCGCTGCTTCTAGCATGCAGGCTTATACCAACGAGGAATACATCGCGCTGCTCGGGAGCTGCGGCTTCGGGGCGGTGACGATTTATCCTTCCATGGGCCAGGGCACCGGCGTGCTCCAGCGCGGCTTGATGGTACTCCAGGCGCGGCGCTATTGATCCATGAGCAGCTCCGAACCCTCTGCCCGTGACATCATCGGCGACCTCGGGCGCATTGTCGTCCCCGAGGGTATCCAGGAGAGCTTCACAGCGCCTATCGGCGGCATTGACCAATGGATCAACACC
>JAKJAC010000201.1:0-358 GCA_022707705.1 Chloroflexota bacterium
ACAGAGCTGGACACCCTGCAATTCCCGCACGAGAAGCGGAAGATTGAGTGCGCGCGGAAGCACTTCGCCGCCGTGGGGATTGACTTCCGGGTCGTCTCAGATGCGACAGTCCAGTGGTGGTGGCCAGAGGTTGTGCAACAGAGGTTAGAGGAGTAAGATCTGATTGACTGACAGAAAAAGTTAGAAGGCGTGCGTGTCAAATCAAATGATAACGTTACTGAAGCAGAGGTGTTCTCTAAAATGATGATGCTACCGAAGCGTGAGCCTGGCGGCACGTCGTCGTAGCCTGGTGGGCGGTGGCGGCGCACGGTGAAGAGGCTGATTGGAGCCAGTTGCGCGCGCAGCGTGAGGGTGAGTA
>JAKJAC010000201.1:413-8180 GCA_022707705.1 Chloroflexota bacterium
TCTCGGCAATCACCGCCAGGGCCGCTTGTACTTCCGGGCCATACGTAGCGCTGCGTTCCGTGGAGCGCGGATGGCGTTGCAAATCTCCGCCAGGTTGCCGCAGTACGCTCTTGCGATGGAGCCCGGTGACGGCCACCCTTTGATCCAACAAGGCGGTCCTGGTCTGACGATCGGCTTGTTGGTACCGGGCACGCATGATGCGCAAATACTTCAAGCGTTCGTCCAAAGTCAGCTGTTCTCCTCCTGTTTTCATGGCTACCTCCGGTAACGTTTTCTTTTGGGAGAATCAGTCCCCCTTCGGTAACATTTTACCTGAGAACGCGCCAACTGGCGTGTTTAACGAAATTGGTATATACTGAGATGGTGTTGCAATGATCAAAGCAACTCCTACATTTTGACAGTAAATATCGGTACTGACAGCGCTGTTGGAATGACATTGTTTCCGAGGAGGCACGCCAGGCTGCAAACGGCTCCCAACCTCACCAGCAGCCATAGCAAGGCAATAGCGAGCAAGCAAGGTTTTGTCATTCGCGAGGGATGTTTTCCCTTTCTGCCAACCTTCGCTTCTGGCAGCGCCAGCCACAGGAGGTATTGATGAGTGATTCCACAACTGTGCGCGACGGTTTCATTGCAATGATGATCCATGATTGGTGCAAGACGGTCTTGAATGCCGATGGAAAATGGACCGGCCACCAAAAATTCGATCCACAAGCCCAGGGCGGAGTAGCGTTTGGACCGAGCGACGCCGTGACCGGCACCCAGCTGCGGGAACTGTTTGGCGCGCAGGTGGTTGAGTACGTCAAAAAACATGAGGAAATCAGATGGGGCGCTGCCGATAGCGTGGTGGCAGCGATAGGAATAGCTGATCGAGTGCAGAAGGCGATGTATCAACTCCAAGATGCCCACGGCACAATTATCAGCGAGCGTGAGTTGCCAGAGGTCCTCAAGTTAAGGCTGTTTCCCTATCCCCCATTCTATCCCTACTATGGCGAGGCTGTGACGGCCTGGGACCCGCATCTGGCGGCCCAGCTGCTACGGGATGCGGTTTACACCATCCAGACCCAATCGGCAACGCTGCCGATACTGCTGGCCGCACAACGGCCTTTCCGTCGTTTCCCCCACACCACTTACATGCCGCATCTTTCACTCGAGCTGCACCAACGCTTCGCGGCCACCCTTTTCCTGTTAGTGAACAAGCAACTCCGCCAATTGCAGGCAGCAGGACGCCCCTTTACTGATTTGACCAACCTGCACTTCAGCGTAATTACAGCTGTCCCCGATCCACTGGAGCTATTCTACCGTTTGCGCGACGTGACCGCCTATCGGAAGGCGACGCGAGACCTGCGGGCAGATCTGTACAAGAGCATTTTCCAGGCCGAGTGCACAGCGCTCCCTGGCGCCAGCGCCGCTGCTAATCCCTTTGAGTACTACACCTTCGATGGTCTGGTACTGGTGTACGATGAAGCGCAAACTGTACTCGACGCCATCCAGGCGTCGGCTGACCGGCGCCACACGCTGCGTTCATTGACAGTTGAAGTAATCGAATACAGCATCGCACTCAACGGTGGAAACTATTTTAGTCCCCGCCATACACCAGAAGTGCAGCGCTTTACCATCCTGGAGCAGCAGAGTCAGGTATTTCCCACCACCACCCTGGCGCGCTGCCAGCGCTGCAACATACCTGTAGCGGAGCCACTTCCGAGTGGCCTCTGTGAAAGCTGCGAAACCTTGATGCAGAAGCCAAGCAGGATCAAGAATTTAGAGACAGTAGCCACAGACGAAACCGGAAAGACTCAACGCCTGGCTTATGTATTCCTCACCCTGCCAGAGGACCTCCACGCTGAATCCGCGCGGGTGGCGCAACTGCATCTCGATCGAATGATCGAGGATGCGCGCAGGCTTCGGCATCCTGAGGACCCCGCCTGGGCTGATCCCAACTTGCCACGTCTGAGGCCGACGAAAATGGGGCTGTTCGAGTATCTGGAAGCGGTGCTTTCAGTGGAGAGTATGCAACGCGAGATACGCAAGAAGAAACCTGGGGGCGTCAAGCGGATTGCAGAATTTCCACGCCTGACCATCTACGTCATGCGGGAGGGGTTGTTCCTGGAATTCTTCGAGATACTGGAGGAGACCACGGCCCAGATGCATCTCGATCTCAAGATACGCGCCATTTTGTGCGATCTCAAAACACCAGTATGGAGTTTGATGGATCGGTTTACCGATCATCCCCGTGAGCAGGAACGTCGGACCTTAGTAGACACCGGAGGAGGTGAAATAGTGATGTTTACCGATGAGGAAGTCAAAGCAATACGTGATTTGGCGGGCTGGAACAGTAAAGCCGCCGCAAGAACGCAATTACAAGCGCTGGTGCAGATGGCCCGCAAAGGCTCGCTCGAAGAACTCTGTCTGGAAATAGACCGCCGCTGCAAAAAGGGTAAGATATGGAATAATTTCGCCGAAGCTCTGAAAGGGTACCTGCGAAACCTCAAACTGGAAACGAGCAGAACTGGAGATGATACAGAATTTGCCAACCGCGAAAAGCGGGCATTATTCATCAAAAATGTTGCTGACCTCGGCGATTTCAAAGGCCAGTGACCACCATAGGAGGACAATATGACATTCGAAAAACTAGACCGCATCGTTGAGTTGACTATTAAGTATACGACGTTGGGTACGCTGTCCATCGGCGCAGGCGACCAACCGCAATCTACGGTAGACTCCCCCCTGATTAGAATCGGCGGCGAGCCGGTGATTCCAGGCAGTAGCCTGAAGGGAGCGCTGCGCAGTAATCTAGAGGCAATCTTGGCCCAGCGCGGTGTTGCGGTGTGTGTTCCTTATACAGCTATTCCTAACGACATTCGCAAAAGCGGCCGCACAGGCCAGTATCTGCAGGATATCGGACGCCTCAACACATGCAAACCCAATGAAGAAATCTGCCCGATCTGCCAGATGTTTGGCACGGCAGGTGGCGCTCAGGGACTTTCCGGTCATGTAATCGTATTAGATGCGCGGTTAAAGGATACTTTTGATCCGGCCATCCTGACTGAGCGCACACATGTCGCCATCACCCGTGATACGCGCGCGCAAGCAGGCGGTGCATTAGTCAGCGTCGAGGCGGTGGATGCGGGCGTCGAATTTTCCGGCATTATCCGCCTGGTCAATCCCGAGGACTGGATGGTGGGGGCGATTCTGCGCGGGTTGGAAGTGCTGGGCTATCTCGGCGTCGGCGCGAAGAAGACCAGCGGCTATGGGCAGCTACAGGTCGAACCGCAACAGGTGGTCATCCGCAAACTGACCGCCACTGGTTGGGAAGCAACAGCGGGCGACCTGGATGCATACCGCCAGGCATTCGATACGCGCCTGGCCAAAGCGACAGGTTAAAACGATGCTCACCGGGCAATGGGTTCACGTGGAATGCCAGCTGACCAGCGCGTTTCACACCCGCCGCCAGGGTTACGCCAACCTGTGGAAGTGCGCCCCCTTCGTGCTCGGTTCGACGCTGCGGGGAGCGCTACTGACGGCTTTGATCACTACGGCCTATGACGATCTCGCCATCCAGAACAAGGATTACAAAACCCAGGGGCCAGCAGCGCCGTTCTTTACCGCACCGCTCCGAGCGTATTTCACGTTTGGGCGCTTTGAGAAAAATGTCGAAACCCAAATGGAGTCCCACGCGCGGATTGCCGTGGAGCGCGGCCACGGCTCCGTTGCCGAGGGCGCGCTGCTCAGTGTGGAGGCAGTTAAGGCCGGAACGCCCTTCGAATTCGAGGTGCTGCTTCCGGGTGACGATGGCACACTCGCGCAAACGGTTCTCGATGCAGTGGCGCTGATGTCGGAAGTGACCAGCCTGGGCAGCCTACGCTCCCTGGGTATGGGGCAGTTTGTAGTTCAAGACAGCGCTGTTGCAACATTGGATACCTACACACAAAAGTTCCATGTCCCGCCCGTGGATAAATCGCTGAACATATACTGGAAAACCCCCTATGTCTTGGCCGCAGGCAAGACGCCCTGGACTGGCAACACCACGGTCCTGGCGCAACAGCTCCATAGCGAATTACAGCAGCTACTCCAGGCACTGGCGCCAGGACTCCGCCCGCCAGTCTTTGAACGCGTGGATACGCGCATCAAGCCGGATTTCGTGGGGCGCTGGTCCTTCGAGAACGGGGCACGGGAGAACCGTCTGGTCGCCTGGCCGGGAAGCGCCTTCACCGCCCATGTAGCCGAGCCGGGCGATTGGGATGCGGCGTTGCGGTTAGCGCAGGTCTTTGGCTGGGGTGAATGGGCGGAGTGGGGCTTTGGAAGATGGGCCTGGGAGGTTGCCGCTGAACATGCATCCTGACGCGCTGACCCTGCCACCGTTCCAGCTTGGGGTGTATCGTCTCACCCTCGAAGCACGCGAGCGCTTGACTTTGCCTACCTATAAAGGCGGCGTGTTGCGTGGCGGCTTTGGCTATGCCTTCAAGCAAGGCGTGTGTGTCCAACCGGATCGCCCGCACTGCACGGGCTGTCCCCTAACCGCGAGCTGTGTGTATGCGGCAGTATTCGAACCAGCGCCGCCCACGGATAGCGCCGTACTGCGCAAGAATGCCGCGATACCGACGCCCTTCATCATCGAACCGCCGCCAGAGGCCCGACACAACTATGCTGTGGGAGAACTGCTAGACTTTCACCTGGTGCTCGTGGGACAGGCGCTGGGCTATCTGCCCCACTTCCTCGTCGCCTTTCGACGTCTGGGCGAGCTCGGACTGGGTGAGAGACGTGGACGCTTTCGCCTCCAACAGGTAGTAGCAATTCACCCCTGGCAAGACATAAGCGAAACTATCTACGCTGATGAGGTGCTACAGTCGTTACCACAACTGTACGTCACAGAGGCCGAGATAGCAACCCAGGCACAAGCATTACCAGAGGCGCAACTCAGCATTCATTTTCTCACCCCCACCCGGCTGCAGAACGCTGGACAACTGGTGCGCGAGGGACCACCTTTTGCCGTGTTAGTGAAGGCGCTGTTGGGCCGTATTTCATCTCTAGCCTATTTCCACTGCGGTGCGCGCTGGGAGACTGATTTTCGTGCATGGATTGACCGAGCCGAGACGGTACAGATTGAAGAAGCTGCCACAGGCTGGGACGATTGGGGGCGTTTCTCCAGCCGCCAGCAGCAGCACATTAACATGGGAGGATTGATCGGACATAACCGTTACCAGGGACAACTGGCGCCTTACCGCGCCCTGCTGACCCTGGGCACCTTGCTGCATGTGGGCAAAGGGACGGTGTTTGGAAACGGGAAATTCACGGTAACCGAGTAAAGCCTGGCTATTCCGCATTCTCGTCATCAGCGCCGGATTCCGTCCGCAGCGCCCGGTTGTCAACAACCGGTATGAGCGCCAGTTCCCGAATGCGGTCCAGGCGAAAGACACGTTCGGCTTGCGCTCGCCGACAAAAGCCCACCAGATAGAGTTCCTCGCCGTAGCGGGTGCAGCGGCGCTCGATGCGGTAGGGTTCAACAATCCGTCGCGTCGTTTCGTCGCGTCCGGCGGTGTAGTAAGCCAGCTCCAACGCCAGACCGTCCTGTAAGGCCTGTTCAATGATGGGCAGGCTCTCTTCAATCTTCAAGGTCGGCTGTGTCCACATCGGGAAGGCTGAGCGTCCGGCAAAGGCATCCTGTAAAGCAGCTCGCACACGCTGCGCACTGGCTTCTGCGGCAGTCAAATCCCCCGGCGCGAGTTGCGCCGCCAACCGTTCCAGCACCTCATCTGGCAGCGCAGCAGGCAAGGGCAATACCGTACCCAAGTCACGGTACACGCGCGCTGCGAGCCACAGCAACGCAGCGCCGCCTTTCCCCAGTCCCCTATCCTGTTCTGACGTCGTGGTCTGAGGCAATTCCACCCACGGCGGCGCGTCTTCCTGTTGGGTGAGTCTGCGCACCAACAGCGGCAACTTCCCCTCATCCACTGCCACCGCACGCCGTCCCAGAGTCCGCAACACCAGCTGCCGGCCCCGGCGACTGCGCTGCAAGCGCGCCAGAATCTCCGGGTCGCTCACTTCCAACACGGTGAGCCGTTGCACACGCATCCGTGCCGCCCCCGCTGCCCAGGCAGTGAGCGTGGCAACCTCAGCTCCGGTGAGAGGGCGTTGCGCCACGGTGTTGAGCTGCGTGAGCAGCGCTTCGGCAGTAGCGCCGCGCTGCAACGCGCGCACCCAACTCGCCTGCGTAAGCCGATAGGCGCCCGAGGCCTGCCTTGCGGCGCAAGTCGCGAGCGTCACCACAGCCAGGGGATCGCAGGCCACGCCGGGCGGCGTGAAATCGAATTCCACCCCCAGCATGAAGGGTGGCGGAGGCGCGGGTTGAGGTGCGGGACCCCCGAGCAGGTAAGCGCCCCATGCCGTAAGGTGTAGCCCGGATGCTTCGGCAGTGATGACGCCCAAAGCCGTCAAAGGGCCGCTCAACAGGGCGAGCAAAGCCTCGGTCAGCTGCGTTTCTGGCTCCCAGGCGTGCGCTCCCAAGGCTGAGCGTGGCGCTGGATCATACGCTAATAACCGCGCAGCCAGCGCTTCGGCGCTGCCCAAAGCGGCAGAGTGCGTGGCAGAGCGCGTCAACTCGCGCACCAGAGCCGCGTGCAGTGTGCTGGTAATGCCCAGCCGGTAGGCAGGCAGGCGAAAATCTGCCCACTGTTTAGCGTTGGGCGTAGCGAACGCGGGCCACAGAGCCTGCAATTGGGCAGCAGGCGCGGCAGCCAACCATTCCCAACCCGCTGGCGTCAAGACCAGGAACTGCCCAGCGGGACCAACCAATCCCGCAGCCACAGCCAGATAGTGCCAAAAGCGCCGTCGCGGGGCGCGCAGTTCCCCTACCAGAGCCGGATGGGCGGGCACCTGGCAACAACGCGCGCCCCACTCGCGCAGGAATGCGGGTGGAAGCCAGCGCCCGTGCACCAGGCGCGGCGGGTCAGCCGCGAGCAACGCCAGCAACTGCACCAGATCGTGCAGCACCGGCAGTGGCACAGCGGGCGCCAGAGGACGTTGCGGAGGACGCAGGGGGACCGGATAATGGGCAAGCATGTCTGCCGGAATGAGCAGATCGCGAGACTCTGGATCCCAGAAGATGAGACCCAGGAAGTAGAGCTGCTCCACAGGTGAGGCGGGATGCTCCCAGGGGCGCGTCGGGCTGGCGGCGTCCCAGGGGCGGAACTCGCGGAAATCGCCATAACGACGGGCAAGGTGATATCGTGGCAATCGGCCACCGGCAGCAACCAGGTCGGCTAACACCATGTGCTCCTCAACGCTCAGACTTGCCAGCAGGTCGCCCAGTGCAGAGAGGTCGCTGAGTGTTGCCAGGGTCAGCGCCACCAGCTCAACCTTGGGCAGATTGCGTGGCACGCGGGCGCCGCGCAGCAAAGCCATCACATACAACAGGGGATAGGGAGTAGCCTCCAGCAACGCGCGCAATGGCAATAGGTTCATGGCAGAATCCTCCGTTTTGGTGTATACTATTGGTAACGAAATCTTAGCACTCTCATGATTTTCGCACCAGCTACACGCTTTTCGGGCTTTTTTTGAACATGCCACGTAACGAGCACAACAGTGGTGGCAGGTGAGCACATTTACAGGCAAACAGGTATCATAGTGGGGGAAAAAGACGCACAACCGAGACCTTCTACTATGCCAGGTGGGAAATGAAGAGCCTCTAATAAATGGGGGTCCGAACCCAGGCCCCGATGAAGAGGGGATTGAAACTTGGCATGGCAGCAGCGGCAACCATATTACATCAGT
>JAKJAC010000202.1:0-4405 GCA_022707705.1 Chloroflexota bacterium
GTGATTTCGGTGATCGAAAAACCGCCCAACCGAACACCGAAAATCACCGAAACACACCGAAAATCACCGAAAGCAGCAGCGGGCGCCGGGAGCAGAGAGAGTGGCTGTGCCCGGCGGTCACACCTGATGCATGTCTGGCTTTTCCACCGGCAAGCATGCCTCCACCAGGCGCAACTCGCCATCGCGGCTTTGGTCCCTCTGGTTGGTGCAAGCGGGGGAACGCTGAACAGTTACCAATCGAGGTGGGTGTTAAAGTATACGATAGATTATTTGGTGAAACCCAAAGAGGTTCTGCAAACAGACGAAGAGGATTCTTTTTAGTATTTTTGGGTCGCGCTTCGCGCGACCCAAAAATACTTTTCAGGAAGGTGAAAGCGGGCAGGGCGACGATAGATGGTTGGGGGAAAGTGGGGGAGGCTGTGCAGACAGGCGGATAGGTTCTTAGTTGCGCATGACCAACGGTAAGAAAACCGTGTGTTGGTCGGCAAGCGTTCCGCCGGACCAGAAACCGCTGCCGAGTTCAAAACCGCCGCCGGAAAGTGCGTTTCCCGCTTCCGGTTGCCCAACTGTGCCCAGCAAAAGGAAGTCGCCGCCGGCAAGTTGAGTGCCGCCGCCATCCACCGTCCACCAGCCGAGCTCGTAGCCAGCGCTGGCCTGGGCTGGCGTGCCAGCCTGAGCCTGGAAATTCCCCAGGGCTAGAAAACCGATGAGCATAGAAAGCAATGCCAATGTAAAGAGAAATGGTTTCATTTGATTGCCGCCTTTCTACGGGCAAACCCCGATGCCGCCGACGTTTTGATAGAATTCGTCATAACAACCGTAACAGCGCACCCAACCACCAGGGGCAATGTCCACCGGACCACCACCCAACCGCGAAGCCCCCACATAGACAACGAAGTTCTCATCAATGTAGATGGTGGGTTGTGTCTTATCTGCAAGATCTATCTGCGATTGTTCAACCGTTACAACATACACCCCAGGAAGGTCATCCCATTCGTTGTAGATGCCAGATTGGAACACCCCGGTATCGGCACGAATAGTGCTTTCACGAATGTCCGCGCCGGCATCAACATTGTGGATGCCAAACGTGTACTGGGCTGATGAGCCTGTGCTCGTAACGTTATTTAGCTCTGGGTAGGCGCCTGCCGCGTTGTAGATACCGGCGCTTATGTAACCACCTGTAGCAGCGGCATTAACATCGTTCAATGTAGGAAAAGCAAGGGTGTTTTCGATGCCAACGTTATGCGTGGAACCACTACCGGATGCAGAAGCTCTGACATGAGCCATCAAAGGGGAAGCGTTATCCCGGTTGAGTACGCCGATATTCTTTATGGAACCATCCATAGCAGCTGCGGTGATGTGGAGGAGATTGGTGGATGCGCCATTGTTGACGATGGCGACGGCATAAGCCGTTCCGCCAGTATTGAGCACCGTGAGCGAACGTAATGCGGCAGCATCGGCTCCGATCACAGTGCCCACAGTCTCTGTCATGCTACCCGTGCTCATGATGGTGGTAGTCCACTCCCCTGCACCCTCGATATCCACGAACGGTTTCATGGTCACACGTTCCACATAGCGCCCCGGCGCCACCCAGACCAGATAGCGGTTATCATAATTCTCATCGGTGATGCTATCCAGTGCTGCCTGGATCGAGGTGAAGTCCCCGCCACTCATGGCAACGACAATCACGTTGTCGTATGGCGTGGCGGTCTCGGGCGGTAAGGGTAACCAGGAGTTGCCATTCCACGTGAGCACATCCCCCGTGACCGGAAGATTATCGGAGACAGGGTTCCCGTGTAACGCACCGGTAGAGACGGCGTGCAGGGCATAGGGAGTGGCGGTCAATTTCACACGGGGGCTGAGGGCAGTGTAGGCGCCAGCCCCACAATCCACTTCGACTTTCATATAGCGCCCTTCGCCAGTAAAGACGGCGACGCCGAAATCAAGCCCCACGGAGAAATAGCCCTCATCCAGGGTAACGTTGGATACGGACTGGACGTTGCCGACGGAGTCGTTGCCGGCGGAGGATTGATAAAGGCTGAAACGGAAGTCGCAGGGACCGGCGATAGGGGCGCCGGCGGCATCCTTGAGGCGCCCTTGATAGGTAAACTCATTAGTAAGGGGGTCGCCCAGCGGCAACGCTTGTGCCTGGGCGATTTCCACGGGATCAGTGACCCGCGGGGAGACCAGACCCTGCGCTTGACCAGGGTTGGTAGGGAGAACTCCACTGCCCAGAATCAGCGCGATGCTTAACACGATTGACAGATTGAACCAGCTATTGCGTTTCATGCTGCAGCTCCTTTGAGGGTTAAATTCGCCTAATAGGGGGCGTTGATCGTGTACTCGATGACGACAAAGCGCAGGTCCACCCACTGCATCGTCACCAACGTCGCCTCGAGGAAGTAGGTGTGATTCTGGTTATCCACGCGGGCATAGTTGATTGCCGTGGTAGTGTTGCTGCCGAAACCGTCATCACCACTGGAAGTGACGGTGGCTAGCTGCTCATCAAAATCGCGCCACAGAGTGACCGTGGCATCCCTGCTCGAGTCCCAGTCATAATAGTGGAAGGTCATTGCCGTCACCGTAGCGCCATGGGGAAGGTTGACAGGCGCCTCGAACTGTGACACGGTGCAAGGGGAGTCGTACACGGTGAGCCGGTCGCCAATGTTGATGTAGTAGGGATCGTGGCAGACAGGGGTGAGCGATGAAGCGTAGGGTATGAAGGCAGCTGCTGGCACCGAGATGTAGCTGGTCTTAGGCTCCCAGGTCAGCTCGCCTTGCACGTGGGCATTGCCGGCAGAGTAGACGCCGTAGCCATCCTGCGAGGCGTTCTCGCCATAGACACCGTAGCCCCAGTGAGAGGTGCTTTGACCCCAGACGCCGTAGCCGAAACTGTAGTCGCCAGTGTCGTTATCGCCGCCGTAGACCCCCACCCCGCCGCGGGATCTGGAGGTGAATCTGCCGCCGAAAGACTGATAATCCGATGCGGTCGCCAGGGAGGTCGCTTCGCCGTGGATTGCAACGCCATCCTCAGCCGAGTTTCTGACGTGCAGGGTGATGCCTTCTGTGCCAAAGACCTGCGCTCCAGGACGCAGACTGTGGGCGTAGGGCACAGCGGTGAGTTCCACACGCCCGCTCAGCAGCGTGTAGGAGCCCACAGTGCTGGGACAGCGCACGTAGACTTGCATCCAACGGGCGTCGCCTGTGAAAGCTGCGCTGCCGAAATCCAGGAGCGCCGTGAACTTACCCTCAGTGACCGGAACGATGGCTGAGGCATCCACCACGAATTCACCACCGCTGGCGGCATCGAAAAGGGCGAAGACGAAATCGCAGGTCGCGGTGACGGGGCTACCATGCTGGACCAGATATCCCTGATAGGTGATGGTGTTTCCAAGCGTTGCCGCTATGCCAGACGCAGTTGAAGGAGTAACCTCCCCGGTCTGCGCTTGAGTGAGGGCAGAGATGGCAGAGTTGCCGGTTGCCATGATGAGAATCAGGCATAACAACAAACCAACAAAGATTCGGTATTTCATATCGGCGCTCCTTTTGCACTAGACGATTCGAAACTTGTTATCTCGATGGCGGGAAAGCAGGTATGGGAACCCAAGTCTTGGGCTAAGCGGCTGTGAGTGTTATCTCAAACCCTGCGGTTCTGTAAGGTCAGCCACAGTGGCGCGCAGTTCAATAAAAGCCAGAAGCTCGTTCAGATTGCGAAAACCAGCTGACTCGCCGCTGCGGGTGTGCTGAACCCAGCCCTGCCATTCAGGTGCGCTGCCTTCGCGCCAGATACGCACGATGAAGACATCTCTGCGAAGCGGTTGAATTTGCTCTATGGGTTCCATAAAAAACTGCCACCTTGTTCTAGGTGGCAGTGTATCAAAGTTGTATCTCGGGTTTATCTCAGCGCGAGTGCAGGCAGCACGAACCAGGTTGCCAATGTTGTGCTCACGGGCTTATATCAGCCACTGGCGCCGTGCGGGGGAAATCTGGACTATCACATTGCGCATCAGCGTCCCCGGGTATGAATGGGGTGACCTTCGGCGCGCAGGGCGGCAATATCGCGGCGGAGCGTGCGCAAGCCCACGCGCAGCGCCTCAGCGAGGTCCTCGTCGCGGGGGATAGCGCCCTGAGCGGTAGCTTCCTCGAGCAGGCGCAGAATGCAATGCCGGCGACGCGCGATCCCCTGCGGCACAGCCTGGTCCTCAGGCGCTTCCACGGTCCAGGTGACCGGAACGGTATCCTCTGCCCGCAGAGCGCGTCCTGTGGGCGCCCCGAGTTGAGGCAATCTGACCGTGAGACAGTGTGGCTGAAGCGCCTGCCAGGCGGCGACAAGATTCCGGTGAAGCGGTACATCCGCGATGAAGGCGTGCTGCCAGGAGGGGTCGGGCAATGCAGCGCAACTTTT
>JAKJAC010000202.1:4494-8136 GCA_022707705.1 Chloroflexota bacterium
CCGGCAGCAGCCATAATCTGATAATGGTGCAGGCAAAGCTCCAGCATCAAGGGAAAATCGGACTGAGATTCCATCTCCGCCAGCGCCTGGGTTGAAAGCGCCAGCGCTTTTTCCAGTTCGCCCCGCCGGAAGTGGGCAGCTGCCAGGAAGGAGCGTGTGAGGGTCTGGTAGTAGGCATAACCGCTGCGCTCGTAGTCTTGTAGCGCACTCTCGAAACGCTGGATGGCGCACGCGGTAGCGCCGGTTGCCAGATGCAGTTCCCCAAAGCGGTAGTGGAGGGTGGCTTGCAGAAACGGAGAACCGAGCTCACGGACGATGGCTTCCGCCTGGTTGAGCGCTTGTTCAGCAGCGCCGTACTCACCCGTATTGGTCAATAACTCAGCCAGGCTGGAGAGGATGCGCGCTTCATCATCCCGCAGCGAGAGTTTGCGAGCCAAGGGCAGTACCTGGTTGAGCGCTGCGCGCGCCAACGCGAGCTGTCCTGTGTTCTTGTAACGGGAGCCGAGGTTGAGGAGGGTGATGACCTGCCCGTGTAGGTGACCAATCTGTCGAAAAATCTCCAGGGCTTGTCGGGTGGTCTCGATGGCGGCGCCGTGCTCGCCGAGGGCATTGTACGCCAGCGACAGGTTGTTGAGCGCCACACCCTCGTAGTAGCGATGACCAATAGCACGCATCTGCGTGAGCATTTCCTGGCAATGCGCTGCCTCGGCGCGATGGTCACCGCGCGCGCGGGTGATCCAGGCGAGGGCGTTGTGGACGCGGGCTGTGGATAAGGGGTCGGCGCTGGTTGGGGCTTTTTCAAGCGCCGTTTGCGCCGTCTCTTGCGCCCGCTCGAGGTCTCCGAGGTCGCGGTAGGTCATCACGAGCGAGACATAGATGGCGATTTCACTGCCTCCAGCTACGGGTGAGTTCGGAAATTCAGCCAGAGCACGCTGATACGCTTCGAGAGCGGGGGCATTGTGCCCCAGCTGTTTCCAGGCAGTTCCAATCGCCAACCAGGCGCGAGAAGTTTGGTGATGGAAGCCGTGTTCCTGCGCCAGGGAAAGAGCAGCTGTCGCCGCCTCACGCGCAGCTTCGTATTCGCTGGTAGATTCGCCCAGGTATTCCGCCCGTTGTAGCAGGGCTTCAACCTGATGTTCAGGGGTACCCAGGGTTCGCGCCAACGCCAGCAGGGTTTCGATATCGGTGCGGTAGCTTTCGCGCTCGCCCCGCAAACGCCAGAGGGGGCAGCGAGCTACGCGCAGATCGAAGTTTAGCGCGGTCTCTACCGGCGGGGGCAATGGGTGCTCTTGCTCCAGAATGGCAAGGGCGCGCTCATAAGCATGCAAAGCCGCCTCATTGGCGTAGACCTCCGCGGCTCTTTTGCCCGCTTCGAAGTAGCTGCCCACAGCCTGATCCCATAATTCGCCACGGTCGAGGTGCAGTGCAAGGGCAGCGAGGTTCTCGGGGTGAATTGCTGCCAATGCCCGGGCGACGCGTTGGTGCACCGCTCGCTGCGCTTCGGAGCTGAGCGCCTGATAAGTGACCTGCCGCACCTGATCGTGGCTGAATTCGTAGGCAGAAGGGCGTTCGACCAGGAAATGACGGTGCACCAGAGAATGCACGGTGCGGAGCAGTTGCGGGGCGTTTTGCTCGCTCGCAGCCTGGAGTAGACGGAGGTCGAAATCGTTGCCGATGACGGCGGCAGTCTCCAGAACGCCGCGCTCGGCAGGCTCCAATTGCGCCAAGCGCCGGGCGATGACCTCCTCCACAGCGCGTGGCAGCGGCAACTCGGCGTAAGCCGCGGTGGTTTCATCCCAGGGAGTGCTCCACTCGCCTGCGGAATCCTGAACCAGCAAGCCCTCATCAGCGAGCGTCCGCAAGATTTCCAGCGTAAAGAGTGGATTGCCGCCCGTCTCTTGATAAAGCCGGTTTTCAAACAGGGGCGCCGCATGGCTGATGCCCAGGCTACGACGGATCAATTCGCCCGCGGCAGTGGAATCGAGCGGGCGCAGCTGCAACCATTGCTGCTGCCCGGCACGGTGTAGGGCTTGCAGGCATTCCCAGACGGCAGGGCGCGCTTCAGCCTCATCCCGGCGATAAGAGCCGATGATGGCGACTTTGTGCGCCGTGAGGCGCTGGTCGAGCGCCGCCAGCACTTCCAGGCTATCGACATCTGCCCAATGGAGGTTCTCGAGAATCAGAAGGAGCGGGCGCGTCTCACTCCAGGCGCGGAGCAATTCGGCGAAAGCATTGGTCAGGCGCTCGCGCTCGCGTTCGGGTTCCAGAGCGGGGGCGCACTCCGGAGCCACGGCAGCAAGTTCCGGGAGCAAGGGGCGGAGTACCTGAAGCCAGATCGGAGCGACGAGCTGCGACCATTGTTCGATGCGCAACGGCGAAAGCTCGTGGCGCAGCGCCGCCACCCAGATAGCAAAGGGCGCCATGCCAACGTTTTCGTCAGCCCGCCCCCAGAGGACGGCGATATCGCGCCAGGCAGCATCACGAGCCACTTCTTGCAGCAGGCGCGTCTTACCCACACCAGCTTCGCCTTCGACCCAGATCACTGTGCCCGCGCCACCAATGGCGGTTTCCAGAGCCGCGAACAGCGCAGCGCGCTCCTCACGGCGCCCGATGAGCGGCATCTGCGTGGGCAAAGCGCTGCCATCTTTGGTGCGGATGGGCGGGCGCAAGATCTGGGGAAGGTAGGGGTCAGCTTCGATGCCCATGCGCCGGGCGATTTCCCGTGCGAGCGCCAGAGTCTCGGCTTCGGGTTGAACGTGAAGCTCAGTCTCCAGAATGTGGCAGCAGAGTTCGGCTTGCCTGAGCGCCTCGGTGTCGCGGTCTAGCAGGTGCAGGAGGCGCATCACCTCACGGTGTGTTGCTTCGCGCCAGGGGTCCTCCGCCGCCAGGCGCCGGGCAATGGCAAGAGCACGCTCGTACTCGCCGCGCGCCTTCAACGCGTTGGTCAGCTGTCCCAGCAAATCGAGCAGGCACTCATGAAGGCGCTCCCGCTCGAACAAAACCCAATCCTCGTAATAACCCACCAAGAAATCGCCGCGATAGAGCTCCACAGCCTCGAACCAGGCGCGTAGCGTGCTCTCATCCAGCGCGGGACATGCCGCCAACCTTTCGAAATCGGCAACATCCAGGGTGAGCGGCATATCGGGGAGCAGCTGTACGCTATCGCCTTCAAGACCCAGCTGCAGGTGGCTTCCCAGGGATTTGCGAATCAACCAGAGAGCCTGGCTCAGGCGCCGGCGCGCTAAATCATCGGGCAAGTCGGGCCAAAAAGTGCCGGCGAGCAGGTCGCGGGTGTGGGGACGGTCACGGTAGGTGAGGAGATAGGCGAGCAGGGAACGGGCGGTCGCGTTAGGGATAGGCGGCGGCGGGACGCCGTCGCAGGATAAATCCAAACCACCGAAGAGCCGAGCAGATAACATCGCTCCCCCTCACAATGCTTATATTATAGCGGCAGATTGGATGGGGAGCAAATTCAGGTTTTTGGGGGATTTGTAGCAGTAAGGTTTCCGTCGGCAACCTGCTACGAGATCCTGTATAGGCTGTATGCAAGAGATTGTTGGAGGGAAGTGAGGGCGGTTGTGCAAACAGACGAAAAGGATGTTTTTTTATGTTTCGGGTCGCGGTGTCGGATCCGACACCGCG
>JAKJAC010000203.1 GCA_022707705.1 Chloroflexota bacterium
GGTTTCGCCAAACGAGTCGCCGGGCTGCTTGATGCCCAGGTCCAGGCGACTGCCATCGGGTCCGAACGCCGTCAGCTGAATCCGCCCCCGCAGGATGGTGTACAAACGGTCGGCAGGCTCACCCTGACCGAAGAGCCGGTCACCGGGAGAGAAATTTGCCTCTTGCACGATCTTCGCCACCAGATAGAGCAATCGCTCATCTCGTGCGTCCCGATCAGGCTTCAGGTCCTGAAAGAGCGGCAATTGGCGTAAATGGGTAACAATATCCTTGAGTTCCATATCTAACTAGATTATACCACAAGCCATTTCCTTTTTTTCACTTTTGTGTTACATTAATACTATAAAGAAGCGGATAATATGCAAGGAGTGCACCAATGCCCAATGTACGCCTGCTGGTCCTCATAATCTATGCCGTTGCCACGATCTTATTGCAGAGGCAGCTGCTTTACCATCCTCCGGAACCAAGCAAAACATTCATCAAATACCCTGCACGATGTATGCGAATTGTGCTGGCGTTAGGCGCTCCGCTCATTGGCCCGCTCATTGCCTACTTCTGGGTAGACTTCTCCCCTCTCCCCCTGGTGATCGTTGTGCTACTCGCGACTGTGCTGCCGTTGGGACTGCTCTACGTCCCGTGGTTATGGCGAATGAACGTACCCAAGCCGTTGCTCTTCACCGTCATCGTTGCTGTTATTGTCTTCCTAGCGCTTCTGAGCATTTTGGTGTGGGTCTATGGGTCAAACGATGGTCGCGGTATCACCTGGGCAGTGCTTCCCATGCTCTATTTTGTTCTGATGCTTTACACCTGGGCGCCCGCCATTTTGCCCCTCAGCGCCGCAGAGCAGCAGAGGTCCCACCTACAAGCAACGCGTTTGATCACAGGATTCCTTTCCACCTTCCCCCGCCCTGTTGTCGTAGTGGAACACGGAGAGCTGCAAACGCGGGTCGCTGGCAATCCGTTCGTCGGCACCGGTCCCGGTTTGCTGGTGACCGAACCCCACAATGCCGTCGTGCGCTACCAGGGCACAGTAGCAGATCGCGTTATCGGTCCTGGCGTGTTCTTCACCGAGAGAGGGGAGAATTTCCCTGCCGTCATTGATTTACAGGGTCAATTCCGCGTGACTCCGGGTATCGAAGCACAGACACGCGATAACATCACCGTGCGCGTTCCCTGTTCTTCGATTTTCCGCATCGAGGGCGCCAAGGAACCTGGAGAACTAGGACAACCCTGGACCTACAACCCGGATGCCGCCCTGCGCGCCTTTCTTGCCACGGAGGTAAATCCGGCGAAGCAACCCTCGAAGCTGGAAGCGCATCGCGCCATCAACTGGGCGGATATGCCGTTGCACGAAGCCGGTTACATGATTCAACATGTCCTAAAGCGTTACCCGTTAGATCAAGTCTACGCTATCAGCGAGCCGCAACCCGAGGAATTGCCCCGTTTGACCATCGCCAAAGAAGTGCGTGAACACGTTATTGCACAGATGGCTGCCATCGGAATTCAGGTGACAGCTGGCGGCGTAGGCAATCGCATCGTACCCACCGATCCCGCAATCGTCAAACAGCGTCTGGAGAGCTGGAAAGCACAAAAGATGCAGATCATTGAACTTGACCAGGGGAAAGCCAAGGCGGAGGTCGTTCGCGAACAAGGGCGCGTGCGCAGTGAAGCCCTCGTTGAACTTACCAAAAACCTGCAGGAAGAAGTTAAGAAACTACAGGGTATCAAACCTGAAGAAGCCAAAAAACTGATCGCCCTGCGGTTACTGCAAACCCTGGATGATATTGTTCAACAGCCGGAGATCAAGGCGCAGCTGCCCGTAGCGACGACTGAGACACTTGCCGCCCTCCAACACCGGGCAAACCAGAGTTGAGGAGTTACACATGCCCACACGCCTGACTGATCGCTTGGGAACTATCGGGGTCATCCTTCTGGTTATACTGGGGCTAACCGCTGGCTTTACCCTCCTGCTTGCCGGGGCTGTCCCAGAAGCCATCAACGAAATCCGCACCGCCGAGGGAATATGGCAAATATTGCGAGCCATGTTCGCAAGCCTTCCCACAGGCTTCTTCGTCGCCACGGTCGCGGCATTCACTGCCGCCATGGTAATTCTCGCACAATTCATCCAAGCCATGTACCATCTCGAACCCCAAGATGCCTGGAAACTGATGTGGCGCATCCTTGCCGGTGTAAACCGCGAGCCACCGTTTGACCCGGTGATGCGAGTACAAGAAGGGCGCCCCGACCCCGACGGTCCCGAAGTTCTCCACGACATTGGCGGACCAGGGCATATCACTGTCGGGCATGATAACGCCGTAGTTCTCGCGCGCGGTGGAAGAATTACCCGCGTGGAAGGAGCGACCCGGGTACGCCTGGAAGCATTCGAGAGAATTTGGGATACCATAGACCTCCGCCCCCAACGGCGCGAGCTACGTGTCACTGCCAACACCCGCGACGGCATCCCCATAACCTGCCGGGCTGAGGTGCGCTTCCGGGTGCAACGGGGAGAGCCTGAAGAACCTATCCCCACCGCGCCGCCGCTCAACTTCACCGAGAGCGATCGCCTCACTGTACTGCATCTCGCCACCAACAAAGTGGCACTTGCCCCTGGCGGTGAGCGTCGCGTCACCGACTGGATGATTTTCCTGACCAACGGCACCTTCGATGGCGAAGTCCGCAACCGCATTGAGCGGTACCGACTGGACGAGCTCTTCAATCCCGACCGCGAGGGTCCCGCCTTGCTTACGCTCATTGAACAAGAACTGGTCACCGAAATGCGCAAGGTAGGAAAAGAGCGCGGGATTCAGATTGATCAGGTACATTTAACCGGCATCTCACCGGATGAAGACTTGATTTCAGAGCAGTGGAAAGCGTTGTGGCGCAGCGGTTGGCAGCTCAAGGCTGCCATAGATGAAGCCAAAGCCCAGGGAATGCGCGATTCTGAAATCGAAAGAGCCAAGGCAAAGGCGCGCGCAAACATGATCGCTGCGTTTGTCGAACCTTTGACGAACCTTCAGAAGACGGATTCTGACGCCCTGTACATGGCAGTGCGGCTGGAATTCCTGAACGTGCTGCGCGCCATGGCGCAGCTGGACCCAATGGTTCAGAGCACAATGTTCCAGCAAGTGGAAAATCTGGAGCGCGTTATCAATCAAGTTCTGGAGCTGCCCACTTCCAAACCCGCGCCACCCGCAGTCTCCGCGACACCCACGGGCACTCCCTGACCATGCGCCGTATCTGTGTACCGCCCTCATTGATGCCGCTGCAGCTGGCTGAATTCCAGGACCTTCCGGCGACACTGCGGAAGATGCTGGCGCTCGACGTGCCCCTGAATCCGAGATTGCTGGTTTTTGATGAAGCGCTTGCAACTGCGGAAAACGCGCTCACCGCGGTGCGCAATCAGCGCGACCGCAATAGTGAAGCTTTGATCAACCTGTATTGTGCAGACCTGCTCTGGAGGTCCGAACGCTGGTTGGAGGCTCTGGAGATGGCGACTGCGGCGGCGGGTTGGTTTAAGCTTCAAAGCAACCCCATCGCTCGCTACAACGAGGCGATCGCCGTCTATTTCAGTGGCTTGCTACACTTCTGCTTACACGCTGACGCGCGCGCCATTCCACTGCTCATGGAAACACAATCCCAATTTGAGGAGAGCCGCCAGTACTGGTCAGTGCACACCGGGCGGGATTACTTTGAGGCTTGTAGCATGACAAGTCAGTGGATTGCCGCGCTCATCCCCTTGCGGATGAAAACGCCGCCAGGTAGCCATACATTGATCATCCCCGTCTACCCATACCGCAACCGCACGCCCCATACCGCAATCGAGGCCCTCGCTGTGACACTCGATGCATTGCAGGCTCCAGTTGGACTCGACTTCAACTACCTGGCGATGCCGGATTGGATCCCGCTAGAAGTGGGGAAACTCTCTTTGCTGAATGTGAGACCAGGAATAGCCTACTTTGGCGTACGGCTAGAAGAGGACGAAACCTTACTACCGGATAGTGAAGTGGGAGATATCGTAATCGTAGAAGCGCTCTCCCCATTGGCGTTAGCTAACGATCAGGCTATTGGGGGCAGTGTACAAATCTTCACACGCCAAACGGATGGCACCTTCGTGTTACGCGATCCCCAACAACATGGGCAGGGTTTTGTGGGTATTCCTCGCCTGTTGCTGCGCCATGGGGGGCGCAGCTAGCCCCTCACCGCATCCCTGTACGCCACTGCTGTCTCCGCCGCAGTCCGCTCCCAGGAAAAGCGCGCCGCCTGCCGCAGGGCACGCGTCCGTAATTCGCCGTGATAGGCATCATCGCGCAAAAGCCGCGCCAACGCCACTGCTGCGCTCGCAGCACCATCCGGCTCAACCAGCACGCCCCCCTCGCCCACGACCTCGGGCAAGCTGGCAGCAACGCTGGCAACGACCGGCGTGCCACAAGCTAACGCCTCCAGCGGCGGCAAGCCAAAACCTTCATAGCGTGAAAGGAAAATGAAAGCCCGCGCACCACAGTAGAGCGCAGGCTTCACGGCTTCAGGGATGAAACCGGTGAAGGTGACAGCAGTTTCCGGCAAGCTCACTTCCCGCATCAAGCGCCGCGGGTCGGGCGCAAAAGCGCTATCCTGGGCGGGCAACCGTCCCGCGACCACCAAACGCACATCGGGGAGCTCTTGGCGCACCCGCGCCAGCGCCGCAAAGACCGTCGCCAGATTCTTGCGGATATCGAAGCCGCCCAGATACAAGATGTAGCCGGGTGTAAGCCCCAAGGCTTCCAACGGGGTCAGTGATACTTCAGGGCGATATTCCCCGTCCGCGGCAAGATGCACTGCGCGCACGCGCGCCTCCGGCGCCCGCAGATGGCGCACAATATCACTCTGCGCCGCCTCAGAATCGGTCAGAATCACCGCCGCGCGCCGGGCAGTAGCGCTAACCAGCGCCGTGTAAAGACGCACCCATACACTGCTGCGATAAGCAGGCAGCAGCAGAGGAATGAGATCGTGGACGGTCACCACGACTGGCGCAGCAGCCCGCCAGGGGGAGCCCCAATACGGCACGTGCAACAAATCGACGCCCTGGCGGCGCAACGCCCGCGGCAGGCTGAGCTGCTCCCACACGACCTTGCCCAAGGGTCCTGGAGGTGCCGGCAAGGCTACCGCCGGTATCCCAGGTGGCAGGTCCGCAGGCGCCGTCTGTCCCGGCAAATAGAGAGTCACAGCCAAGTCGGATTCTTGCCGCGCCAGCGTTGCCGCCAACCGCCGCAAGTATTGTCCGCTTCCAGTCTCCGGACGCTCCCAGAACCAACCACTCAGCGCAACACGCATCACCGCTCGTGAACGTTATAGGCTTGCAGTCCGCGATCCGTCTCCTGCACTTCGTACCAGACGTGCGCCCCTTCGCGCAATGTCTGCTCAGGATCGCCCGACACACCCGACCGGTGGAAGAAAATCTCACCGCCCTCAGCCTGGGTCAAGAAACCATAAGCCTTCTCAGTGCTGTACCATTTGACGATCCCCGGATGTAGCCCTGGTTGCAGTTTTTCGGTTTTACGGCACTGTGGGCAATAGACTGGCGGCACAACATCAAAGCCCAATTGCTCCTGCGCCCGCTGTTCTTCCACAGTAAACACGAAAGGCTTGCCACAAGCCTCACAAGCATGCATTTCATCACGATAATTGGTCATATCCTGCCTCCTGTCAAACAGTATCAAACCCATCCTAAGCGATGATTCTAAAACAGTCTGTCCAGAACATGTTGGCGTTTCGCAACTAACCACTGCCCTCGACGCGGGATTCCGGCACCACTGCCGCAGCAACCAGGTCGCGCCCCTGCAACGCAATCACAGAAGTGCCACGGGTCGCGCGTCCCTGCTCCTTGATTGAGCGTCCGGTCAGGGTCTTGGCAGCGCCCCGCTGTGTCACCATGATGATATTGGACGCGCCCTTGGCGGTACGAACCCCCATCAAGCGCTCGCCCGCCACGCCTTTGATAATCTGAACCCCCTTGCCGCCGCGTCGCTGAGAGGGTAAATCCGTGAAGGGTGTCAATTTCGCGTTACCCTGGTCGCTGATGGTGAACAGTTTTGCCCGCGAATTGATGACCGTGACGCCGATTGCCACATCCTGATCTTCTAGCTTGATTCCCGCCATGCCGCCAGCGCCGCTGCCCGTGGGGCGCACCTCGCTCGCAGAGAAGCGAATGCCCTGCCCGCTCGCCGCGCCGATAACCAACTCTTCATTCTCATAGACCCATGCCGCATCTACCAACCAATCCCCCTCATCGAGGCGGATCACCAGTTGAGGTTCACGCCCCACCCCAGGCAAATCCTCTGCCAGAAGGCGCTTCACCTGTCCCTGCGCCGTCACAAAACAGACTGAACCGCCTTCAGGAAGCGTTGCCGGCAACGCCAGCGCGGTTACCACATCCGCCCCCTCCAGGTGTGTGAGCTGACTATAAGGGGCGCCCTCGCCCTCCCAAGCTTGCCCTTCCGGGACCTGATGCACAGGCAGAGCTGCCGCCTGCCCGGTAGCGGTAAACAAATACAGAGTATCACGCGTCGAAGCGCCGACGACGCTCACCGGCACATCGGCGGGACGCGAGGGCACGCGTGGCGCCTTGCCATCATCCAACGTGCGGGCAATCAACCCTTTACGGGTGGTGGTCACCCATACCGGTTGATCGGGGACTAATGAGCCGAATTCCACCTTATCACCCTTGAGGTCGGCAATATGACTGCGGCGGGCATCGCCAAATTGCTCCTTGAGTGCAATGAGTTCCGCGCGGATGGCAGCACGCTGTAATTTGGGCGTTCGCAGCAACGTCTCTAACTCTTTGATCAATGCCTTGAGCTCTTTGAACTCATCTTGCAGTTTCTTGCGCTCCAACGCCGCCAATCGCTTAAGAGGCATATCCAGAACTGCCTGCGCCTGGATCTCGCTTAACTTGAAGCGCTTGCAGAGATTCTCACGCGCCGTCTCCACCGTGCGGGAGCGGCGAATGATGTCAATGACCTCATCCAAATGGTCAAGAGCGATGAGAAGCCCTTCGACGATGTGCGCTCGCGCCCGCGCCTGTTCCAGATCAAAACGCGCGCGACGCTGCAATACCTCCAGGCGATGTTCCAAAAAGACCAACAACGATTTCTTGAGTGATAGCGTTCGCGGCTCACCATTGACCAGCGCCAGAATGATAATCCCGAACCGCGTCTCCAAGGCAGTGTGTTTGTAGAGCTCGCGCATCAGTTTGCCGGGTTCCACCCCACGGCTGAGATCAATCACCAGGCGCATACCCTGGCGATCAGATTCGTCTCGCAAATCGGCGATGCCTTCGAGCTTGCCGGCGCGGGTCAGCGCAGCAATCGTCTCGATAAGCGCCGCCTTGTTGACCTGATAAGGCAGCTCTGTCACAACGATGCGCTCGCGCCCGCCCTTGATTTCCTCCTTGTGTGCCCGCGCGCGGATGGTAATACGCCCGCGCCCGTTGGCGTAGGCTTTGACCAGCCCATCATCTGCGTCCGCAGTGTCCCGGCGGTATATCAACCCGCCGGTGGGGAAATCCGGACCGGGGATATATTTCATCAGGTCCTCAACCCCAATGTCGTCTTGTTTTTCCCAATTGTCCAGTATGAAAGCCAGTCCATCCACCACTTCCCCCAAATTGTGTGGCGGAATATTGGTGGACATTCCCACGGCGATACCAGAAGCGCCATTGACCAACAGGTTAGGCAAATTCGAGGGCAGGACGGCGGGCTCTTTCAAAGTGCTGTCGAAGTTATCCTCCCAAGCCACCGTGTCTTTCTCAATATCGCGCAACGCTTCCATCGCCAGTGGGGTCAGGCGCGCCTCAGTGTAACGCATCGCCGCGGGAGGGTCGCCATCCACGGAGCCGAAATTGCCCTGCCCATCCACCAGCAAGCAACGTAGCGAAAAATCCTGCGCCATGCGCGCCATCGCTTCATAGACCGCCGCATCACCATGGGGATGGTATTTGCCCAACACTTCACCGACGATACGCGCCGACTTTT
>JAKJAC010000204.1 GCA_022707705.1 Chloroflexota bacterium
GGAGAGCCATGCGACGCGATAAGCGGCGCGATACATATTCGACGTCTTTTCACCAAACTCATCCAGGTTCTGTTTCTCGCGCACCAGCGCTTTCACCACGCGGACCCCGGAGATGTTCTCGTTGTAGGCACCCGTGATAATCGAGTTCAACTTGCGCATCTGGCGGTATTCGGTGAGAATGCGCTTCTTGAAGTAGAAGGTGATACCGCCCATGATGGGTAGAATCACGGCGACGACCAGCGCCAGTTTCCAGTTGATAATCGCCATGAAGATCATGGATGTGACGATGTTCAACACTGCCCACGTCGAGTCCACAATTCCCCAGGTCACCAGTTGCGCGATGCGTTCAGAGTCGGAGGTGACCCGCGACATGATCCAGCCCACCGGCGTCCGGTCGAAGTACGAGAAGGACAGTTCCTGCAAGTGATTGAAGGCTTTGCGGCGCATATCGTACTGTACCCGCTCGCCCAACACACCTGCCAGGTAGATGAAGGAGAACACCGTCAGCGCCTGCAACAGCGCCATCCCGCCATACATCGTCAGCAGTTGAAGCAGATGTGGCACATTGCCCACAGCGATGCCCTCGTCAATGATGCGCTTGCTCAGATAAGTGAAGTACGAATCCATGATCGAGGTGCCAGCAATCATCACCACGAAACCCACTACCCAGTGCCAGTAGGGCTTCACCTGGTCTAGAATCCGCAGCATTACTTTGCCGTTGAACTGCGCCGTAAACTCTTGTTCTTGAAATTCATCATAGTCAGACATTGTGAGACTCCATTGTCAAAATTGAAAACTCCATAGCACCCTTCGGTTGATAGCGCTCGTCACTTTTGGCTTGACCGGAGACCGGTGACCGGAGACTGTAGCCGTTAAGACCATCGTAGTCGTCAGTCTCCGGTCTTCCGTCATCAACCATGATGTGCCACCGGTGAGCGTGGCTCATGCTGCCAGCGCCACTTCCTTCTCTACTTCTTCTTCGATCCGCGCCTGAATCTGGTAAATCTCCCGGTAGAGGCCCCCCTCCTGGATGAGGTCAGCATGCACGCCCTGTTGGACAATACGACCCCGGTCGAGCACCAGAATCCAATCCGCCCGCATCACCGTCTGAATACGGTGGGCAATCACAAACGTCGTCCGGTTCTCCATCAGGTGTTCCAGCGCCGCCTCGATTTGCATCTCCGTATCGGTATCCACCGAAGACGTAGCGTCATCCATCACCAGGATGCGCGGGTTCTTGAGCAGCGTCCGGGCAATCGCCACGCGCTGTCGCTGCCCGCCAGAAAGGGTCACCCCTTTCTCGCCCACGAGGGTGTCATAGCCCTGTGGAAACGAGAGAATCACGTCGTGAATCGCCGCCGCCTGCGCAGCTGTTATCACTTCGTCATCCGTCACCTCGCGCCCGGTGCCATAGGCAATGTTGTCGCGGATTGAACGCGAGAACAGGAACGGTTCCTGCTCCACAATGCCAATTTGCTGTCGCAACATCGCGCGCGAGTACTCAGTGAGTTCCTTGCCATCCAGGGTGATGTGCCCACTCTGATAGTCATAGAAACGCAGCAACAAATTGACAATACTGGTCTTGCCTGAACCGGTCGAGCCGAGCAGCGCAATAGTCTGCCCCGGCTTGACGGAGAAAGAGATATCGTGCAGCACCTCAACCAGTTTGGGCTCTGCCGCTGGACTCTTTCCATTGCCCTTGGAGGTATCCTCTTCAGGCACTGCAGGCAGATAGGCAAAACTCACATGGTCGAAGGTCAGATTCCCCTGCATTAAGGCATCCCCCGAGAGGGTCAGTCCGCCTTCGATATCCTCACGGTCCTCGGCGATGATATCCGCCACACGCCCAAACGAGACCAATCCCCGCGACACATCCACGATCAGCCGGCCCAGGTTACGCAGGGGCCAGACAATCCAGATGATCATACCGGTTATCGCCAGGTACGTGCCCAGGGTGAGTTCACCCCGCGCCGCCATCACCGCCCCAGTCCCCATCACGATCAGTGTTTGAGCGGAGCACAAGATGTCGGAGAGAGGCCAGTAAAGCGAGTGCATCGCCGTGAGCTTCTTGCCGCGCCGGTACTTCTCGTAGTTCTGCTCTTCGAACTTGTCAATCTCATAACGCTGGCGGGCAAAAGCCTTCACCACGCGCACCCCCATCAGGTTCTCCTGAAGCGTCGTCGAAAGCGTGGCTTCCTGTTCTTGATATGCCTCGTAAGCTTTCGATACCCGCCCGAAGAAGAGATAGGACATGATAATCACGGCGGGCATGACCACGATGGAGAGCCACGCCAAGTTGCTGCTCAACCGCATCATCATGCCAAAGTTGATCGCAAAAAGCGCCACGATCCGGCCGATGCCGATGGCTTGATCAGCGTAGAAACGCCGAACGGCATCTACGTCGGAAGTCGCCCGCGAGATGAGCTCACCCGTCTTGGCATGGTCATGGTACGTGAACGACAGCCGCTGAATGTGATCGTAGAGATAGTTGCGCAGGCGCAGTGTGATGCCCTCGGAGGCTCTGGCGGACCAGATGCCCCGCAGGTACGAAAACAGTCCCTCTGCGCCGGCTAAGCCGACGAAGCCCAATGCCAACCAGGGCAACCATTCCAGGCGCCCCCCTTCCGTCAACACATCATCCACGACATACTGCAGCAGCATGTACGTTGCCGTTCGAGCTGCCGCTCCCAGAGCCACACTGAGCAACGCGCCCAGGTAGACCCAGTGATAGCCCGTCATCATGCGCCACAAGCCCAGCACGCGATTCTTGTTGACAGTTTGTTTCAGGTCAAACGCCAGCTCATTCATAGTTCGTTGTTCCGGTTTGTCACTCGTAAGTTTTAGTTGTAGTGTGTTCTGAACCATTGTCCTTTTCCTTTCCGGGAAACCATCCCGGAGGCTCTACTACAGTGGTTTGCGATACGTCACAAACTCTTTGACCGTGACAAAGCCCATGCTTTCATACAGTTGCCGGGCGCCGTTGGGGTTTTGAGCGTCTACGCCCAATGCCGCTTCGGTCATCCCCCGCGCCTTGAGCACCTCAAAACTGCGCGCAATCAGCGCCCGCGCAAGCCCTAACCTGCGCCAGGGGCGGCGCACGCAGATGGTCTCCGTGTAGCCCCGCAATCGCCCAAAGGCTGTATTCTCCTGTTCGCTGATGAAGTTGAGAATCATACCAGCAACTTCATCGCCCGCCCAAGCTACCTGCCACAACTCCGGCGTGAAGATAGGCATTTCCTGCCACTCACGCAGGTGCTTGAGGTCCCATTCCTCATCGTTATAGCCCCAGTGGTCGCGGAAGGCTTCCTGCGCCGCAGCCCAGATGGTCTCGATTTGCTCCGGTTGCACGGGGCGCACTTCCAATCCCGGCGGCAGAGGAATCTGGGGAATGTTCTCCAGGTTCGCGCGCACCATGGAATAGCCATAGCGCACCGGCTGATAGCCTTCTGCTACCAACAACCGTGTCCAATCCTGCTCTGTGTTGCTGGACCAGGCTTCGAACATCTGAATGGGCGCCTCGGATCTCTGCATCCAGGCGATATCGCGCAAGTGCTCTTCGTTGTAGTGGAGCATCGCCCGCCGGATGCCCGATTCGCGCCAGTCTGGAACGACCTGCGCGAAGTGGGCATAAGTGCGCGTGCCATCATCGAATTGCACCCACCACGACCGCCCGTAGCCGATAACGCGTCCATCAACTTGAGCAAAAAGCATATCCCGGTAAGGGTCGCAATTGCTCAGGAAGCGATACTGGCGAGCGATATCCTCCGCCGACTCTACCCATTCGAGCTCGTCGCGCTCACGCGCCTGACGAAAGACCTCCGCCATCGCCGGGTAATCACTTGCGCCACGGAAACCGCGAAAAACCAACCCCGCAATCGCCGGCGCATCCGCCACCGCAATCGTATCAGTTTGTACTGTCAATGTCTCTAACATCTTTTTACCCTCAAATAGAGAAACGACTCACAGAACGGGTTTGCGGTATAGGAAGCCCTTTCCGCATCCCGAAACTCACGCGCCCAGGTCGAGTGTTGCCAGATTCTTGCCCGGACGCAATTCCTTCTCGAAATTGACATATTGTCGCACCACCTTCATGCCAGCCCGCTCATAGAGCCGGGTTGCTCCGGTGAGGCTCTGCGCATCCACGCCCAAGCCGATCCGCCGGCGACCACGATGCTGAAACTCGCGGAAACTGTGATGTAGCAACGCCAGTCCAAGCCCTTGATGGCGCCAGGGGCGCAGCACACCCAACGTGCCAACCCAACCCATTTCAGGGTCCTCCGGAAGGTGGTTATGACACAAGGACATCCCGGCGATTTCCGTACCCGCCATTGCCACAAACCATAACGAAGGATCAAACTCCGGGTCATGGTCAATGTGGTGCATCCACTGACGGAAATCTTCCTCTTCAGGACGCTGCACATACCCCCAATGGTCCTTGAAGGCAACCGAGATCGCTCGAATGAGCGCCCGTTCCTCCACACCGCGCACAAAGGGGCGAATCACAATCCCCTCTGGCAACACGGGGTCCGGCACGGGACCGTCCAGTTCAATCACCATCCGCGAGAAGTAGCGCGCCAGGGAAAAACCCCGGATTGCAAACAACTCCTGCGCCAGCAAATCGGTGCTGAGTGTTCCCTGCACCAAGACCACCTGGGTCCCTTCCGGCGCCTGGGAGAGCCGTCGACGCGCCTTGTTCTCAACCCATTGCAGCAAAGAGGTTCCAACGCCGTGCCCGCGATGCTGTGGGTCAACCCTGCCCCAGCTGTACATACGTACATACGGCGCAGTTGCCCACAACTCAACGTAGCCTACAAGGGTTCCGTCGGGCGCAAAGACCAACCGGGTATCCTGAGCCAGATCAAAACCTGGGGACTGCCATTCGTGGTCGAGATCTTCCGCCGTGAATTCAGTGTGTCCCAGCTGTTCCAGAGAACAGCGATTGAACAAGTCCGTGGCAATGCCACTATCGCCAGGAGTCGCCGGTCGCACGCTGAAAGACGCCGGGATGCCCGAAAATTCACTTTCACGCTCAATTGCTTTCATGATTCCCTCCACTTGCTCTACAGAACAAAAAAGCCGCGGGTCGGACCCCCACGGCCTCAAAGAGGAATCAAGAGAATAAAAAAGGCCGTGGGTTTTGCAGTGACCCACGGCCTTTTGACAATCACATTATGTCAACCTTCCGAGAGGCGCACTGCGACAAGGTAAAACAGCTGCGCTACCGAAAACGCGGCTCACCCCTGTCATGAAGAAGATGAAATTATTGGTCACAGTGCTTACTCCTGGTTAGCTTTGAACAGTAATTATTATACGCCCACACTGAAAAATGTCAATCAGGAAAAATCTGTGTGTTTTGGGCGCGGCGCGCGCCCAAAACACGCGCCTTATCAGGTGGAACCAGGGGCAAGTGGGCTATGTCAACTATGAGGCGCCCCATAGCCTACAATTTACGCTATATCCGCGGTCGGACTTGCACTCGCGCCGGTTTGGGTGAAAATAGATCGCAGAAGATGCTGCAGGTGAAGATGGCGCGCCAACAAGGAGCTTTTGACCCGGCTTAGCGCACCCTTCACGAAAAGGGGACCACGGTGAAAATTGACCTCAACTGCGATATGGGTGAGAGCTTCGGACAGTATCGCCTGGGCGATGACGTTGCCATGCTCGATATCATCACCTCCGCTAACGTTGCTTGCGGCTTGCACGCGGGCGACCCGCTGGTGATGCGGGAGACCGTGACCCGGGCTGCCCAGCACGGTGTCGTCATCGGCGCGCACCCCGCTTATCCCGACCTGCAGGGCTTCGGACGGCGCGCGATGCAGATGTCTCCGGCAGAGCTGGAAGCGTTTCTCATCTACCAACTGGGAGCGTTGGCAGGCTTCGCGCAGGCAGCAGGAACGCGACTCGCCCACATCAAACCGCACGGGGCGTTATATAATCAAGCCGTCAGTGACCCTGATATCGCTGCCGCGATTGCGCGGGCTGTGGTGGCATTTGATCCAGCCCTCATCGTCCTCACCTTGCCCGAATCCGCGCTGCGACTTGCCGCTCTCGGGAGTGGCTTGCGGGTCGCGCTGGAAGGCTTTGCCGACCGCGCCTATCGGGCAGACGGAACGCTGGCGCCACGGAACCTCCGGGGTGCGGTCATCCATGATCCGGACATAGCTGCCGCACGCGCCATCCGTATGGTTGATCACGGAGAGGTCGAGACTATCGAGGGCGCGGTGATTCCGTTAAGGGTAAATACCATTTGCATTCACGGCGATACACCCGGCGCGACGCAGATTGCCGCACACCTGCGTGACGCGCTCGAAAAGGCGCAAATCACGCTTGCGCCCCTTAGCGAGGTATTGGAAGGGTGATTCAGTATCCCCGCATCTTGCCCGTCGGCGATACCGCCTTCACGGTCGAGTTTGGAGCTACCATCGAAGAGCGATTGGTGGCACAGGTGCAAGGCTTCGATGCCGACCTGAAGGCGCATCCCATCCTGGGGGTCCGCGAAACGGTGCCCAGCTATTGCGCTCTGCTGGTGGTCTACGATCCGCAATGTTGCCCCGCGGCGACGATGCGACTGGCGCTAAAGCAAGCGTTGGCCCAAATGACAGGCTCCGCGTCTGCGGAAGGGCGACTCGTCGAGATTCCCGTGCGCTACGGCGGCGTCGAGGGTCCTGACCTGCAGGATGTCGCGGATTATCACCATCTATCTCCTGAAGAGGTCATCGCTCTCCATACCGCCTCCACCTATCGCGTGGCAATGTTGGGGTTCGCGCCCGGCTTTGCCTATCTGCTGGGGCTTGACCCACGACTGGCGACACCCCGCCTGTCAACGCCGCGCACCCAGGTTGCACCAGGCAGTGTGGGCATCGCGGGCAATCAAACCGGGGTGTATGCGCTGAGCACCCCCGGCGGTTGGCGCATTATCGGGCGCACGCCGCTGGTGCTCTTCGACCCGGTTCGTCCTGAGCCTTTCCTGCTCCAGGCGGGGGATTCCGTGCGCTTCAGAGTCGCATGAGGGACCCAGGCAGCAAACCACGAACATGATTGAGATTCTCGATCCCGGTTTTCTGACCACGGTGCAAGACGCCGGTCGCTATGGGTGGTTGCGCTTCGGCGTGCCCCCTTCAGGTCCGCTGGACGCGGTTGCATTTCAAGCCGCGAACGCTCTGGTGGGGAATGCGCCAGGCGCTGCCGGGCTGGAAATCACCTGGACCGGACCGGCGCTGCGTATCACACGGGATGCACTCATCGCCGTCTGCGGCGCGGATTTCGAGCTGCGGGCAGGCAGGCGCGCGGTGCCCACCTGGTATAGTGTAGTTCTGCGCGCCGGAGAAGTGCTGCGTTTTGGGGCGCGAAGCAACGGTGCGCGCGCCTATCTGGCAGTCGATGGCGGTATCGCACTGGCGCCGTACCTCGGCTCACAGGCGACCTATCTCCCCGGCAGGTTTGGTGGGATGGAAGGTCGCGCCTTGCGCGCTGGAGATAGCCTGCCCCTCAATCCGGGTCAATTCGACCCTTTCGCTGCGGCAGGCACATGCTGGTCCCCCTCCCGGCGCCCGTCCTACCGCCCCAACCCCACCCTGAAGGTGATTCTGGGACCGCAACGCGAAGCGTTTTCGGAGGAAGGGGTCGCCACTTTCCTAAGCAACCCGTATACCCTCTCCGCCACCTCAGACCGGATGGGAGCACGTCTACAAGGGTATGCTATCGTGCACACCAGCACAGGGAGCAGCATCTCCGATGGTGTGATTGCCGGATGCATCCAGGTTCCACCGGATGGACAACCCATCGTCATGCTGGCGGACCATCAAAGCACAGGGGGCTACCCCAAGATTGCCGTGGTGCTGCAGGCTGACCTGCCATTACTGGCGCAGCTGTTGCCTGGAGACCAGGTGCGCTTTCAGGCAGTCGATCTGGTGCCGGGAGACGGTTGCTAGACCCTGGCGCCTGACTGGGCGGAGAGCCCTTCTGTT
>JAKJAC010000205.1:0-3526 GCA_022707705.1 Chloroflexota bacterium
TCAATCATCTCCTGAAAGACGTAGAAATTGCCCGTCAGCCCATCGAAGATCGCGGCGATATCCTGCGCTGCCATGTGCTTGGCACCATCAATGCGGAAGCCCTTGACGCCTGCATTGATCAGCGCTTGCAGGTAGCCGCGAATCTCGGTTTGCACGTCGCTCTTGCTCGTGTCGAGGTCGGGCAACCCGCTGAGCTTGCAGCGTTGCACCTGATAGCGGTCACCGTAGTCGGAGATCGTGCATTCCGTGTGGAAATCGTCCGCCTGATATTGCGTCCCGTAGTAGCGGGTACCGCCGGCACTTCGATATCCGCCATGTGATTGATCACCGCGTCCACGTAGATATCCACGCCCAGGGCGTTGCAAACGGTCACCATGCTCTGGAACTCCGCCCACGTCCCGCTGCGGGAGGTAAAGGCGCTGGTGCGGTGTGTCACCGGTTGGTAGCGCACCCACCAGGGAAAATCGTTGGCTGCGCCGCCGCCCTGATCCGCGGTGGGCACCAGGTGCTCCTGCGGCGGCGAGACCTGCACGGCGGTGTAACCTTGCTGTGCCAGGTAGGTGCATTCCTTTTCAATGTCTGCCCACCGCCACTCGAAGAGGTGGACAAAGACGCCGCCTTCCGGTTCAGCGGAGGAGTCGGCTGTGGGAATGACGGTGATCAGCCCATCGCCCTGATCGTCATCGCTGCCGACCCCACCGATGTTGTAGCTATCTTCTTTCCACTTGGGTCCCTCGCCGGTTTTGTTGCAGTTCGTCGTGAAGCCGTAGGTTCCCGGTGGCAGCGCGTTGAGCATTGCCTGTGAAAGGGTTGCTTTGTATTCGTCATTATTGCCGATTTGCGCATTCCACGTCATCGGGAGGTCGTTCCAGGCACCGCCGTACTCGCCCCAGTGCAGCGTGCAGGCGATGGCGGGATTGCCGCCCGCGGCTTCGGTCCAGCCTGATTCGTAGACCTGCACATAGACATCAAACCCGCTCGGGGCAAACGCGCTCTGGTTAATGGCGTGAGCGATGCCGCCGCGCGGGTACATCAACCCGACCCAATCCAGCGTGCTTGGGGGAACTGCCGGCGCCAGCACCTGAGAGGAGACGAAGACCACGGTGGTGCGCGCCGGAATGCTGAAGGTGTCGGTTGTGTCGTTGAAGGTGGCGGTGGCAATCACCGAGTCGTCATCCACGCCGTTGGTGTGCAGCGGGTGCAGGCTGAAGCCACTCGCGCCGGCGATGGTATACGTTTGGGCGATTTTGTTCGCGTTGAAGAAGACCAGCAGCGTCTCGTAGGCGGCGTCGAGGTCAGGCGCGGGGCTATCCGAGAGCGCCATGACGATGAGCGCGTCCTTGCTGTTATCGGTATTGTAGAAGCTGACGCGCGCGTTGGCGTCCGCCTCGGTGGTGAGACGGAAGAGTGCGCTACTCCGGCGCAAGCGCAGAGTTTCGCGCAGGTGCGCCGCGCCGAATTGGATGTTGGCAGTGGCTGGATTGAGAGCGGTGTTGGCGAGCAAGGGACGCATGATGTCCCAGCGCTCGCTGTTATCCCACGACGGCGGCAAGCCGCTGCCGAAGGCGTTGGTGGCGTAGGTCCAATCCACGCGGTTGAACCAATCGCCAGAATCATAGCTGTTGCGATCCAGCGATTTGGAGCGCAGGATATCCTGCCCCATCTGGATGAAGGGGATGCCCTGCGCCAATCCCGCCAGGCTGGTCCCCATATTCTGGGCGCGTACCCGGTCGGCGATGAGGGTGCCCACCGGCAGTTTGAACACATTCTGGTCGAACAGCGTCTCGTTATCGTGCTTCTCCACGTAGTTGATGGTTTCCTGCGGGTCATCCGTGTAGAAACCACCGCTGCCCGCCAACGCCGTGCGCAGGTCGGCGGTAGCCGCCCACAGGTCGCTCTGGTATCGGTTGGCGTATTCGTAGCCGTTCCAATCGTAGCTCAAGCCATTGATGAAGCCCTGGTGGCGGATTTGCAGCGGATCGCTGTTGTAGCCACCGTGCGCCGCGTCGCGGAGCTTGTCGTTGAAGGTGCCGATGCCCGTGCCGGTCATGTTATACTGCTTAGCATAGCAGGTCGGGCAGCTCGTCAGTCCCTTAGCCGCCGCCGAGCCGAAGTCCCAGCCCTCGCCGTAGAGATAGATCTTGCTGCCATCCACGCCATTGGCGCCCACGGTCAGCGCCTGCACCGCCGTCTGCAAGTTGAGCATATTCTGCCGCGTGTGCAGGTTCATCAGGTCGAAGCGGAAGCCATCCACCTTGTAATCCGTCGCGAAGCGCACGACGGTGTCAATCATCAGCTTCTCCATCATCTCGTACTCAGCCGCGGTATCCGAGCAGCAGGAGGAGTTGTAGAGCGTGCCGCTGGTATCGTAGCGGTAGTAATAGCCGGGCACCACCTTATCCAGCACGGATTTGTCATCCTGCCCGCTGGCGGCGGTGTGATTGTAAACCACGTCCATCACCACGCGCAAGCCGTTCTGGTTGAGCGCCTGCACCATCTCGCGGAACTCCAGGACGCGGGTCACGCCATCCGGGTTGGTGGCATAGGAGCCTTCGGGCACGCCGTAATGGTAGGGGTCGTAGCCCCAGTTGAAGCCATCCGTGGCTTTAGCCGCGGCGACTGCCGCCTGTTGTTGGTCGGAATCGCGAGCGGCGACGGGGATGGTGGGTTCGGTTCGCTGTGCCGCCGGTTCGGTCACCGAGGCGATATCGAAGGCGGGCAGCAGGTGTACGTGCGTCAGCCCGGCAACCTGCAATTTGAGCAGGTGCTCCATGCCCTTGGAGAGGACGGTATTGGGGTAGGGACCCGCGCCATCGTAGGTGAAAGCCTTGTAGGTGCCGCGGTCACCGGGGGCAACTGTGCTATCGTTGATGCTGAAATCGCGGACGTGCATCTCGTAGACCGTGATGTCCTCGAAATTGGCGAGCACCGGCTTGGCGAGCACGTCCCAACCGGCGGGTTTGAGATCGCTATCCGCCAGGTTCACGAACTGCGACCGCACGTCGCCTGCCGCGGAGCCATCCTGCGAGAGCGCTACGGCGTAGGGGTCGCTGACCAGATTGTGGAGCACGGCGTCCGCGCTGGGAACGTAGACTTCCACATCCAGCAGGTAGAAATCGCGGTTCCAGTCTGCAGCGCCGGTCACGCTCCAGATACCGGAGGCGGCGGCGGGGCTAAGAGCGTGCGAGGTGAAGGTTGGGGTGCTCGAATCCTCGTACTTGCGAATGCTGACGCTCTTGGCGGTTGGCGCCCACACCCGGAGCGTGGGGACGCCTGCACTGTAGCTCACCCCGAGCGCCTGCGTCTTGGCGTTAGCAGCATAGAGCGCATCGAGCGCGCTCTGAATCTGCGCGCGCGTGGCGTCGAGCCGCGTCCCGCCACTGTTGTAGCTGGCGACCACCACCTGCCCCTGCAGCAGGTGCTTTGCGTTATCGGCGGAAAGCCCGGTGAGCAGGCGCGCCAGCCCTGTGGCGTTGGGATTCTTGGGGAATCCGCTCACCGTGCCGCTGGCGTTCAGGGTTACATA
>JAKJAC010000205.1:3538-7963 GCA_022707705.1 Chloroflexota bacterium
GGGGAAGGTGCACGCGGTCCCCTCGGCGGCGGTCGTCAACCCGCCGTCGGGATCGTAGAGCAGCTTGTAGCTCGAGCCGGCGACGCCGTTCCACGCGATCGTGCCAGCGTCCAACCAGAGCGCCTTGGCGGCGGTGACGGTGATCGCGCCGGGAGTGCCGTCGGTCACGGTGTAAGTGAAATAGGCATCGTCTGTTTCTGACCAGGTAGTCTGGTACTGGCTGGTATCGCGGTTACTTGTAGTGCCAGAGATACGCCCCCAGGCTGCTGCCAGCGTCCCGTCGCTGATGTAGAAGACGTACTTCGCGACGGTACTTGTAGACTGCGGTGGTATGTTTACGCGCCACGTGCGATTTGGTTCAGAGTAATTGGAGAAGGACGCTATTATCGAAGAGCCGTTGCCTTTATTGGGTGAGGAGCCGTCAGTGGTGTAGACAAGGTAGACGGTTTTGCCCGTGGTGTCATACGCGAAGTTGACGAACAAATCGGCGCTGTCTCCGCTGCTGATTACGGAAGTCGCTACACTGGTGCTGGTAGATGCCTGCCGAAAATTCGGTTGCACACTGTAAGGACTGGGAACGTAACCGATATTCTCAAGCACAAAATGTCCCGTACCGGACCATTGAATTTGCCCCTGTGCCACTTCACTTGCTGTAAGCACCGGCTTGGGCGCGCCGAGCGCCGCGGGGAGCAGCCCCGCCAACAACACCAGCACCAATACACAATCTAACTACCGTTTTGCTCTCATGCCGCACCTCCCATGGGTTAAGTTTACCTTATATTATAGCCCAGGAATGGTTTCCCCGGAATGAATTTCTGGGCTGATTCCCAAAGCCCGTTCATGAGTTTTCAGAATTTAGACCGGTAATAGAGTACGCTCAAGTGGCGCAAACTTTTTTCAGCCGTCCCTACAGGACGGGATTGGTTGGCTACGTGGCTGTACAGGCGTTGAAACGCCTGCCTACAATCAGACGTCCCTATGGGACGAGGGAGAGGGAGAGGGAAAACGCAAATCCAAAGGCGTTCTGAATCACTCTGTCTAGCTCTCAGACGTTCCTATGGGACGAGGGAGAGGGAAAACGCAAATCCAAAGGCGTTCTGAATCACCCTGTCCAGCTCTCAGACGTTCCTATGGGACGAGGGAGAGGGAAACCTCCCAGTTTTTGGGCGTTAAGGGTACACAGCGCGTCCCGAAGACCAAAATTTGAAAGTTCATAATTCCGGGGCTGATCCCCAAAGCCCGCTCATGAGTTTTCAGAATTTAGACCGGTAATAGAGTTCTGGGATTGCGCGCCGACAAGCCCAGTGCTAAAGCCACAGGGCTCAGAAGCCTGGGCTAAGCATACGAAGCCCCCTCAAGGGGGCTGGGAGCGGCACCTCCGTGACGGAGGAGGACTGCAGGGAGCAGCGGGACGCCACTGCGTGGCGGTGCGAACTGAAGTTCGCGGTACGTTCACAGCAAATGAGGTTGCGATGGTGTGAGGTCCCAACGGCATTGTTATCTGGCAAATTTTTGAAAGTTCATTATTCCGGGGCTGATATCCAAAGCCCGCTCAAGCGGGCTGGGGAGGGTGCCGGCTGGGGGAACCTCGCATCCCCCAAAACAAAAAGGCGTCTTTCGTGCCCAGATCTCCTCTGCGCGCGAAAGGCGCCTGACTTATCACCCGTCGCCGGTCACCGGTCGTTAGTCATCATTCCTCGATGGTTAATTGCCCGGCGTCGGTCCACAAGCGCTGGATACAGCGCCCGCTGTACTCAGCGCCCGCTGTACCCAGCGCCCAAATCCGAAATCCCCAATCACTCCCGTCGCTTCGCTACACCCAACAACCCGAATGCCGCGAGCATCAACGGAAGTCCCCAAGCCGCGCCATGGGCGCCAAAGGAGGCTACGCTCACCGCGCTCGGACCTGCAGGCTCCGTGCCCACCGGTCCGTGGAAGGTGCTCAGCCCATAGATGTCCACATCCTCCAGGCGGTAGAAATAGGCCGTGCCGGGAGTCACACCCGCGTCGAGCCATTCATACACCGCGCCGGAGACCGCGCCGGGAACCTGCGTCGGAATCAACGCCTCATTCAGCTTAACCCACGGACCCGCCTCAGACTCGCCGCGATAGAGATTGAAGCCCAGGTTGTCGAGTTCCTGCGCCGTTTCCCAGGTCACGGCTACGGCGTCACCCTGCCATACGGCGGAGAACCCGGCGAGGTCAACAGCCATCGGGTAATCCGTCATTACGAAGTCATCAATCATGATGCGCTCGGAGGTAGCACTATTGCCTCTGATGCGGATGATGATGATGTCACTCGGATTGTTCGAACCGTTGGAGGTGTTGATGGTGCCTGAAAGCTGTTTCCAATCGCTGATACCATCAAGCCAGGTATTATTGATAGTTTGAACTGTGGTCCACGTGGCGCCATTGTCCGTGCTGTACTCTGCCGTGAAGTCTGGAGTCGGTGTCCCATCCCAGCGTCGCACCCACACTGAGAACGTCCCCACGCCACCACTGCTGACGATAGCTTGCCACATTGTCGTGGTGGTGTTCTGGTTCAGCCGCCAGGCATAGGTGCTTGCACCGTGAGTTGCTGGGAAACCATCCTGCGTAGCGGCAGTTTGTCGTAAAGCGTTATCCGCCGCGAAGGAAACGTTCGGGTATGCCGCAGTCGTGTAGGTTTTTGTGCCGGTATAGGTGGAGCAGCCCGAGGGACAAGTCCAATTCAAATCCGTATCGAAATTCTCGGGGTACGTCGCCGCCGCAACTCTCGTTACCGGCAGCCATCCCCACACGCCGAACGCCATCGCCATCGCCATAAAGACCATCACACTCTTCCGTAATAGCTGTTGCATATCTATGAGTCTCCTTATTAAATGAAGTCTGAACCTATTGTCTGTCAATACAGTTGCCATAACTCATGAAATGTGGTAAAGTGAGAAGTGAAATATGTGTGTACTCTTCAAAATTATAGCATAAATCCAGCCTTGTGCCAGGTACAAATGTCATATTGCCGCCTTTCATAGCGGTGGTACACGCAGAATCTAGCGTTTCTATTCCTGCTCCTTGATCGCCGGTCTTCCGTCCCCGGTCTTCGATCAGAGCTTTGTCGCATTGCTGCGCTGGTGGCAATGCGGGTTGGGTATTTGTCGCTATAAAACCGAAGAAATTCTTAAAAATTCATCGTCTTACCGGTGAAGTCTTGCATTCACCTGTCATTTGTGTATAATGAGGCTAGATGGTGGGGTAGATTGATGGCGGACTGCACACCTCACCCTGGAGTTTTGCGGGAGGGTACATTGGCTGACCTTACTTCTGTTTATCACCACGATCCGGCAATGGTTGCGCGCAACATCGCGGGCGAAGTCATTCTGGTACCGATTCGCAGCAATGTCGGTGACCTCGACAGCATCTACACGCTCAATGAGACGGCAGCCTTTGTCTGGGAGCAATTCGATGGGGTGCGTACCCTCGCGGAGATCATCGCTGCCGTCGTCGCCGAATTTGAGGTCGAGACCACGCAGGCTGAACAGGATACCCTGGCTCTGGCGGCGCAGCTTGAATCTGTTCAAGCCATCGCTTTAGGGTAGGGGCGGCATGGATTGTCCGCACATTCCCGAGCTGGGCTACGGGGAATTCAGCAAACGGCTGCACGATAAGGTTTCCGGGCAGAGAATACCCATCGTCGGATCCATCGAATTGACCTTTCAGTGCAACCTGCGCTGTAAGCACTGTTATCTGGATCCGATTCATGATGGCATTCCCGGTCTGCAACCGCAGCCACAACCGCTGACGGTGGACGAATACCGGGGCATCTTTAGCCAGCTCGCTGATGCTGGCACCCTGTGGTTGCTGCTCACCGGCGGGGAACCGCTGTTGCACCCGGGCTTTTCGGAGATCTACCTGGCAGCCAAGCGCGCCGGGTTCATTATTACGCTCTTTACCAATGGTACATTGTTTACCCCGCAGCTGGCGGATTTGTTGGCGGAGTGGCGTCCCTTCCAGGTCGAGATCACGCTCTACGGGTTGACGCAAGCGACCTACGAGAGCGTCACGGGCATTCACGGTTCCCACGCGGGTTGCATGCGCGGCATCGAGCTGCTGCACGAACGTGGGGTGTCCTTCAACCTCAAGACCATCGCCATGACGCTCAACGTTCACGAGCTGGAGGGCATGAAGGCTTTCGCGACGGATCTGGGGGTGGGTTTTCGCTTCGACCCGGTGATCAATGCCTGTCTGGATGGTGGGATGGGCTGCACGCAGTACCGGCTTTCGGCTGAGGAGGTGGCGGATCTGGATGTGAGCGACCCCCGCCGGATGAAAGAATGGCTGCGCTTTCAAGAAACGGCTTCGAGCCGGAAAGTGAAACCGGAATTCCTATATCAGTGCGGCGCGGGATTGCAGAGCTATCACATTGATCCTTATGGTCAGTTGAGCATT
>JAKJAC010000206.1 GCA_022707705.1 Chloroflexota bacterium
CAGAGAGACCTGCCGGTACTGAGGCACCTCTACGGGCACCTGGTAAGTCGAACCACCGACACGGCGTGGCTTAACCTCAATCGGAGGAGCCACATTACGCATCGCCGTCTCGAATACCTCGAGAGCCGGACGCTTCATGCGCGCTTCGATTTCATCCATCGCTCCGTACATAATCTGCTGCGAGGTGCTCTTCTTGCCGGCGCGCATCATGCGGTTCATGAACTTCTGAACCAGCACGCTGTTGTATCGAATATCAGGCGCAACTTCACGCCTTACCGCACGGGACCTTCTCGACATGGCTCACTCCCTACTTCTTCTTGGCCGGGATCGCTGAGGCGACCTTCGTGCCGTATTTGGAACGCTGCTGATGCCGGTCTTTTACACCGCTGGAATCCAAAGCCCCGCGCACGATGTGATAGCGCACACCGGGCAAATCCTTCACACGCCCGCCGCGGACCAGCACAACCGAGTGCTCCTGAAGGTTGTGACCCTCGCCGGGGATGTAGGCGGTGACTTCCATGCGATTGGACAGGCGCACACGAGCGATCTTGCGCAACGCCGAATTAGGCTTCTTGGGGGTGGTGGTACGCACAACGGTACAGATGCCACGCTTCTGCGGATTGCCTTCCTTAATGCGCGACCGCCGGTTACCCCGTTTAGTATTCAGATTGTATTGCAGTGCTGGGGACTTCGACATTTGTCCCTTGGGCTTACGCCCCTTCCGCACTAACTGATTAATCGTGGGCACTTTTTCCTCCTAAAAATTCCAGTGAAGAAGGCCATCGCAACCCAATTGATGGCCCCCTCCAACATCACCTTCATCCGCATTTGTGGGGCGCAGGATTTTTGGCTGTCACCCCATCGAACGCATATGATACCACAAACCGATAAAAGGTCAAACCCCGGCTGCTAGAGCTTATCCGGGGCGAAACCCAGCAGCCCCATACCCAGCTTGGGCAACTGCGCACGCCGCTCGTCGCGACCGAAGTGCAGCACCTCGCCAGAGTCGGTGACGGCTTCAACCGCGAGCGCCAGGCTCTGCAGCTCTTTGACCAGCACTTTGAAGGAAGCCGGGATTCCAGGCTCCTCAATGGGCAAGCCCTTGACGATGGATTCATAGGCTTTGACACGCCCTTGAACATCATCCGACTTGATGGTAAGCATTTCCTGCAGAATGTAGGCTGCGCCGTAGGCTTCCAGCGCCCACACTTCCATTTCGCCAAAGCGCTGACCGCCGAATTGCGCCTTACCGCCCAGGGGCTGTTGCGTTACCAGCGAGTAAGGACCGGTCGCGCGGGTGTGGACTTTGTCCTCCACCAGGTGCGCGAGCTTGAACATGTAGATAATCCCGACGGTAACGGGCTGGTCATAGGGATTCCCGGTATTACCATCGTACAGGATCATCTTGCCCAAGGTGGGCAACGGGTCATTGGCTTTCTGGCTATAGGCGGTGGCTTGCAACAGCAAGTCATCGTGCGATAGCCCTGAGGTCTCCTGGCCGCGCTCTTCCAGCCACAGGCGCACACAAGCCTCCTGCGCCCGCACGTCCGCCAAACGCCGCTCTTCCTGAGAGCGAGTATCGTCATCCAGAACCAGCAGTGTCTCGGGCTGATACCCCAGCTCGCGCAGCCATTCCTGCAACACGGCGCGCCGGGCATAGATGAGGTCATCGCGCAGCCGGTCCACATCGTAACCGAACTGGGAAAGCCAGGATGCCGCGTAAATCAAACGCGCTTCCTCATCATCCCGCAGGGTTTCCAGGTCATAGTTCTGCGCCTTGAGCCACGCCCAAGCCCGCTCCAACACCTCAGCCCAAGCCTGATCAATCAACCAGGCGCGCGCGAGCTCTGCCGCAATCTCGACCTCATCCGCGCCATCGAAGGCGGGGGAAACGGTGCGGAAGCCCAGGCGGGAGCAAGCCCACCCCAGATGGGTCTCCAGAACCTGACCGATGTTCATGCGTCCTGGCACACCCAGAGGGTTAAGAATGATATCCACAGCGGTGCCATCTGCCAGGAACGGCATATTCTCTACGGGGACGACCTTGGAAATGACGCCCTTGTTACCATGACGTCCAGCCATCTTGTCGCCAGCCATAATCTTGCGGCGCTGCGCCACGCTGACGCGCACTACGCGCTCCACGCCCGCAGGCAGGTCACGGTATTCGTCCCGGTCAAAGACTTTGATATCCACAACCTTGCCGCTGGCGCCATGGGGCATCCGCAGGCTGGTATCTTTCACATCGCGCAACTTCTCGCCGAAGATAGCGCGCAGCAGTTTTTCCTCGGGGGTGAGTTCTTTCTCGCCCTTGGGCGTGATCTTGCCCACCAGGATGTCCAGGGGACCCACCTCAGCGCCAACCCGGATGATGCCCTCCTCGTCCAAATCGCGCAGCGCATCATCGGAGACATTGGGAATCTCGCGGGTGACCTCTTCGGGTCCGAGTTTGGTATCGCGCGCGGTCAGTTCGTGCTTCTCGATATGCACGGAGGAGAATTTGTCATCTTGGACGAGCCGTTCGCTCAACAGGATGGCATCCTCATAGTTGCCGCCCTCCCAGGAGACGAAAGCCACGAGGACATTCTGTCCCAGAGCCAGGCTGCCGCTCTCGGTGGAGGAGCTATCTGCCAGGACGTCGCCGCGCTTCACGCGCTGTCCCTTGCGCACCACTGGGCGTTGGTCAATACAGGTACTCTGGTTGGAGCGGCTGTATTTGCGCAGCTGGTAGCTTTCCAAGCCGCCATCATCCTGAGAGACCACCACGCGGTCTCCGGAGACGCCCATTACCACGCCGTCTTCCTTCGAGACGAGCACCAAGCCGGAGTTAGCCGCCGCCGGAGCTTCCATGCCGGTGCCCACAAAGGGCGCCTCCGGCAATAGCAGGGGCACGGCTTGCCGCTGCATGTTCGAACCCATCAAAGCGCGGTTGGCGTCGTCATGTTCGAGGAAGGGAATGAGCGCCGCAGAGATGCCCACAATCTGAATCGGCGCCACATCAATGTAGTCTACACGATCAGGCGAGGTGAAGACGAATTGCTCACCCTTGCGGGCAGAGATGCGCTTGAGCACGAAATGCCCTTCGGCATCCAGAAGCGCACTCGCCTGGGCGATGGTATAGGGCTCCTCGCGGTCCGCGGAGAGATACAGCACTTCCGGCGTCACACGCGGGACGATTTTGATGGGGTCCTTCAGGTCAAGCGCGCCAATCCGCGCCGCCAGAGCCGCATCCACTTTGAGGCCCGCCGCCGCTACCACCTCACCCGTATCGGGGTCGGTGACATCATCCCGCAGCGTCTCGCCAAGCAGTTCCGCTTCGGTATTCTGCGCCACGCGAAGCACCTTGCGGTAGGGAGTTTCGATGAAGCCGAGGTCATTGACCCGGGCATAGGTTCCAAGACGCCCAATCAGGCCGATATTCGGTCCTTCGGGGGTCTCGATGGGGCAGATACGCCCGTAGTGGCTGTGATGTACGTCGCGCACATCGAAACCGGCGCGCTCGCGGCGCAAGCCGCCCGGACCCAAAGCCGAAAGGGTGCGCTTGTGCGTGAGGCTCGAAAGCGGGTTGGTCTGTTCCATGAATTGCGAGAGCTGGCTGGAACCGAAGAACTCGCGAATCGATGCCACGACCGGACGAATGTTGATGAGGCTGACGGGGGTCGGGGCAGGCTCATGCGCTCTTTGACGACGCGCTCCATGCGCACCAGACCCACGCGAATTTTGGCTTGAACCAGCTCGCCAACGGTCTTCACCCGGCGATTTCCCAGGTGGTCCATATCATCGGGACCGGCAACGCCGTTGTTGATGTAAATCATGCGACGGGTGAGCGCCACGATATCATCTTTGGTGATAGTGCGAATGGACATGGGGATGTTTTGCCCCATGCGTTGGTTGAGCTTATAGCGCCCGACACGTTGCAGGTTATAGCGCTGCGGGTCAAAGACCTGGGAAACCAGATATTCCTGCGCGTTATCCAACGTAGGCGGATCGCCGGGGCGCATGCGACGGTAGAACTCGATCAAGGCTTCCTGCGCGACGGGCCGGCCGGCTTTGGATTCCCAGCTCGGTTCCTGACGAATGGTCGTGGCAATCCAGGGATGGTCGGGGTCGTTATCCGCCTCGCCAAAGAGCCGGAACAGTTCTTCATCCGTGCCATTGGTCAGGATGGTGCTGTGCAACTCATCTTCCACCGCTGCCATCGCGCGTAGGAAGATGGTTACCGGGACGGTGCGTTTGCGGTTAAAGCGCAGCGTGAGGTAACCGGATTTGCGGGTCTCGAATTCCATCCAGGCGCCGCGGTCGGGGATCATTTTCGCGGTTGCCAGGCGGCGCCCGCTATCCTCTTCGACACCGAAATATACGCCCGGAGAGCGAATCAGCTGGCTGACCACCACCCGCTCCGTGCCGTTGATGATGAAGGTAGCGTTTTCCGTCATCAGCGGCAGATCGCCCAGGAAAATCTCCTGTTCGACAATTTCGCCAGTCTCACGAATCAACAACGCGACATCCACATAGAGCGGGATGGCAAACGTGAGGTCGCGGTCCAGGCATTCCTGCTGATTGTATTTAGGCTCGCCGAAACGATACTTCAGATCAAAGCCCGCCTCCTCAGCCTTGGAGCCGGGGAGATACAGGCTCAATAAGCCGTTGTAGCTCTCGATAGGGGAAATCTCGTCGAAAAGGGACCACAGCCCCTCCCCCTTGAGCCACTCGTAAGACTCGAGTTGCACTTCGACCAATCCAGGCAACGGCAAAGCACTGGAAATCCGCGCATAGGACTTGACACCAAGGTCGGCTACTAACATGCTATTCTAATCCTCCCGGAGCGCTTTTGGAACAGCCCCATCTGCAGAGCAGGTGTCTCACAAACACGCAAAGTGAAGCGGTGGGGATTGCTCCCCCGCTTCAGTTCTCCAAAAATGTCATTTTTTCCATGATGTAAGCAAACGAACATTATACCATATTACTGGAGGAGTCAACCCTGGAATTTCTTGGATTGCCGTAACCAGGGGCGCGCCTTGGGCTGGGGTGAGTCAAGGACAATATTTTCGGCGCCGCGCTGTACGCGGCGCCGAAAATGCTATCAAAATCGCGGCATGAGTCGCCGGAAAGACCAAGGGGTGGAAATGAACAGACGTGAACCCCCTAGTAATTCTTCACGGCTAACGGCAGGTAGATTGACTCTGGTAGAGAGAGGCGGTATGCCACACGCAAGCCACAGAGCATCATGCCGGACCCGGTGACATTCGGTCGCCAGTTGAGCACGTAGGCATTGGCCGAGTTAGCCACAATGTGCCCCATGTAGGTGCTCAAATTCGTGTCATAACCCGCAGTGCCGCTCGAAGAAACCCCAGAATCGGTGGGTAAGTCCACGAGCCCGCCCGCGCCGTCGTAATAGGTTACCCAGGCTGTGGAATCGCTGGCGCTGGTATCATAGTAGTAAATGCGCAGGTAATCAATGCGACTACCCTGAGGGAGTTCCAACGGCACGTTGAATATACCACTCGCGTTAGCGACAGCGTAAATGCAACCGCCGCCGCCGCCGGAAGCCCAGGTCGTGGCGCTTGCCCGCGGGCGCAACGCAGAGCCGGCGACATACTCATAAAAGAAGCCCGACCAAGCCGCAGCAATTCCAGCCTGGGTATCGGCTACAGGCGCCTGGGCGGTCACCGATTTCATGTCACCCTCCTGAGTTTACTGGAATCTGAAACGATGTGCCCATCCAAAAGGTACTTCAACGAAGCACCGTAACACAGCATAACGACCACGCAACCAGGTATACCGAATGAAGGAAGCCCAACGGAGAAAAAGAAACCGATCAAAGCGCGACGGATAAAGCAGGTCCAACCAAGACAAGCAATTAATCAATATTTACTAGATTAGCGTATACCTTAATCGTAAAAAAGTCAATCCCCAATTCCTAAAAACGATGCCAAAACCATACCGCCAGAGGAGTTCTGCCTCCGGCGGTATCGCTTCAAAGCACTCGCAATGGCTCAAGAGCGTGGGCTATCACAGACTTAGAAACTGCCCGAGAATTCGTCTCGGTTCAGGATTTGCGCCTAAAGGCGCGGTGCGGGTTCACCAACAATGCACAGCGGAGCATCACACAGCACCACAATTCTCGGATAGGTTCTTAGCTATTCCGTAAAATGGTCCTCATCCCCCGCATAGAATCCCTGGTACTCAAGCGGCAACAGGGCTGCGATGCGACGCATAATCAAGGTGGTCGCTGCCTGCAATTCCTCGGAGGTCAGGCGCCCTTCTTTGGGCAGGCGGAAGGGCTCGCCGTAGACGACCCGCACCCGCATCCGCCGTAGCCGCTTGAAATCGCGCAGCATGTGCTGCGTGCCGGTGATGCCCACAGGCAGGATGGTGGCACCGGTGCGCGCGGCAAGGAATGCCACGCCCGCCTTGCCCTGCTGCAAGGCGCCGGTGCGCGAACGCGTCCCCTCTGGCGCGATGCCCAAGGTCTCACCCTGGCGGAGCAGTTCGATGGCTTTGAGCAATGCCTCGCGGTCGAAATCGGTGCGGCGCACCCAAATCGCGCCGGCAGCCTCCAGAATCCACCGGAATAGCGGACAGGACTTGTACTTGGCGGCGGCAAAAGCGTAGATGTGGCGCGAAGTGGTGATGCCAATCAGGGCGCTATCCAAACGGCTGACGTGGTTGATGGCGATAATGAGCGTCCCTTCCTGGGGGACGTTCTCGGCGCCCACGACCTCAATGCGAGCCAACAGATGGAAGAGAAAATCAACGATGGCGCGAATGCTGCGGTATTTTCTGGATTCAGCCATTTTCATCCTCACCCAACGAGTTCACCGGGCAAGCACTGCCCAGGCGCCAATCTGATATTCAGCCGGTTGTGTGATGCCCTGGAAGGTCAGCAGCACCGAAAAAGCGCTTTGTGCGCCCGGCGCCAGGGTTCCCGCGTTCTCCAATACCGCCTCACGATAGCCCAAGACCAGCCCCTCCGCATCATAGAGCGTCACGACGACGGTGGGAAGCGCCACATTGGCGCCGGATGTGTTGAGCAGGTTCCCCGCCACACGGTATTGCGGTCCAGACATCCCGGCATCCAGGTCGGCGACGGTCAACGGCACGAAATCCGCGGTGATGGCGCTGATGGTCTCAGCGCGCAGTAATGCCGCCCGCGCGTCCACAGCTGAAGCAGGCGGGTCGCGGAACATTGCGGCAAAAGGCGCCCCCTGTCCTGGCGGCAGATAATCCGCTGCGGCGAGAGTCGCCTGCTGCGCCAGTGGGTTGCCGGCAGCATCCACCAGGACCACCTGGACCTGCAAATTGGTCACCGGGGCATCAATGCTATTGTACACCACACCCATACAGAGCAAGCCCCCAACCGCAGTGCGGCGCAATGAAAGCCCCCTGATTTCCAATGGCTGTGGGGTCGGTGTGGGCAGGATGAAATTGCCCACCGGTTCAGCCGCCGTGAGGGGCAACTCGGCTTCCTCAGATTGCATGGGAATAATCAGCACCTGCCCAATGCTGAGGTAGTCATCAATATCCAGTCCATTGGCGTAGAGGAGCGCATCCACGGTGATGCCGTATTGCAGAGCGATGCCAAAAAGCGTGTCCCCAGAAGCCACATAATGCACCACGGGCGTGGGAGAAGGCGAAGGAGTGAAAGTCGGCGTTGGCGGGATGGGAGTCAAAAAAGCCGCCGGCGCAATTGTGGCGGTAGAAGTTGCGGCAGTGAGCGGCGCCTGCGCCATCCCGGTTTGTGTGGGGGCGATTGCCGGGGTGAGCACGGTGCCACAGCCGCTCCACAACCCCATGCTCAGGAGCAGCGCTCCAGTCCACAACCAGCAGCGCGATCGTTTGGCTCTCACAGAGAAAGATTATACCACAAGGTGTTTTTAATCCTGGAGGCGAAAGGTTACGAGTGGCACTTGGGGAAAATCGAAAGGGAGGTCTTCCCCCACAGTTCTCTGAACGCG
>JAKJAC010000207.1 GCA_022707705.1 Chloroflexota bacterium
GCGGGTAGGGCAAGGCGAAAGTTTCCACATCCGCCGTGAAGACCTGATCCAGATAGCTGGAGGCTTCTTCAGCCATGGAAGGGTTGATTTCGACGCCAACGATTTCAACGGACCGAGCAGCTTTGAGAGTACGCCCCAGATAACCCCGACCGCAGCCGATATCCAGAATCCGTTTTGCTTCTTGTGGGATGAGCTGTACGATTTCGGCCCGTTGCGCGGTATAGCAGGTTTTCTCCGGCTGGAATGTTCTATTGGAGCGATTATTCATGAGACTTTCCTGAAATCTTTCAGTGCAAGAAGATAGCGATAGAGATCAACTTCCTGGCGCATCAGAAAAAGATAATATCCGCCGACTGCGCCTATCGCAGCACAAAAGATGAGCCAGGGCGATGGGTGAAATGCGATTTTGAGAACCAACAGAATACTCGCGAAGGGTAAGGCACGCAGGGTATAACGCAGCAATATTGCCCAGACTGAAGCAAGAGGAACCTGGGCGATTTTCATGTTCCACAGCGTCCAGCCTCCATAGACCAACACGCCGGTTCCTGACCAAATTCCCAGCACGATGTAGACGTTGTGGGTAGCCCCCCCAATGGTCAACGCTGCGATTCGCGTCAAGAGAATGACTACCTGCATAATGAGCGCGATTTCCTGTCGTTCGAGTGCAGGCATCAGGATACCAAGTGGAGATGAAGTGAAGAGGAAAAACATCCATAATCCCAAAATCTGTGCATAGATTCCGGCTTCGATCCAATTGGAGCCGAAGACAATCATGAACAGCTCCTTGCCGGCAATCGTGAGCACGAGAGCTGGCAATAACCCCAGTGCTACCAGCACCCGAAAGACCATCCGGACCGAGGTGCTGAGTTTTGCCGGGTCCTGGCGCAATTCCGCGGCCCTCTGGAAAAACACCTGACCAATCGCATTGCCAATCAGAGTCAGGGGCATGGTGATGACCCGATTGGAAAGCGCATAGTATCCCACAATCGTCTGGGAGAAGAAAGATGACAACATCAGCGTCGGAAGCTGCCACGAAAGCGCATTGACAAATCCCCCCCACGAGTCAATAAGCGCGAACTTCTGATAACGTTTCAGTCCGGTGAGGATATAGGGCAATCGAAATCCGTCTCGCAAGATCCTCCACGAGCCTTTGAGCGCCTGGATCGTGAGCACTCCAGTATAAGCCGTGGTCCCTGCAATCCATGAGCCTATCAGACTGCCAGTGGTGGCTTGCCCACTCACTCCCATGCCTATTTGTGCGCTGCTGGTGGTTAGGGACGCGACAACCTGTGCGACCGAAAGCCGGCCAAAGTGCTTTGAGCGCGAATTCCAGTAGTTCATGACGCGGAATATGCCCTGAATCCACAGCCCAACCGGCACCAACCAAAGATACGGAAGCAGTTCTGGAGTCTTGAGTAAGGAGGTAAGCCCAGGTCCACCCCAGAAGAGAATGACAGCGGTTGCTATACTGATGAGGGATGCAATGAGAATGCTCCCCGCGGCGATGTTGGCAGCTTCTCTATCCGTATCCGGCAACATGATGGCGTATTCGTAGCGCAGACAGATGATGACACTGAGAATGCTGACCAGCGAAACAAAGACGTTTTGGGTTCCAATCGTGGCGGGTGTATAGAGCCGCGAGACTACAGGAGCTACCAGGAAGGTAATCCCTTGTGCGAGCACTGCCCCACCGGCGAGCTTTAGCACATTGCGTGCAAAGTCGCCTTTGCCGAAGCTCGATTCGACGAGGGTTTCGGTCTCCGGCTGAGATGCAGTCACGATACTATCCTCTGCCCTACCGCGCGATAAGTTCGATTTTGAGGGGCTACATCGCAGATATGCCGTCCATCCACCACAATCGGTATCCCCAGTGTCGCCCAATCCAATTGCCTGTACTCGCTATGAGTAACCATCACCATGACGGCGTCGCAGCCCTGCGCCATTCTGTAAATATCGCCCTGATACTCTGCCACATAGGGATCGTGAATCACGACTGCCGCGCCCAACTCGCGTAAGCGCTCTACCAGCACGGCACTCGGTGAATTGCGAGTGTCGTCCGAGTTCTCCAGATAGGCATAACCCAGCACCAACACCCGCACTCCGGTTACCGCCTTGCCTGCTTCCACCAGTGCAGCTTCAAGCAGTTCGATCATGTGGAATGGCATTGCCTCATTGACTGCACGCGCCGCGGGGATCAGACGAATCGGAACACCCTGCAGTTGCGCCTCGTAGACCAACAACCAGGGGTCCTTGGGGATGCAGTGCCCGCCTACACCAGCGCCTGGCAAAAGCATATTACGACCCGGTGATTTGTTGACCAGCTCGCGCACTTTCCAGACGTCCCCGCCGACCGCCTCGCAGACGAGCGCGACCTCGTTGGCGAAAGCGATATTTACATCACGGTAGGCGTTCTCCGCCGTCTTGACCAGTTCTGCGGTGACGCAGTCTGCCGGGTCCAAATCAGCCCGCACTACCTGCCGGTATAGCGCGATCATGGTTTGAGCTATCTCCGGCGTCTCCCCACCACAAACGCGGCTCACGCCACGCAGGTTCGCCAGCAACTTGCCCGGCATCACCCGCTCCGGGCAGTGCCCTAAATAGAAACCCTCGTTCACGCGCTTGCCCGAAGTTTCTTCTAATATCGGCTTAACCAGTTTCGCCATAGTCCCGGGCGCAATGGTGGATTCGATAATCACCAATGCCCCTTCTTTCAGCACAGCTCCCAATGCGCGCAGCGCACTCTGCAAAGCCGCATACCGTGGGACATGCTGTTCGTCCACTGGAGTCTCTACGTTGACGGTGATGATGTCGCACTCGGCTAGCGGGGCATACGTATCTGTCGCATGCAGTGTGCCTGCGTGGGTAACTTTTGCCAATAGCTCTGCCAGCCCTGGCTCATCGCCTTCGATGGGGGAGATGCCCGCGTTGATTTTCACCACGCGCTCGGCCTGGATATCCACGCCGATTACCTTAAAACCTGCCGCTGCAAAAAGGCACGCTACTGGCAAGCCCACATATCCCAACCCGATAACGCCCAACTTCGCTGTTTTGTCTGCCAATTTCCGCTGTAATTCGTTGAGAAGCGCGCAGGTTACAGCGGTTTGCTGGTCTGTTGATTCGCTCATTCGCCTTTTCGCCTTTTCGTTCATACGCTTACAATCTGCTGGCTTTCCCCAGATTGCACCAATGCCAGCGCCAATCGCAACGCCGCCAACCCATCGGCGCCACTGACCGGAACGGGCTGGTCCTCCGCCACCGCTGCCGCGAATGCCTCCAACTCCGCTTTGAGTGGCTCATGACGGGCAATCGGGTAGCGCACCATGCGCCCCTCACTCACACCCTTGAGGAGGCTCAGATGCCCCCATTCCAAGCCATTGACTTCTGCGTTTTCGTAGAAGTACAAATCCTGGGTCAAATCGTCGGCGCGGAACATACCGCGCTCCCCCAACACCACCACTTCGCGCACTTTGGTGGGTGTCAACCAATTGATTTCCAACAATCCGGAGATTCCGCTGCGGAAACGCACCATGCCCAGTACCAGATCTTCGTGCGCGGTATGGATTTGTTGCTCCGTCTCGGCAAACACGCGCACGATCTCATCTCCGGTGATAAAGCGCATCACGTCCAGATCGTGCGGCGCCAGGTCAATGACGACACCCACATCCCGAATCCGCGCCGGGAACGGTCCTACCCGCCGGCAGATAATCTGGAAGACGCGCCCCAATTCACCTGCATCCAGATGTTGCTTGAGGGCTTGAATGCTCGGGCTAAAGCGCACAATATGCCCGACCATCAATTTGCGCTTCAGCGCTGCCGCGCGCGCGATGAGCGCCTCGCCTTCTGCAAGGGTTGCCGCGATAGGTTTCTCCACCAGCACGTGACATCCAGCTTCCAGGGCTGCTACCGCCACGCTATGGTGCTCCTGTGTGGGCGCCGCAACGGTGACGATATCGGGACGCTCACGCTCCAGCAACTCCCGGTAATCGCTGTACGCGGGGACGCCGTACTTCCCGCCGATGCGCTGCGCCGTCTCCGGCAGCGCATCCGCTACACCTACCAGGGTGGTCTGCTTAAGTTCGGTGTACACGCGGGCATGATGCTGCCCCATTGAGCCGACGCCAATTACCGCAGCTTTCAGGGTTCCCATGCCCTACACCCCCGTAAAGCTGTTCACTGCGGCGACGATGGTCTCCAGGTCTGTCTGGCTTAACGCCGGATGCACCGGCAGTGAAAGCACTTCTGCCGCCGCGCGCTCGGTCTCCGGCAGACGCACCTCGCCATAGCCCAACTCGTTGACGTAGAAGGTCTGCTGGTGAATGGGCACCGGGTAGTAGACCATGTTGCCGATGCCGTTGGCGCTCAGATGTTGCGCCAGCGCATCGCGGCGTCCACCCTCCACGCGAATGGTGTATTGGTGGAAGACATGCCGCTGCCCTGCCGGCGTCACCGGCGTGATGACGCCCTGAAGGTGGGAGCTCAGGTAGGCGGCATTCGCAATCCGCGCAGCATTGAAGCGCTCCAATTTCTGCAGTTGCGCCAATCCAATCGCCGCGTGGACATCCGTCATCCGGAAGTTGAAACCCAATTCGTCGTGATAGTAACGACGGCGCATACCGTGCTGGCGGATGACGCGGCATTTCTCATCAATGACCGGGTCGTTGCTGGTGATCATGCCGCCTTCGGCGGAGGTGATGTTCTTGGTGGGGTAAAGCGAGAAAGTTCCTGTGCCAAAACTCCCACTGCGCTGTCCCTGGTACTCCGCTCCGTGCGCCTGACAAGCATCCTCGATGACGAGCAAGCCGTGTTTGGCGGCAACATCCAGGATCGGCGCCATATCACAGGTTAAGCCAAACAGGTGCACCGGCATGATGGCTTTCGTCTGGGGTGTGATTGCCGCCTCAATCTTTGCCGGATCGAGGTTGAACGTCGCGGGATCAATATCCACGAACACAGGGCGCGCGCCCGTAAACAGGACACTGTTCGCCGAGGCGATGAAGGTGAAGGCTGAAGTGATGACCTCGTCGCCCGGTCCAATGCCATGCGCCAGTAAGGCTACATGGAGCGCCGTGGTGCCGCTGCTCGTGGCTACGGCGTGCTTCACGCCACACATCGCGGCGAAACCCTCCTCGAAGGCTTTCACGCGGGGACCCTGGGCAATCATGCCCGAATCCAACACTTCCAGAACAGCTTGTTTTTCTTCATCCCCAATCTGGGGTTTGGCGATGGGAATCATGGTATTGCGCTCCTCGTCATGGTTTGGCCAACCTGGGTGATGGGGGATTCAACCCATCACTCGCTACTACTCGTCACTTTGCCTGTCGCCATGTTTGCAGCGGAATCTCGATCTGCGCCCCGCATTTCGAACAGTGTGCATGGACGGTCTCCGCATCCTGCCCGGCAGCTTCCAGGCGTTGCCCGCACGGGCAGACAAAACCATGCAAACGCGCCGGATTGCCGTAGACCAACCCATACGCAGGCACATCTTTGCTGACGACGCTCCCTGAGCCGACCATCGCCCACTCGCCGATGACGACTTTCGGCAAAATGGTCGAATTCGCGCCTAAGGCTGCGCCGCGCCGGATTAGAATCCGCCCCAGTACCCAATCATCGGCGGATTTGAGAGTGCCATCGGGGTTGATGGCGCGGGGGAGATTGTCGTTGGTAAAACAGACATGCGGTCCGATAAAAACCCCGTCTTCGATCTCCACTCCATGGTAGATGGAGACGTAATTCTGCACTTTGACGTTGTCACCAATTTTGACGCCGAAATCGACGTAGACACCTTTGCCGAAGATGCAATTCCGCCCGATTTGGGCATCCGGGCGAATCTGGCATTGGTGCCAGATGGAAGTCCCCTCGCCTATTTGCGCGCTTTCTGCTACTTCGGCGGTGGCGTGAATCCTGACTTTATCCCTCATACACCATTTGCTTCCTGTAACAAGCCCCTAATCCGTGCCGCAACCATCTCTATCGCGACTTCATTGAACCCACCCTCTGGGATAATCACATCCGCATAGCGTTTGCTAGGCTCAACAAACTCCAGGTGCATCGGACGTACCGTGCGCAGATACTGCTCAATGACCGATTGCACTGTGCGCCCGCGTTCTTCCACATCCCGCTGCAAGCGCCGGATAAGACGGATGTCAGCGTCGGTGTCCACGAAAAGTTTGACATCGAAAAGTGGGCGTAATTCTGGCTCAGCAAAGATCAAAATCCCTTCGGCTAACACAATTCGCGCCGGATCAACATGACGGGTCTCTTTGGTGCGCGTATGGATGGTGAAATCGTAGACAGGGATTTCCACCGGGCGCTCATCCCGCAGCTCCACGAGATGCTGTACCATCAGTTCTGTTTCCAACGAGTTGGGGTGGTCGAAGTTGATTTTCTGCCGCTCTTCATAGGGCAAGTGGCTGAGGTCGCGATAGTAAGCATCATGGGGAATGTAAGCGATATGTTCCGTTCCCACGCGCTCAAGAATACGATTGGCTACAGTGGTTTTGCCTGAACCAGTTCCTCCGGCTACGCCGATAATCAATGGGCGCATAACTCCCTCCTGTCTTGGGATTTAATCAACAAGCAGATTGCCAGCACGCTCTTGGCGTGGGGCGACCAGTTTTCATTATACTCCGCTTTTGGACCCCGCGAACGTCTATGTCCCCAGGTCTGAGGCGCCGGGCGTAAGCGCCGGGCGTTTACGCCGTTCAACGCTGCTCAGGACTCCAGCTAGCACCAGCAGGCCCCAACCTGCAAGTGTCACTGGCGCTCCAGGGTTATAGACGACACGCAACTGAGGCACAGAGAGGCTATCGAGCTGCAATTGGAGCTTATCGGCAAAGATCACACCGCCGCTACGCAAGGTAGTCTCAGTGATCAAAGCACCGCTGGAACTGCGATAGATTTGCGCCTGAAACTCCGGTTCTGGCGGGGTTTGCCGTAGGGTCACTCGAAAAACCAAATCCGCCTCTGGAATACCGAAATAGCCATCCGGCAGCTGATTACTGAGGATCAGGCGAATCCGTTCCTGTGCGGCGCTTTGACTTGAGAGCAATAAGGGAACAATATCGCCGTTATCATCGCGCGCTTGAATATCCAATCCCAATGCCAGCTCTTCCTGAAACACAAACAGACCGAATCCATACCGTGGGTTGTGCGGTACGTCTTCAAATGGTGGAAGCACAGTGCCGCTCCGGGGCAGCGCCACCGGTTCTCCGGGCCAGGCGTAGATCCCTGTCTCGTTCCAGCCCCAACGTAGTTGCAGCACCCACCCTGAAAGAATGGTAAGCAAGCCCAGGAACATCATTATCTGCCGGATACGTGTGAAGCGAGGCAAGCCGCGCCACTGCTCAACTAACGTCGTAGCGCGCGCTGCCAGGGTTAGTCCCAAGAGTGCCAGTGGCAACCGCAACCAGAGCGTGCTCTTTAGCGAGAGCAAGCCCCAGGCTGCTAAACGTTCTGTGTAAGGGTCGAGGCGGGTGTGGACACTGGCTACCCAGCGTGAAAAAGCGGCGGTCTCGGAGAAGGGGACAGGCGATTGCGGGAGCCAAAGGGTCAATAGGGAGACCAACCCTACCAGCACAAGTGGTAGTATCAAGAAGGCTGATCCGTTGAGCCAGACCCATAATCGCTCTATGATTTGCCTTCCGCGCATTTCGCCCTCACCTAGATGCACAAAAGGCCCCGACATTGCGGGGCCCTTGAGCCACCCTTGGGAATTGAACCCAAAACCTGGCGCTTACGAAGCGTCTGCTCTGCCGATTGAGCTAGGGTGGCATCCACGTCCATCATTATACCTGGATCTCCCAATCTGACAAGTGAAGTAACTGTTCGGCGTTCCCCCGCTTGCACCAACAAGCGGGACCAGAGCCGCGATGGCGAGTTGCGCCTGGCGGTGGCAGGCATGCCACCTTGCGGTGACATGCTTGCCGATGGGAAG
>JAKJAC010000208.1 GCA_022707705.1 Chloroflexota bacterium
CCGCCATAAGAGGATGCTACTCCTGTAAAAAATGCCCTAAGCGCTGCAAAGAGTGTATTGGAGGCACGGAACACGCCCAATACACCAATCCCAAGAGACCTTCGAACCATCTGCAGACTCTCGATTTTTGCCTGGTCGCTGGGGACTACCCGCGCCATAACTTGAGCACGCTTCGAAAACGGAGTGACGAATCAGATTTCCTCAGACGTCGGCAGGTCTTGGAGACTCAAGGAAAGCACCTGCGAAACACCATCCTCACCCATGGAGACACCGTAAATGGTATCCGCCACCTCCACCGTGCCGCGATTGTGGGTCACGATGAGGAATTGCGTAGAACGTCCCAAATCGCGCAGCATGGCACGGAAGCGACCCACGTTCGCCTCGTCCAGCATGGCATCTACCTCATCGAGGATGCAGAAAGCTGTGGGGCTGACGTGCATGACGGAAAACAACAGCGCCACAGCGGTGAGCGTGCGCTCACCGCCGGATAGCATCCCCAAACCCGAGGTGCGTTTCCCCGGTGGGCGAGCAACAATCTCCACGCCGGGCAAATCGCTCTCAGCACTGGTTTCCAGCACCAGTTTCGCCGTGCCGCCGTTGAAGAGCAGCGCAAAGACCCGCGAGAATTCTGTCGCAATCGCCTGGAACGTGGTATTGAAAGCCGTTTGCATCAATTCATCCAGCTCGGCGATAATCTTGCGCAGATGCGCCGAGGCGGTCTCCAAATCCGCTGCCTGTTCACGCAAAAAGCCGTGCCGCTCCGCAACCTCTTCGAATTCCTGTTTCGCCGTCGTGTTGATAGGTTCAAGCCGGTTAATCTGCGTGCGCAAATCCCGGAGCTGCTGTTCCAACCCTTCAGGCAATTCGGCGACGGCAGGCAATGAGGTGGCAATATCGCTCATTGGCAAAGGATGCTGCACCGAGAGATTCTCCGGCAGGTCAGCAACCACTATCTCCAAAGCCTCTTCAATCTCATGGCGTAAGGTCGCCAGCTGGTCCTCACGACGGCGCGCATCAATCTCAACCTCAGCGTAGCGCTGCTCAGCTTCGCGCAGTGTATTGCGTAAGCGCGTCTCTTCCTGCTCGAGCTGCTCCTGTTGCTGTTCCAACCCGGTAAGCGCCTGCTCAAGCGCTGGAATCTGCCTGGAAGTGCCTTCGGCAGCCACACGCGCGGTCTCGTAACCGGTACGCAGCACTTCAAGGCGTTGAGAGAGTGTCGCCAGCTCCTCATCCAACGCGGTCACGCGCTGCTCTTGCGCAGCAATCTGCCCCCGCAACCGCTCCGATTCGCGTTGGCGGGTTGCGAATAGCACCCGTTGATTTTCATAGCTCTGCTGAACCAACACGGTCTGTGTACGCTGCTCAGACACAGCCTGGTTCGCTTCACTATCTGAAGCTGCCGCCAGCTCAGCTGCCGCTTTAGCCGCAAGGGATTCCGCCTCCGCAAGCTGCGCCCCAATTTGCCGGTGCTCTTGCTCCAGTCGCAGGCGCGTCGCTTCCAGGCGCTCCCGCTCCTCCCCCGCTTCTCCCAACAGGCGGCGTTGCCAATCCGTCTCCTGGATTACCTGCTCCAGGTCGCGGATGGCACGTTCCAGGGCGCGATTGGCACTCTGGCGTTGGCGCTCTGCCTCACGCTGCCGCTCAGAGAGCGCTCGCAGGTCCTGCGCCAGCGTACGGGATTGCTCCTCGCTGCGCCCCAGTGCTGCCGTTAAGTCTTGCACCTCAGCTGCAAGACCCTCCACGCGACCCGGCAATTCACGGCGTTCGCGCTCACGAGAGAGCAGACTCTCGCCTTCACGCTCACGGCGTTCCTGCCCGCCCGTGAGCGAACCCCCGGAGCGCAGGATTTCGCCTTGCAGCGTGACAATTTGGTAGTTTCCCCGCAATTGCTGATACAACGCGCGCGCCGCATCTAGGTCCTCCACCACAGCCACGCGCCCCAGGAGCAGCTGCACTGCCGGCTCCAAGGCGCGGTCCTCATAGCTGACCAATGCGGAAGCCACACCAATCACGCCTTTGAGGGCAGGCAATTCCAGGGGTCCCGGAGGACGCAAATTGTCCAGCGGCAGAAAAGTTGCCCTTCCAGCACGCTGTTGTTTGAGCCATTCAATACCGGCGCGTGCATCATCCCAATGCGTGGCAATCACATCTTGCAGTTGACCGCCCAACGCGGTCTCGATCGCTTTATCGAGCTCTGAGGGAACGTGAACCAGCGAAGCAAACGTACCGGGTAAGCCTCGCAACTGCCCACGCTCCACAGCCTGTAAGACAGCACGGACGCCTGCATACAAGCCGGCGCCTTCCGAATGTAGCCGTTCCAGGGCATCCAATCGCGCGGTGAGTTGTTGATAGGGGAGCTGTTTTTGGGCTAACTCACGGCGCAGCCGCTCACCCTCCGCGCGAGCGGCATCTAGAGCTGCCTGCAGGCGTTCCTCTTCTGCCTGTTCGCCCTTTGCGGCGCTCTCAATCTGCTCCAGGGCGCGGCGCGCCTCCTCTACCTGCGTCTGTTGCTGGCGACGGCGTTCCTGCGCCGCCCCCAGGACGCTCTCGATTTGCCCACCGCGGGCGCGCAACTGCTCCGCGCGTTCCACCAGCTGCTCCAGACGGCTCTGCCGGTCGGTGAGGCGATGGCGATGTTCAAGCGCCTGCGCCTGCGCCGCGCTCTGACGGCTCAGCAGCATATGGCGATGCGCCTCCACTTTGCGATACTCCGCCTCCACGGCGCGTAGCGCTGTTTGCGCCTGCGCTAAACGCTCAGCCGCTTCGCGCTGCGCCGTCTCCAACTGCGCCAGCTCTGCGACCGCATCTTCCTGCGCAGCATGGAGCGGGGCAAGGTTTGCCTGCGCTTCAACTTGTTGCTCCTGTAGCAAACGCCGCCGTTCTTGAGTGACGGCGAGGTCGCGTTGCAATGCCTCTGCCTCAGCGTGGCGCACGCTGTTTTCACGGTGCAACTCTGCCAACTGAGCGCGCAGGGTCGCCATTTGCCCCCGCAGCCCGGTGATGCGACTTGCCAGAGCATCCACGAATTCTTGCTGGCGAGTTACCCGCTCGGCGCGATACTGAGACCGTTGGCGCGCGCCCTCCAGTTTCTGTAATGCCTGCCCCCAGCGATAGCCATACCAGATGCGTAAGAGGGATTTGAGCTCGGCGGAGAGTTCCGCGTGTTGCTCAGCGCGGGCGACCTCGCGTTCCAGACGGCGCAGGCGCGGTTCGATTTCACCGATGATATCCTGAACCCGCTCCAAATTGTGCCGGGTGTCATCCAGACGACGCAAAGCTTCCTCACGGCGGGTGCGGTAAGGAGCAATGCCCGCAGCCTGCTCGAATAACCCTGTGCGCTCTGTAGGGCGCAAGGAGAGCACCTGGTCGACAAGACCCTGACCGACAGTCAGATAAGCGTCACGCCCAAGCCCCGCACGGTCCAACACATCCCGCAAATCCATCAAGCGGACGCGGCTCCCGTTAAGCAGATAATCGGTCTTGCCATCACGGTAAGTCCGGCGCTCGATAATCACTTCGGCAAAATCGAGAGGCAACCAACCATCGCTATTATCGAAAGTGAGCGCGACACGAGCCATTCCCGCGCGCGAGCGTTTCTTGCTGCCCGCGAAAATCATATCCTCACCACTGCGCCCGCGCAGCGAGCGCATCCGCTGCTCGCCCAACACCCAGCGCACAGCATCAGCTACATTGCTCTTACCGCTGCCATTCGGTCCCACAATCGCTGTGATCCCGGTCGGGAAGGTGAGCGTCACCGCTTCAGCAAATGATTTGAAGCCCTGAACGGAGAGTTCCTTGAGTTTAGGCATGCATACTCCCAAATACAAAGATCGCAAGGCGCACCCTGCACGCTCTCATTATAACACGAGCAGCGAATAATGAAGATTGCGGATATTACCAATTGCCGTTTACGGAGAAACAAGTTATACTCAGAGCTATGAACCTAGACTTACGCACTCTCGTATTCAACCAGGCAGTTGGCTATGCTCTGTGCGCCGGCATGATGGCGCTGTTCTGGTTGCAGAATCGCCACCGCCTTGCAGGCATAGGTTTTTGGGTAGCCGATTTTGCCATGCAGGGAATTGCACTGTTGGTCTTTGCCCTGCGCAGCCCTGGCCCAATACCAACCGAATTGTCCATTATGGCCGGCAACGCACTCATCATCGGGGGAACGATTTTGTTCTGCGCTGGTCTGGAGCGTTTCTTTGAGCAGCGCAGCCATCCTGCCCGAAAAATCGCGTTCCTGGTCATTTTCCTGGCCATTCATGCCTATTTCACGTTTGACAAATCTGATCTGACAGCGCGGAATATCAACACCGCCGTAGCAATTTTGGTCATCTTCCTACAGTGCATCTGGGTAACAAACAATCAGAAGGCAAAATACTCCTTCATCGCCAAATGGCTCACGGTTGTTTTTGCAGGTTACTGTGTTGTCAGTATCGTGCGCATCATCAGTAACATCATTCTGCTTCCACAAGGTGATTTTCTCGCCGAACAAGGACCAGTGGACATATTCACAAATATGGGTTACCAGGTTCTTGTATTCGCCTCAACATTTCTCATCTTCCTGATGATCAATCAACGTCTATTCCTGGAGAACGCCGAACAGCAACACGCCCTTCAGGAGAGCGAAAACCGCTACCGGCAATTGGTGGAGCTTTCACCCGAAGCCGTTGTAGTACACCAAGACGGTGACATCATCTTCGTCAACTCGTCTGCCGTAAAGATGCTCAAGGCAGTGACACCAGAAGATTTGTTGGGGCGCCCGGCGTTGGAATTTGTCCACCCTGAACAACGGGCGCTCGCTGCGCAACGTGTCGCGGATACGCTAGCCAATCATGAGCCAGCGCCATTGTTGGAAGAGAAGCTCATTTGCCTCGATGGTTCAGTCATTGATGTCGAGGTCACGACCTCTCGGCTGGAGTATCATGAACGGGTTGCCCTGCAAACCATCGGTCGTGATATCACCCGACGCAAACGGATCGAGTCGCAATTGCAGGAGTACCAGCAGCAGCTGGAAGCGCAAAATCTGGAGCTGCGCAAGCTCACGCGGGCCATCGAACAAAGCGCCAGTACCATTGTGATGACGAACACCCAGGGAACAATCGAGTACGTCAACCCCGCTTTCACACGCATCACCGGTTATACTGCCGAAGAGGCTCTGGGGCAAAACCCACGCATTCTGAAATCCGGATTTCACGGTCCGGAGCTCTATCACGATCTCTGGACGACCATTCGCCGTGGCGATACCTGGCAAGGTGAAATCATCAATCGCAAGAAAGATGGTAGTCTCTACTATGAAGCGGCAACCATCTCCCCAGTCAAGGATCGTAACGGGCGCGTCACGCACTTCATTGCCGTGAAAGATGATATCACCGCGCGCAAGCAGGCCGAAGAAGCCCTACGGAAGAGCGAAGAAGCCCTGCGCCAATATGCGGAACAACTCGCCGCGCAGAATGCCGAACTGGATGCCTTCGCGCACACCGTGGCGCACGATCTCAAGAACCCCATCGGCCTGATCATCGGATACACAGACCTGCTCAAAGATGAGACTATGCCGCTGAGCGACGTGCAACACCGGTCCGCCCTGCAAGTGATAGCGCAGACGGGCAAAAAGCTCAACACCATTATCGAGGAGCTCATGTTGTTGAGCGGCTTGCGCAAGCAAACGGTCACGATTGGTCCGGTAGCCATGCCAGACGTGATTCACGAGGCGCAGCAACGCCTGCTTGACCAGATCAACCAACACCAAGCTACCCTGTTCATCCAAAATGAAACCCCCTGGCCTCAGGCACTGGGCTATGCTCCCTGGATCGAAGAGGTGTGGGCGAATTATCTCAGCAATGCCCTCAAATACGGCGGACAACCTGAAAAGGGGCTGCCGCCGCGGGTTGAGATTGGCTGGAATTGGGACCAGCCAAAGGCACAGAGCGAGATTCAACCGGATGCCTCGGCTTCCCACGCTCAAGATGGCGCCCTGATACGCTTCTGGGTACGCGATAACGGTCAGGGTCTCTCCGAGGAAGCGCAAGCCCGACTATTTGTGCCCTTTACCAGACTCGATCAGGTGCGCATACAGGGTCATGGACTAGGGCTTTCGATCGTTCAGCGAATCATTGAACGCCTGGGAGGGCAGGTGGGCGTCGAAAGCGTGCCCGGGGAGGGGAGCACCTTCTATTTTGTGTTGCCGGCAGCTGTAGCCCCCATGAATACGTGCAGCGCAACAAAGACACCCCCCCCGCAACAACCGGGAAAGTCACGTTGTGAACGCCTTTCCACCATTAGAGGGATTATCTCAGGAATGGCTAGATGCACTACGGCAGGCTATCATCGAATGTGACATCGGCGTCATTCAAACCCTGAGCGCCCAACTCCAGACAGAGCATCCCGATGTGAGCAGTTTTGTCAACGCCAATGCCGATGCCTTTGCCTATGAGGACTTGCTCGATTGGCTGGATAGCGCCCCCAAAGGACCAGACCACGATGCATGAAGAAAACGAAACCGAAAAAACAGCATGGGAACCCGCGGCATTACCCGCCGAGGATTTTCATCAAGCCAACGCCCATGCCAATATCAACCGCGCGCCCTACGACACTGTCTCCGGCGTGCTCTTCAAACGTGCAGCCCACATCAAGCGTGTGCGCTATACTCCGGCAAACCCGGCGCCAGAAATGCCGCTACCCTGGCAAGGGAATGGCGAGACTACCGTGCGCTGGCTCTTCAGCGAGGAAGGCGGCACGGCTGAGGGGTTACTCGCCGGGGCGACGTTCGTCTTGTTGCACGACACAGCGCTGGCACCACAGGCGGCGACCGGCATGCAATCTCACGCCGAGATGGATGAGGTTCTCTATATCATCGCCGGCGCAGGGCAGCTGCATCACCGTCCCACGGAGGGCAGTCCGGTGCTGGCACGCGTGCTGCGTCCCGGCGATGCAGTGTTCATTCGAGCAGGTGAATACCATCGCATAGAAAACACCTCCGCTACTGCCGAGCTGCGCCTGCTAGTGCTGGGGTTGCGCCGCGCATGAAATCACGACGCGAGGTCATTGTCATCGGCGCAGGAGCAGCGGGGCTAATGGCTGCCGGACGCGCTGCTGAACTCGGAGCGCACGTGCTGCTTCTGGAGAAGATGGAGGCAGCCGGCAAGAAAATCCTCGTCAGCGGGCAGGAACGCTGCAATATCACCAACGCCGCGCCGCTGGAGACCTTTCTCACTGCCTATGGACGCAACGGCGCTTTTTTGCGCAACGCCTTCCATCGCTTCTTCCGGGATGACTTGCTAGCGCTGCTACGGCGCTATGATGTGGAAACCCAGGTCGAACGCGGTGGGCGTCTCTTCCCCGCCTCGGGTCGCGCCGCCGATGTGCGCGATGCGCTGGTGCGCTACGCGACAGAACAGGGCGCCACAATCCGGTATCGGGTTGCGGTCCAGCAGATTCTTGTAGACCAGGACAGCGTCACGGGGGTGCGCAGCGTTGGGGGTGAGACATTGCCCGCCGATGCGGTAATCCTGACCACCGGGGGCGCCTCCTGGACCGGCACCGGCTCGACAGGCGATGGCTATATCATGGCGCGCGACCTCGGACACACCCTCGTTCCCTTACGTCCTGCACTCGTCCCCCTCACTGTGGCGGAGAAAACCCGCGCTAAAGCGTTACAGGGCGTGAGCTTGCGAAACGTCACCTGCACACTGCTGGAGCAAACTGCTGCCGGGAAGGAAAAGGTCATCCCGCCGCCGTGGCCACTCCCCCCGACGGGAGAGGTGCTGTTCACACACTTCGGCATCTCCGGACCACTGGTGCTCAGCCTATCGCTGGCAGCGGTGGATGCCGTTCGCGCGGGCAAAACGGTCAGCCTCTCGCTCGACCTCAAACCGGGGATGCGACGTGAGGAAATCTGT
>JAKJAC010000209.1 GCA_022707705.1 Chloroflexota bacterium
GCTCTGCGGTGAGTTCGGCAAGGGCAATCGGGATGGAAAGCGTGCGGGCGCCCGGTAAGGTCAATACCTTGTGGCGGCGTTCGCGCGGCGAGCGCAAGTCAATAATGGTGCGTAAGCCCAGTGATTTCAGATATCGCAGCGCCGCCCCCCGCGCATGACTGGGGTCGCCAGAACGATAGAGCATGCCACTACGCAACCGTCGCCCATCCGACGCCGGCAATCCGCCACAGTCACGCCAATTGACTAACGACTTCGAAAGGTTGATGTTGTCTCCGAGCACTTGTGATTTCCAGCCGTAGAGCGTTTTCTGCTGCCTATTATATACCACATTGTGATTGATTTTTTGCGGCGTGGCTGCACCACGCCGCAAAAAACCAATTAAAGAGAAGCCTTTTGTAATTTCAGGCGCGGCAGCGTGGCGCCACACCCAGCGGACGCAGCGTTGGCGCACCCCAAACATCTGTTTCTTACGAAGTTCAGTCCAAAATTTGCACAGAATGGGGGAATCCGGAAATTGTACCGGAAATGGGGTGTGCAATTTCCGCAAAGTATGTTATATTTAGGTATAGATCGCTTGAACGGCAAGATCAGCCGTTCAGGTCGCTGGTTTGGTTATTCTAAGTACGGTCCCAAACACTCAAAGAATCCATTTCAGGAGGACTATCGTGCACATGCGAGTGAAGATTCTGGTTTGCACCCTTATCGTCCTAAGTCTGCTGTTGTCCGGCTGTAAAACGTCTGGACCCGTGACGACGCCCACAACTCCCGCCGATTTTACCATCGCCTGGATTCCCAAATCGTTGAACAATCCCGTTTTTGAGATTGGGCGCGATGGCGCCTACAAAGCGGCGGAAGAATTAAGCGCCGCCACAGGCAAGCAGATCGAAGTGCTCTACATGGCATCCCTGGCTTCGGATGCCACCGAACAGGCGCGCGTGGTCGAGGATGCCATTGCCAAGGGCGCAGACGCCATCGGCATCTCCTGCAACGATCCCGTGGTCTGTGAAAAGCCCATCAATCAAGCCGTGGATATGAACATCCCAGTGATGACCTGGGATTCGGATTCACCTGACAGCAAGCGCATCACCTACCTGGGTGTGGACAACTACGAGGGCGGCAAAGCTGCCGCGGAACTGTTGGTGCGCTTCATGGGCACCGAGGGCAAGGTAGCGCTGCTGAGCGGCGTTCCCGGCGCCTTCAACCTCGAGGAACGCGCGCGCGGGTTTAGTGAGGCGCTCGAAGCGTATCCCGACATCGAAATCGTGACCACGGTCTACTGCAATGACGATATCAACCAGGGTGTGCAGGTGGTCGAAGAAGTGATGGCAGAACACCCCGATTTGGATGGATGGTTCTTTGTAGGGCTGTGGCCCCTGTTCGCCGAGCGCGGTTCCATGCCGGTGTGGGAGCAAGCGGCGAAGGGCGGGCAGCTGACAACCGTCGTTTTCGATACGCTCACCATCGAACTCGAATGGTTGAAAGATGGCTACCTGCAGGGCTTGGTGGGGCAGAAATACTGGGGCTGGGGCTACGATACGGTCTACATGCTCTATGAGCACGCAACAAACGACAAGACGTATCCTGCCTTCTCCAACTCCGGTATGGATATCGTCACGCGCTGCAATGTGGATGTGATGGCAGATATGTGGGCGAAAAGCGATTTCACCCAGACGCTGCCGGACCCTTACGGCTGTCTGGAGTAGGGTAGCTTTCAACAACGGCTAAAGCCGCGATTTTGGATAACATGTCGGCGTTGCGCTGTGCGCAACGCCGACATGTTATCTATTGGACACCAACACCGATTTCCCGGCGCTAGCACCTCACCCTCAACCTATCGCGCGGGGAGGATGTAGATCGAACCATCGCGCGCACTGTCCTTTTCGAATTTCTCATGTATCTTGGCGCAAATCGCGTTAATGACCTCTCCTGTTGCCGCGATCAGAACGATTTCTTCTTCCGGTTCGACCTTGAAACTCAAAAACCCTTCGGCGTGCGTATGATCTGCGCCCCGTGCACGGAAAATGGTAGCGCCAGAGGCTCCGGCTTCGTTCGCAGCCGCGATTACTTTATCAGCATATCCCAATGGTACAATGGCAAGCATCGTAAAGTTATCCATGCATTTACCCCTCGTGCTGGTCTGTCTGAAACAGTCCCATCGTCTGGCTAACACCCATTTGTATCAGAATGCCCCTATTGGGTTGGTCCAGGTGCAGCTGTTGCTTCAGAAGAGCCGCTAAATGGTTCGCCCTTGCGCCTTCCACTACCATGAGCACCGCTTCTTTCTCCGGTTCGACAATCATGTCCAGCACTACATTCAATTTCCCGGCGGAACCACGGGCACGAATGATGGTGCCCCCAAAGTAACCGGCGGTCTGGCTGATTTGAACGACACTTGCGGCTTTGCCTTTGTCCACAATCGTTAATAGCGCCACGTAATCCCCTTGGGTGTGTTGTGATTCGCCTGTATGGGACCATCTGACCGAAGTGTCCCTTTTCATTTTCATGATGCCGGCAAGAGGCACCGTGAAGGCAATGCCATGGTTTTTTCGTTCAAAATGAAACTTCATATTCAGTTGATTCAGGATTTCAGTCTCTCTCGCAGTAGGTACGACGATGAGGATGACCTCTTTATCTACGTCGTTCATTTCGAGCATCTGTAGCATGCGACTATTCACTGTACCTGTTCCAAAAAGGCAGCTGGCATCGTTCGCGCCTTTCTCGCACGCAAAGTTCAATACCTTGCTTCCCTTTCCACGGTTGACGACAACCACCAGCAAGCTTAAGCCCATTTCAGCGGTCAACTCTTGTCTAGCCATATTAATCCTCCACCACACCGGTGTTCATTGCACTTTCTTCGGAAAGCAAAGGGGGAGTTTTCATTCTATAAATCAAGCCCAATACTTGAAGGGCGACCAAGGGCGTCATGGCAATCAGTGCAATAATCCCAAAGCTATCCAGGATGATACTCGCACCGGGAATGAATTCCGCTGCTCCTTGTGCAAACGGTAGAATGAAGACTGACGTCATCGTTCCCGCAGCAACGCCGCCCGAGTCAAAGGCAATGCCGGTAAAGATATCCGGAGCCGTATAGGACAAGATAATAGCAATGATCATCCCCGGAAGTAAAACATGCCAGAGTTGAAGTTCCGGGATCAAAATCCGCAGCATTGATAAGCTGACTGCCACTGCGACACCGATGCAGAGTGTCACCATCACCGTAATGGCTTTGATCGATCCCGCCGTGTTGTCTTCGATCTGACGCGTGAGTACATGCACCGATGGCTCAGCAGGAATGGTAATCACGCCGAACAGCATACCTATCAGCACCAAAAGCCACGGCTTATCAAACGCGGCTATTTGATAACCGACAAGACGACTGGCGTCGAGAAATCCCACATTGATGCCGGTAAGGAAGATGACCAAACCGATATAGGTATAGACGCTTCCTACCAACAGCCGTCTTAATTTCCGCAACGGCATTTTTATCCATATCCGTTCAATCATCAGATAGATGATGAGAATCGGCAAAATCACGATGAGCGTATCTCGCGCATATTGTGGGCAGTTCACAATGAAATCGAGAAGCACATGATTCGTGGTCAGCTCAATCACGGGTAAGCTTCCGGCTATCGGACCTGTGTCACTAAACAGTCCCTGGACCATGACCGCCACAATGGCTCCGCTCGAAGCAATACCGAGTATGCCAAAGCCATCATTCTCTTCTTTTTCGTTGCTGCGGGTCATTCTGGATATGCCCATGGCTAGAGCCAAAATGAACGGCACCGAGACAGAGCCTGTGGTGTTTCCGGACGCGTCAAAAGCTATGCCCAGGAAATCAGGGCGCGTAAAAAAGCCCAGTATCAAGATAATCAGATACACAACCGTCATAAAGCGATTCAGGCGGATGTTTTTCAGTATCCGGTAAATACCCAAAGAGATCAAGGCGCCAACCCCGGCAGAAACACACCCGACCATGAGGTTCGAATCGAAGCGACCACTGGTTATTGTTTTCAGCTGGTTGGCTAGAATGTGCAGATCGGGTTCTGCAATGGTTACCACGAAGCCGAAGAAACTTCCACCCAGCAAAATCAACCAAAGTTTGTTAGACTTTACCAGTACTTCGCTGATTTGTTCACCAATGGGGGTAATCGAAATGTCAACACCTAAGAGAAAGACCGGCATGCCGATTATCATCAACAATGAACCCACGAGGAATTTGGTGACAATGCGTGCATCCATGGGAGTCAGGGTGAAATTGAGTATCAGCGCAAGAGCTGTGATGGGGAGAACGGAAACCAGAACTTCTTTGAGTTTTGAGGCGAACAAGTTCACTATCACCACATCCTTTCTCGCGTAGGGTTATTTCAAGACCCCAAAGCAAGCGACCGCCGCCCTGAATTTGAATGCGGCGCTATGGCGTTGTCCTTTGGGCATGCTGTCCCTCTACTCCAGGCTAATTGTACCGCAGCTTTTCATTTTGCCGGAAGCCCAGTTTTGGGGGGCTTTCGCAGCCCCACCGATTTGCCATCCCCCTCTTTCATGTTACACTTGTGAGTTGCAAGTCCACAATGAGGAGTCGGTATGCGAGCAACAAGATTTTTGAGGTGCTGGTTAGCAGCGCTCGTGATCCTGGTCGGCGCGGGGGCGGGCACAAGCCTGGCAGCGCCATTGACGCAAAGTGATATCTGGGTCATCACTTACCCCACGGACGGCACAACGGTCAGTGGGCAGGTTGTGATTCAAGGTACCGCTTCCCATACCAGTTTCAACTCCTATGGGGTCCTCTATGCGGCAGGACCCACCCCCACGGGCAACTCGCAATGGGCGCCCATCGTCTTCAGCGTGCCCACGATGGTGGTCAACGGCGCTCTGGCGACCTGGGACACCACGAAGATTCCCAACGGTCAGTATACCCTGGCGCTGGCGGTCTATGCCACCGGCAACACCCATCCCAACCTGCACTTTGTGAACAACATCACGGTCCAGAATGAACCGGCGACGCCCACCCCAACCCCCACCGTCACGGCTACACCCGAAACACCAATCGAGGGCGGTGAGCAACCGCTGCAACCCACCGGTCCCATCGACATAGCCACCATCGAACAACCGCCCACCGCCACACCCCGCCCGACCGTCACGCCCGGCGCGACCGAAGCCGCAGCTGCGGAAGACGAAGAGGGCGATGGACCTGACCTGGAGGGGCTTTTCTCCGGCGCCGCCATCAAGGAAGCCTTTATATCCGGCGTATGGATTGCGGTGATGTTGTACGCCATCGGAATCCTCTACGTGGCTGCCCGCGCCGCCTTGCGCTATTTCTTACGCCAACAACGCCGCCCGCGCCAACCATCGCATGAGTGATTTCGTTCTGATCGTGGGGCTTGGTAATATGGGCCCACGGTATGCCGGCAACCGCCATAATATCGGCTTTCAAGCCGTGGATGCGCTGGCGCAGACCCATAGCTTGACCTTCAGCCGTTCAGAGCATCACGCGCTGGTTGCCCATGGGATGCTGGGCGCTTACCGTGTCATCCTCGCCAAACCCCAAACCTGGATGAACGACAGCGGCAAAGCGGTCGCCCCGTTACTGACTTTCTACAAAATCGCACCTGAACGGATGCTGGTGCTGTATGATGACCTGGACATACCGTTGGGAACCTTGCGTTTCCGCCAGGAGGGCAGCAGCGGAGGGCATCGTGGGGTACAATCCATTATGCAACACACAGGCACTCAGAGTTTCCCGCGCCTGCGCCTGGGTATCGGCAGACCTCCGGGAAGGATGGATCCTGCAGCCTACGTGCTGCAGGATTTCGATAACGCAGAGCAGGCAATCCTGCAGGATGTGCTGCGCTTGAGCCGCCAGCTCACCCTGGATTGGCTTGCCGGCGCTCCGGAGCTCAACCGCCCCGGCATGACGTGGCGCATCGCGCCCTTAGGCACCGAGGCGGGACCCGCAAGTTAGGGATGCGGCGATGTTTTCGGCGCCGCACGTAGCGAAGCCACTGAGCGAAGTGCGCTTTTGACTTTCAGAAACCTTACGGGCGTCACCACAGCAGCGCCCTTTGACTGGCTCATTTAGCGCTATGGCACTCAACGGTCTACTATCCTGGATTCGTGAACACGCCGCTTACCAGACGTTACGGGGAAGTCTGGAGAGCGGGGTGCATTTGCCCGCGCAAGCCACACTCGCCTCGGCGATTCCGGCAGTGCTGGCGGCATTGCTGGAGGACCTGCCGGGTCCCCAACTGATTCTGACCCCCACGGCGACGGAAAGTCGCCAGATCCTGCAGACGCTGCGCGCCAACTGGCTAAACCAACCCCAACGGATTCTCTCTTTTCCAGAGCCGCAGGTGATGCCGTATGAGCGCGCCGCCTGGACGCCGGAGACGATTACCGACCGGTTGGCGGTGCTCTCGGCGCTCTTTTTGCAGCGCGCCCAGACGGGCAATGCCACCCCACCCCCGATTATCATCGCCTCGGCGCGCGCGGTAGTGCAACGGTTGCTGCCGTACCGGCAATTCCGGCGCGCCGCGCGGCGCATCGAGACGGGCGGGCAGGAATCCATGACCGCCCTGGCGCGGCACTGCCGGGGTATCGGCTATGAAAGCGTGAGCGTGGTCGAAGCGCCGGGACAAATCAGCCAGCGGGGAGGGCTGCTGGATATCTACCCACCCCAAGCCGCGCAACCTTACCGGCTAGACTTCTTCGGCGACGAAATCGAAGTCATCCGCACCTTCGAACCGGCAACGCAGCGGTCAACGGGTCGCGCCGAGAGCTTCTGGCTCACGCCCGTGCGGGAGGCGCTGCCGCGCGACGGCGAGCGCGCCCTGAATGCCCTGCGCGACACCCTGGCGGAGGACTTGCTCCCGGAGATACGGGTCCCGCTGGAAAGCGACCTGCAAGCCCTGGAAGCAGGAGTGCCCTTCCCCACGCTGGAATGTTATCTCCCGTATATGTACCAGGAAGCAGCCACGCTGCTCAGTTATCTGCCCCCGGAAAGCCGCATCTATCTGACCCATGGGGCGGCTTTCGAGCAGCGTTGGGCAGAGTTGCACGACGAGGCAAAAGCGCTGCAAGAACGCGCGATTGCCGAGAACACCCCGGGCAGTCAAGCGCCGCTGCCGTACGTGAGCTGGGAGGATTGGCAGGCAAGCCTGGCAGAGCGCACGGTGCTGACACTCGACCCAGGTGAAGAGGGACCGCTGGCGGAAATCTTTGCGCCGGAGCCCCATTTCGCCGGAAAACTGGGCGAAGCTCTGGGACGGTTGCGGCAGTGGACCAAGCTCGGCGACCAGATTGTGATTGTCAGTCGCCAGGCGGCGCGATTGGCGGAGCTCTGGCAAGAGTTCACGCCGCCGCCGGTTTACGAAGACCTCGACAGCACACCGGAGACGCTGGTCACGTTTGTGCAAGGGGTGGTGCCGGGAGGATGGCACCTGGCGCCGGGAACGACCACGGAGTACGGCGCGGCAAGAATCGCCCGCCACCTCATCACCGATGAGGAGCTCTTCGGATGGCGCCCGCCCGAACCGCGCCGCCGCCCGCGGCGCCGCGTTGCCACGCCCGAATTCGCCTTCGCCGACCTGCAACCGGGCACGATGGTGGTGCACGAGGACTACGGCATCGGCATCTTCCAGGGGTTGGTGACCCGCGGTGTGGATGACATCGAGCGCGAGTATCTGCTGCTGGAATACGAGGGGCGCGACCGCCTCTACGTGCCAATCCACCAGGCTGACCGTTTGAGCCGCTATATTGGAGCAGAGGGCTTGGGAGCGCATCTCAGCCATCTCGGCGGTGGCACGTGGGCAGAAGCCAAAGCCCGCGTCCATGAGGCGACCACGGAGCTGGCGCACGAGCTGCTGGACCTCTACGCGAACCGGAAAGT
>JAKJAC010000020.1:0-18514 GCA_022707705.1 Chloroflexota bacterium
GTGGAGCGCCGGCGCTGGGCCCACGATGCCGTGGGGACGCATCCGCAACTTGCTCAGCTCCGAGTGGGTTGGCATGGCCAGCAACTGGAGCGGTAACTGGGGTCAGTACAGCAACCCCCGCGTGGATGAGCTGATTGTCGCCATCCCTGGCGAGACCGATCCCGCCAAGCTGAAGGAAATGTACACCGAGTTGGTCAAGATATACCTGACCGACATCCCCTCCTTCACGCTGATGTACCGCCCGCAGTCATTCCACACCGTGAACGAGACGGTCTGGACAAACTTCCCGAACCAGGATGACGGCAGCAACCCGCCCGTCCCGCCGCTCGACTGCACGGACGGTTGGGGTATCGCCTGTCTGTACAACATCACGCTCGTCAATCCGTAAGCTGTCGTTCGGATTCTGACATTGTCGTCGAGAAGGATTTTGTGTGCGGGCAGTGCCCGCACACAAAATCCCCCGAAAAGTTGTTTGGGGCGCCTCTCATCGCCATTTCAACTTCGACTCGAACTCAAACCCTCGGATTCCGGAGGCGCCCGCAGACAGATAGCCGACCCGGAAGCACATATTGATTGACTCCACCAGGAGGGGCTGCGGTGAAAGCATATCGGAAGTATTTCCTCAAAAAATTAGGTTGGTTCGCCATTACGTTTGTCTTCGCATTTGTCCTGAATTTTACCTTACCCCGCTTGATGCCAGGTGACCCTGTAGCTGCCATCGTGGCCAGATTGGCACAAGGCCTGAGCGATGCGAGCGGGGTCCAGGCAATCTATCAGCAATACTCAGAATTGTTCGGGACTAACAAACCCATGTACGAGCAATTCTTCATCTATATCGGCAATGTGTTGCGAGGCGATTTTGGTTTCTCATTTAGCCAATATCCCCGAACTGTAGCTGACACTCTCAAATCTTCTATTTTGTGGACCATTGGTCTGCAATTCCCCGCCATCATCGTCGGTTGGATCATTGGAAATGTTTTAGGCGCGTTAGCCGCATACCTCAAGGGGGGCTTCGACAAGGTGCTCATGCCCCTCAGTATTTTCGCGAGCAATTTTCCGGCATACGGCATGGCTGTGATTTTTATGGTCATCTTTGGCGTTGCCCTAGAATGGTTCCCTACCTCAGGCGGCTATGGATTTGACTTGATCCCCGAGTTTAGTTGGAACTTCATCAAATCCGTGATTACTCACTACCAACTCCCCTTCTGGTCCATTGTGGTCATTGCGATAGGCGGTCAGGCTATCGGCATGCGCTCGATGGCCATTTACGAACTAAACGCGGATTACGTCAAGTTTGCCCGATTCATGGGGATCAAGGATCGCAAGATCATCGGTTATGTGTTTAGAAACGCCATGCTCCCGCAAGTCACCGGTTTGGCGCTATCTATTGGCACTATGTTCGGCGGCGCTCTGATTACGGAGATCGTTTTCAGTTATCCGGGGCTGGGTTACACACTCCTCAACGGTGTCATGGGACAGGATTATCCGCTGATCTCAGCATCCACGTTGCTTATCACGCTAATGGTGTTGCTCGCGAATTTCACCATCGAAATCCTTTACGGCATCATTGACCCGCGCATCAAAGCGGCGCAAGCGGATTAACCGGCTAGGTAAAGGAAAATATCGGCATGAAACATACACTTCAGCAAGTCTTTCACTCTGGTAAGTTTGTTATTGGTTTCGTCATTTTTGTGGCGCTTATGTTGATTGTGATCATCTACCCACTCATCATCACTGATGCGCCCCTGACTATCATCGCGCAGGGTACCTTCTTCAAACCTGGGATCTACGTAAATGTTTACGATAGCATGAACGCCCCCAAATATACGCTACTTCTGGAGGACGCTGACGCCAAGCGCATTGCCAGCAGACTCACTCCTGAAGACCGTCAGGCAATGAAGGAATGGCTGATAGCCATTGGAATTCCGGACAACGCTATTGACATCGAAGACACAGCACAGCTATTGGGTTTGTGGGAGACTCACTTTGACCCCAAGATGCAAATAGCGGGGATGACCAATGCCAAGCGCAATTACTATATTCGGCTCAACACATCGCTCGAGGGGCTTTTGGCAACTGAGGGAGCCATCATTGCCGCCAAAAACGCCGATACGGGTGCGCTTGAGGAAAAGGGGAATGTCGGGCAATCCGAGTTCGTGAATGTCACCCAGGTGGCAAATGTGCGGGTTTTGCCGTTAGGGACCGACAACTTTGGCAGAGATGTCCTGACTCAGCTAGTAACAGCCACCCGCGTGTCACTGCAGATTGGTTTTATCGCCGGTCTCATTGCCACCCTCGTCGGACTCACCCTGGGATTGCTGGCAGGTTACGTTGGCGGTTGGGTGGATGATATCATCATGTTCGTCACCAATCTGTTCACGGTCATTCCCGGTTTTGTGCTGCTGATCCTGATCTCATTCAGCATTGGGCAGGAACGCCGCGGAGCCACAACCGTTGCGGTAGTGATTGGATTCACCTCTTGGGTGTGGACCACCCGCGCGGTGCGCGCCCAGGTGATCTCGCTGCGGAATCGTGACCACGTCAATCTATCGAAACTTTCCGGGCACTCTCTCGTCCACATCATCCTCAACGACATTCTCCCTTACATCGCTTCCTACGTCGTCATGGCGATGATCCTGCAAATCTCCTCCGGTATTTTGGCGGAAGCTGGACTGTCTATTCTGGGTCTGGGTCCCAGAACGACAGATGTGCCCACTCTGGGACTGATGATGAACTGGGCCATGATCTACCAGGCACACGTTCTGGGAAAATGGTGGGCGTACCTCCCTGTGCTGATCACCATCGCGTTAATTACATTCTCGATGAATCTGATGAACACAGGTCTTGATCAGGTGTTTAATCCTGCCCTGAGGGATTGAGTGACATGGGAAAAATACTATTAGAAGTCAGAGAGCTGACGACCAAATACGTGACCCGTTTTCGGGAAGATGTTTACGCAGTTGACCACGTCTCCTTACAGGTCGAAGAAGGGAAGGCGCTGGGCATCGCGGGTGAATCCGGATGTGGCAAATCCACGCTGGCGTTGAGCCTGATGGGCTACTATTTCGCTCCCCTGCACTACATAAGCGGCGATATTATCGTGGACGGTCGCAATATCACTGGGATGGACCCCGACACCGTGCGTAAAGCGGTGTTGGGCCGAGATGTCGCCTATATTCCCCAAGCCGCCATGAACGCTCTAAACCCCACCCAGAAGGTGATCAATTTCATCGAGGATGTGATCAAAGTCCACGATCTGGGCGCCGACAAGAAAGAGATTTATGAACGCGCCAGAATCCTGTTCGAGACCGTTGGGTTACCGGAGAGCGTCTTACACAAATATCCTGTGGAACTCTCCGGCGGTATGAAACAACGCACGGTAATCGCGATAGCAGTGTTGCTTTCTCCCAAAGTGCTGATTGCCGATGAGCCTTCCTCGGCGCTGGATGTGACCTCGCAGAAGATGGTCATCAAAATGCTGATGCGGCTGATGGAGGACGGGTTGATTGGCTCGCTGATCTTCATCACGCACGAGCTGCCCCTGCTCTACAACGTCACGGATGATATCATGGTCATGTACGCCGGGCAAATCGTGGAGAAAGGCACCGCCAGAGAGATCGTCTTTGATCCACTCCACCCCTATGCCAAAGGATTGATGGGCTCGATCATCGTCCCGGAAGAGGGCGTGCGGGATGTGAAACTGACAGCAATTCCCGGAGCGCCCCCCAATCTCAAGAAACCGCCATCCGGTTGCCGTTTTGCCGAGCGCTGCAAATATGTGCAGCCGCTGTGCAAGGTGACCTCGGTGGGCTTCAAGGAGTTGGATAATGGGCGCACTTACCGGTGTATCTTCTCGGAAGCAGAACTGAGAGAGGCGTATCAAAATGGCTGAAGAAAAACAAGTATGCCTGAGCGGGAAAGGATTGACGAAGGTCTTTGGCTTTGGCCGCCAAAGAACCCTAGCCGTTGATCATGTGGATTTCAGTTTCTACGAAGGCGAAATCGTTTCCATCGTGGGTGAATCGGGCAGCGGCAAAACCACCTTAGCGAAAATGCTGTTGGGATTGATCAACCCTACAGAAGGTGAAATTGCCTTCCAGGGGCAGGTTCGCGATATCAGCTCACAGAAGAAGCGGAAGGAATACTGGAAGAACATCCAGGCGATTTTCCAGGACCCGTTCTCCTCATACAACATTTTCAACAAAATCGATGCGGTGCTGCTTGACTGTATTCACATGCGGGGTGGACGCAACTTGCCCCACGAGAAGAAAGTCGAGCTGATGACCGAGGCCTGCGGTTTCGTCAACTTGAAGTTCGCAGAGTTGACCAACAAGTATCCCTTCGAGCTCTCCGGGGGACAGATGCAGCGCCTGATGATTGCCCGAATCTTCCTGCTAAAGCCTAAAGTGCTGTTGGCAGACGAACCGACCTCCATGATTGATGCCTGCTCACGCGCGACGATCCTGGATATGTTGATGGACCTGCGCAGAGAGATCGGGATGACGCTGATTTTCATCACCCATGATATCGGGCTGGCGTATTTTGTTTCGGACAGTGTATATATCATGGAACACGGGAAAATCGTCGAACACGGGTCGGCCGATGAGGTGATTTTGAATCCGAAGGAGGTCTATACCCGACGCCTGATCAACGATGTACCGAAGATCTACGAGGAATGGGATCTTTCGACGGTGTGAGGCACGTCGCCCGGATTTACAGCTAGGCGCGACACAAACTCAGGTTACAGCGTGCGCGCTTCAATGCCTTAGCGGCTTGAAGCGCGCATGCTTTTATAGCCGGTCCACTTGATAGCAGCTGCCACCGGTTGGCTTGCGGTTGTCACAAAGCAGTTGGACTTCATTCCTCATTTCGATTGCGAGTTGTCAAAATCAAGGAGGGTGGTATAATCCGCGGTACGAAAACCTCACTTTTCGATTTTGGGGGCTCGTCTAACGGTAGGACAGCGGACTCTGAATCCGTATGTAGGGGTTCGAATCCCTTGCCCCCAGCCAAAAAGCACTCTGTTTGAAACAGAGTGCTTTTTTCGTATCTGATATCCACGTCGTCCGCTGCAAATAGGCTCCGTCGAGCAAGGGTTGCGAGACAAGACAATCAATACACATCACCCACGCGGAGCAAGTTTCTCCAGGTAAACCAGCGCTTGCGGCTGTGTGTTGACGTGCAACTGGAACACGTCCGGGCGGGCATAGTGCCCTACCACATCGAAGTCAAAACGGCTGCGCGCAATCTCTCCCAGATCCAGGGTCGCGTGGAGGATGCCTTCCGCATCGTAGAGCGGACCGGCTAGCACCTCGCCCAACGGTGAGATGATGACGCTGCCTCCCCGGCACATAATCTCTGGCAGCTCGGCCAATTCCTCAATGCCCGGCAAATCCGCCGGCACCATAGATTTGGTCACAAACTGATTGCAGCCCAGCACAAAACAACGCCCTTCACAAGCAATGTGGCGCAGCGTCGCCTGCCAGGTATCACGAGAATCTGCTGTTGGCGCCAGGTAGAGGTCCACGCCCTGTGCATAAAGCGCCATCCGCGCCAACGGCATATAGTTCTCCCAGCAAATCAGCCCACCCATTCTGCCAAAAGGTGTCTGCACAACGGTCAGTGTACTGCCATCCCCCTCGCCCCAGATGAAGCGTTCAGCAGCGGTAGGTTTGAGCTTGCGGTGCTTGCCCAGAAAACGGCCATCCGGACCAAAATACAATAGAGTGCAATAGAGCGTCCCGCCGCTGAACTGCGTGTCACGCTCAATAACCCCAATAGCCAGGTGAACGCCCGCTTCACGGGCAGTAGCGGCCAAAGCATCCACAGCGGGACCGGGAACGTCCACAGCATTGGCCCAATAGCGTTGCCATAACCTGCGTCCTTCGGGGTTCCGGTGCCCTACCACAACACCAAAACTGAAACCACGGGGGTAGGCAGGGACCAAGGCTTCGGGGAAAAGCACCAGCTGTGCCCCTCGACTCGCCGCTTCCAGGGTAAGACCATGAACTTTGCGCAACGTAGCTTCACGGTCGAAGAACATCGGCGCCGCTTGAATCACAGCCACGTTGACGGTAGATTGTGTTTCGGATATCATCTCACCCATCAAAATGCTCCTACATCGCCCTCACGCTAAGGCAGTCCACCGGGCAAAAATCGCCTGATTAGTTCACCCGCAGTGAGATCGCCCCCCAGCCCTGACAGCCGTCCTTCCAACGCGTGATGCAGATACAGCGCCGATGCCTGCACAGCATACGCTGTGATCACCACAAACAGCGGCTCAGGGCTAAGGAGACTTCGGCAAGTGTCCAGCAATTCCGGGAAATGCTCGAAGAACTCCCACACCTTGCCCCCGGCGCCCCTGCCGAATTTGGGTGGGTCCAGAATCACCCCTTCATAACGTGACCCCCGGCGCACTTCACGCTGAATGTACTTGAGCGCATCCTCTGCAATCCAGCGGATGGGACGCTCCGCCAGACCGGAAAGGTCCTGATTGCGGCGCGCCTGAGTGATGGCGCGTTTGGCAGCATCCACATGGGTTACCTCGGCGCCCGCCTGCGCCGCCGCCAAAGTCGCCAGTCCCGTATAGCCAAAGAGGTTGAGCACACGCACCGGACGCCGCGCAGATCTGATTTGACCGGCAATCCAATCCCAATGTACTGCCTGCTCCGGGAAAAAGCCCATGTGTCGCGAAGCAGTCGCCTGTGCTTCAAAGCGCAGCCTCTTGTACTGCAGGGTCCAGGTCACAGGTAGTTTCCGCTGGAAGTTCCAGTTACCTCCGCTCTCTTCCCCGGTCAGTTGGAATACCGCGTCGGCAGCATCCCAGGCACGCGCGGGCAAAGCAGGATGCCACATCGCGCGTGGTTCGGAACGCACAAAGGTGTAAGGACCAAAGCGTTCCAACTTGTGCCCATCACCGCTATCCAACAGCGCGTAGTCTTGCCAATCATCCGCAGTCAAGAAAACAAAAGGTGGTTTCATAGAAGCTCCAAAATCGTCAGGAGTGAGATGGCCCGCTCATGCCACGCTGCCGCACCACTTCGTAAAGTAGAATCGTCGTCGCCGTCGCCACGTTGAGAGAATCAGCTTGCCCCAGCATAGGAATCCGCACCCGTACATCAGCCTGCTCTAACCAGACCTCGCTCAATCCCACCTTCTCGGCGCCGACCACAATCACCAATGGGGGTGTCAAATCCGCGTCGGTATAGAGAAAACTCGTATGCGGTGTGGCAGCCACGGTCTGCAATCCATGGCGCCGGCACCAGGTAAGCGCCTCTACGCTGCGCGCCGCAAACATCGGCGTGGTAAACACCGTACCGATACTGGCGCGAATCACCTCCGGGTTGAAGGCGTCCGTCTGCGGGTCACAAATAATCACCCCCGTCACACCTGCTGCATCAGCGGAACGGAAGATAGTGCCCAGATTGCCGGGGCGTTCAATACGTTCCACAATTAGATAGAAACCGCACTCCTCAGGGCAATGGCTTTCCAACGGGTGACGGATGATTGGCGCCAGCGCCAGCAACCCTTCCGGACGGTTACGAGTAGTCATCTTGCGCAAGGGTTCCTCGGTCAATTCGATAAGCACAGCACCCGCCCGCTCAGCCCGCTCTAGCAAGGCTGTCTCATTTTCGCCCAGGAACAAGGAAGGGCAGAAATACACCTCCTCCAAAGGATAACAGTTTTCCACCGCCCGCAGCAACGGACGATAACCCTCCACCAGGGTTCGTTGTTGTGCAGACCGCTCTCGTGCCTCGTTCAGTCGCACCGCATTCTTCACCCGCAGGTTTTGCAGGCTCTCAATCTTTGCCACCGGTTTCACCCTAACATCTCCTCGCCCAGAAGTCGCTGTCTTTCCGTGACTGCTATGGGCAATATGACATTAAAGCAACTCCCCTCACCCACACGGCTTTCAACCTCAATGCGTCCCCCATGATCCTGAACAATCCCCAGGCTCACCGACAGGCCTAATCCGGTCCCCTCCCCCACCGGTTTGGTTGTAAAGAAAGGTTCAAAAAGCCGGTGCAGATGTTCCGGCGAGACTCCGGTGCCAGTATCTCTTACCCTAACACTCACCTCCGCCCCCGCACGCTCACTTAGCAACGTCAGTTGCCCTGATTTTGGCATAGCATCCGCTGCGTTGGTGATGATATTGAGAAAAACCTGCTTCATCCGGTTAGCATCCAAATATAACTGGGGCAAATCAGGGGCATAGAGTTCCTGAATCACAATCCCGCGCTGCGCAATCAACCGGCGCACCAAAGCCAGCGATTCCTGCAACACCTGATTGACGTCTACCCACTGGCGGCGCAATTCCGTCTGCCGGGAAAAATCCAACAGCCCGCGTACAATATCCGTAGTGCGGCGCGTCTCATCCACAATCGCAGCTAGCTCACGTTGTTCCTCGCTAGCCTCAGGCATATGGCGCAACAACGATTTAGCCGAAAGCAAAATCGCGGTCAGCGGATTATTGAGTTCGTGCGCTATGCCTGCAGCCAGGCGCCCTATGGCTGCCATCTTTGCAGATTGGACCAATTGCGCCTGCGCTCGGTGCAAGTCATCCATCCGTTGCCGAATATCCTCGTACAAGCGGGCGTTCTCGATGGCAATAGCTGCCTGGTTAGCAAATGCTACCGTGAGCTCGCCATGTGCAGCAGTATAGAAATTCGGTTGGACGCTATCGAGATTGATCAGACCAATGACGCGATCCTGAACCACCAACGGCACGCCCAACCATGAACGGATATATTCCGATCCGGGAAGACGCTGCCAGCGTGTATCCACTTCAATATCGAGGATAATCACAGGGTGACGTTCTTCCAGCACGGTTTGAATATGTTCCAGCGCTTCCGCCCGCAGCCCCACATCCCATTGGCTTCGAGATTGGAACCCACGAGCGGCAACGATGTTCAGGGTGGATTCTCCGGTCAACATAATTGAAGCGCTGTCGTACGCCACCACACGCGCCAGTTGTTCCAAAATCAGCGTCAACACCCTTTCCCGGTTCAGGCTACTACTCAAGACTGCGGCAACCTCGCGCAACGTTTCCGCCAGATGGCGTTGCTCGCGCTCCGTTTCTAACAAACGGGTATTCTCCAACGCAGCTGCAGCCAAAGAAGCCAGACTTTCCAGAACCGTACGATCCGCTTCAGAGAATTTCCGCGGCACTGCATCGCGCAAGAGTAACACTCCCAATACGCGAGTCCGCCAGACGACCGGAACGCCAATGCCAGCGGGGCACTCCATCACACCATACTGCGAAGAGCGTCCGTCCCAGCTCATATAATCATCCACGATGAGAGATTGGCGACTATCCAGCACTTTCCCCACCAGGCCCTCGCCACGCCGTATGACATCGCCCACTCGAGGATCCTCTCGTCCACAGTAGAAATGCCGTTTAAGATCATCCGTGAGTGGGCGAAAAAGGTAGATACTGCCGGCTTTGGCATCCAACATCAACAGCGAGCGCTCAACCATAATGCGTAACAATGTTTCCAGGTCCTGTTGGGCTGCCAGTGCCAAAGCGGTCTCATTCAAGCCTGCGAGTACCGCAGTGCGGCGTCGCAATTCCATCTCGACCTGCTTGCGCTCGGTGATATCCGTCGCAATTCCACACATCACGAGCGGCGCCCCATCCACGTCGTAAATCAACTGAGTTCGGGCGTCAAAAATCACTTCCGAACCGTCAGCCGCATAGTTTACCACTTCACCGCGCCAGTAACCGCCTTGCAGGGTTCGGTTGATGATCTCGCGCTGCGTTGCACCACGGACAGGGTCTTCACCGTAATCCTCGACACTGCGTCCAATGAGCGCTTCCCGTGGCTGCTTGAGCGCCCGGCTTTCAATATCATTCACATACGTGATACGTCCATCCAGGTCCGTAATGGTAACATGATCCTGAATCTGATCCAGCACTAACGACTGGAGGCGCAACGCTTCCTCTGCGCGTTTGCGCTCGGTAATATCCGTGAAAACCGCCACCGTGCCTGCAAAAACACCTGTTTTGAGGTTGAAGTGGGGACCACCACTGACCAGAGTAGACACCGAACGACCATCCTTCCGCCGCAGCTCCAACTCATAACGATCTGATTGACCTGCTGCACGGCGCACATCCGCAGCATGAACGACCGCTTGATTCTCCGGAGGCACAAAAACCTCCCATGAGTGCCCTAATAACGCTCCCGCATCACAACCCAGCATTGCTATCATAGCGGGATTGACAAAGACCACCCGCCCTTGCACATCAGTCATCACGACCCCCTCGGTCATGTTGAGGACGATGCTCTCGTTGAACTCCTTGAGCTGCTGCAGGTTAGCCTCTGCCTGCTTGCGCGCAGTGATATCCGTGTGCGTACCAATCATGCGTAACGGACGACCGTCAGCGGTCCACTCCACAATTTTGCCGCGATCAAGAATCCACTTATATGAACCATCCTTACAACGCAGGCGGTGTTCATTCTGATAAACAGGCGTCTCCCCATTGAAATGCCGGGTCAAATCTGTCTGGCAGCCCAACTGATCCTCGGGATGTAAGCGACTACTCCACTCACTCAATGAGACGCCGATTTCATGCTCCAGGTATCCCAGCATCGCCTTCCACTGCCGGGAAAAGAAAACTCTGTCCGTCTGAATATTCCAATCCCAGACGCCATCTCCAGCGCCCTCAAGAGCGAACTGCCAGCGTTGTTCACTCTCACGCAATGAGTTCTCGGCGCGCCACCGGCGTAGTGCGCTACTCGTCACAGTCGCAAAAGCCTGGAGCGCCGCTGTGACGGGTGGCAAGCTCTCAGGCTTCCAAGCAATGACTGCCACCCCCAAAAATTCCTCATCCTGCTGCAAAACCAACGCGGCAAACCACCCCACCCCAAAAGCACGCTCAAGCAATGCACCAATTCGGGGTGAAATCTCGCCAAAACTGATGCCAGTTAGGGTTGGTTCGAGCACGACGCGTTCGCTGAGCAGGCGAGCACGCGATGCAGCCGGTAGTCTCCACGACTGCCCCTTGAGACCTCGCCCCAGAATGCGCGCAAGTCTAAGGTCCTCGCCTTCCTGAAGCGTCGTATGGAGCGCCACCAGATTGTCCGTCTGCGCCTCGTACGCGAACATCAACACCGCCATGGCATCGAGCGCTTTCTGTAGCTGTTGCGCGGCTAACGCAAACAGGTTTTCAGAAAACCCGGCTCTGCTCAGCACTAACACATAGTCATTCAGGTTTCCAAGCAGCACGCCATCGCATCTTTGCTTACCTTGTTCGTTCATAAATCGCCCACATCCTTGGACTAGAGGAAACCCTCAGCGCGCAAAATACCCTCAAAAGCCCGTTGCGCATCGGCCGACGCTTTCTCCTGCCAGCTGGTGGCGCGCGGGGCATAAAGCGCCTCGAAACGACGTTGTACTTCCTCCCTCACCGATACACTAGCAGCACCATAATGCCGCAGCTGATTTGCCAATGCCATTGCCTGCATACTGCGGGTTTTGCTGAACAAACTATCTCCCAGCGTACCAAATTCAAAAGTTGCCCCATAAAAACGCGTTCTTGGAGCCTCGCTCCGCGCAAGCGAGATCAATCCATCCACAACATCCCCGCGGATGGCATAGAAAGCGCCAGGCTCTGTGCGCACCACCAGTGGATAATCGAACTGCATCGCCAATTCATGATTGTTACGTGGTTCCTGGGGCGAATGCACCAGGCTCATTTGATAACGGGGACCATAACCGGTATGCATCTCCAGATAGGTAACCCGCTCGTACTCATCCAGACGCGGTCGAAGCAGCTGCAGTAACAGCTGCAGTTCCTCCGCCAATGTCGTGCCACCGTAGTAAATACCGTCAGCATGACGATACTGACCAATCAGAAAAGCTTCCTGCACACGGGCAGCTGGGAACTGACGCAATGCCCGAACCAGGGTGAGGAAAAAACGCGGCAAGCCCAGGTCACGTTGGCGCACCGGTTGAGAAGGCGCAAAAAGCGCATGTAACGCAGCATAATCCGCATTGAAGTCGGTAGGATAAGCCTCACCCAGAACGAAATTGCGATTGAGGTCTACATTCGCTGCATTAGTCTTCTGACGGTGCATCATACCCCAGGGGTTGAGTGCATGAATGAGCAGCACACCGGTTACGCGAGGGTCAAAACGCGGGAGAAACTCTTGCATCAATAGCTGCAGAGCTCCCATTCCAACATAGCCCTCAATGCCATGAAGACCCGTCGTCGCCACCAGAAGTTGCCGCCGGGCCTCCGAAGGCACAGCGTATAACCAATCCACAGTCAAATCAGGGAAGCCCTCCAGCGGGCGCGCCTCCAGGACCACGGAATGCCAAATCCCGCGCACGCCCGCCGCCAAATCCCGAAACTGCGCCCGCGCCTCCGGGTAGGTCTCAGGAAAACGAATCGCCATGCGCGCCTCAGAAGGGACCATAACCGAGCGCCACTGCCAGCGCCAAAAAGCCCACTGATGCCAGGAGTACCCACACCCACAACCGTAACAACCAGCGCAACCATTTGGGATAACTCACAGCGGTCATTCCCAGGCTGATGAGCAAGACCGGATTGGTAGGATAAGCCAGGTTCGAGAAACCATCGCCAAAACAATACGCCAACACCGCTACCTGCCGCGTCACGCCGACGAGGTCTGCCAGCGGCAACAGAATCGGTAGCACCAAAAACGCCTTAGCCGAACCAGAACCGATGAAGAGCTCGATGAACAACGCTGTGGCGTAAATCAATAGCGCCGCACCCAAAGGCTTTGCGCCCAACATAATTCCTGCAGCGCCATGCAGTAACGTATCCATGATGCCGCCATTGACCGCGATATGCTTAATGCTCGCGGCCATCAAAATCAAGACGACCCCAGGCAAGATTCCCAGCACACCTTCCCAGAGCGCCGCGCCCACACCCTTCCATGAGACGCCCACCAGTCGCCCTGCTCCCAATCCTGCGCACAAAAACAACACCCCCAGCAACGGCAGCGCCACCTGCGAGAGCGCCGGCGCAAAAGGAACGCTCAAAAGCACCGCCAGAATCGCTGCGATGAAAACCACGAACCAGCGCAACGCTGCTCCTAGAGAGGCGCCAGCCTCAAGCGCTGACATATCGAGGGCCTGATAGCGTGCCCGTTCTGTTGCCTCTTCAGCATACACCGGCGAACTCTGCGGATGACGTTCCACACGACGCGCATATCTCACCAAAAACAAAGCGAAGAGTCCATACATCACACCGAAGATTATTATTCTCAGCCAGGCTCCGGAGAAAAGCGGCAACCCCGCCAGTTGTTGCGCCACGCCAATGGTGAAGGGGTTCGTCACCGCAGCAGAGAAACCTACGTTGGTCGCCAGGATGCTCATGCCTAAGCCGACCAACGTATCCCAGCCCAGGTAATATGATAATGCCAGCATCAGAGGAATGAGCGGGATGACTTCCTCAAAAATACCGAAGAGCCCACCCAGCGCCATGAAGAAGAAAGATATGACCAGCAGCAGCAAATACTTGCGCCCTCCAAACAACCGCACCAGGCGCAGAATGACCGCCTTAAGAATGCCACAACGCTCGAGGACCGCAAACGCGGCGCCCACCATCAAGATGAACAAGGTAATACCAATCAGCGATAGCCCATCTGGTCCACCCAGTACCTCAAGAGGGGCAAGGAACCAACGCCAGACGGGATAATCAGGGCGCGATACGACCTCGAAGGTTGCAGGGTCAATGACTTCACGCCCTTGATCCAACACGCGCATATAACGTCCCGCCGGCAACACCCTTGTCGCACTACCCGCTATCAGCATCAGCGCCAACAGAATCAATGCCGATTGGATGAACGCTTTGCGACTAATTTGTGCTCCCGCCCTGGATTCTGCTTGCTCCACGCATGTCCTCCGCACCCCATGACTATCCACCCAGTGTACACCCAAGTGTCCCGGTCGCAACTACACTTGACGGAGCCCCAAATCCATCTATGCTGAAAGAAAACGTATCCTTTTGCTATTGAATGCGTCATAAGAAATGTGAACAGCGTTATGCTACTCGAACGAGTTCAACGGTGGGATGAAGCCGCATTGGCTGAGGTCTACGATACCTACGCACCAGCAATCTACCGCTACGCCTGTCGCCATCTCGGAAATTCCGACAGTGCACAAGAAATCGTCGCCGACACTTTCCATCGTTTCCTGGTTGCGCTGAAGCAAGGAGCGGGTCCTCAGCAAGAGCTCTCCGCCTGGCTATACCGGGTAGCACACAACCTGATCACGGATTACTACAGGCGAGAGAGCATCAGAGGCGCCGTCGAAATCGATGAGAATATGCCATCGAGGGCGCCCCAGACAGAAGCCGCCGCTCTACAACGCGAAGAAATCACCCGTATACGTCAGGCTTTCCAACACCTGCCATCACTACAACAGCAGGTAATCAACCTGCGCTTTGGAGAAGGGTTGAGTCTGGAAGAAGTCGCCCAAGTCACCGAAAAAACAGTAGGGGCAGTAAAAGCCCTGCAGCATCGCGCCATAGAGGCGCTAAGGACGATGTTAGATGAAAAACAAACCACATGACCCATTGATTAGCGAAGACATGCCAACCGTTGTCCGCCAAGGGTTGCAGCAATTTCGCGATATCCCACAGCCTGCTCCTGCTTCCTGGCAGGCTGCACGCGCTGCGTTTCTTGCCGAAGCCCGGCAATTGGCTTCCGAGAGCGTAACCTTTGTGCCTGTCGCACGTCATAAAGGTTGGGTCGGAAAAACATTCCACACCCTCATTCCATCACTCAAGGAGGCAAATCCTATGGTTCTGCTATTGAAAATCGCACTGATCGTCTCACTGATGACAGGCGCCGGTGCAGGTACTGTCGCCGCCGCACAGGGCAGCCTTCCAGGTTCCCCTCTGTATTCTGTTAAAATCGCGTGGGAAGATACACAAGCCCGTTTGGCTACCACACCTGAAACGCGCCTGGAACGGGCGCTCACCATGGCGGAGACGCGGGTGGCTGAGATGCTGCAGCTAGCAGAAGGCGGGCAGGGTATTCCCGACCCGGCTATCGAGCGTTATGCGCAACATCTTGGTGCTGCCATCCAGGCAATGGAAGAATTACCTGAACCCGCACAAACGCAAGCCCGCGCTCGGATTCAGGAGCAACTCGCCCTGCACGAGCAAGCGTTGGAACAAATACGGGAGCGCCTGCAGGAGCATACTGGCGATGAGGCGCCAGGCGCAGGCCCAGGAGAGACACTGGAAACGCCTCTGCGGGAGATGGATGGCATCTTGAAGCGAAGCCGCGACCGGCTACAAGACCCCAATGGCGACCCACCCGCAATCCGCCCAACAGAGCTGCAGCGCACACCCAATCCCGAAGCTCCCGCGCCTGGACCTGGGGAACCCAACCCGACGGAACCCAACCTCGGTCCTGGTGAACCCGGCCCTAATCCCACAGCACCTACGCCCGGTCCCGGCGAGCCCGGAGGTGGTCCTGGACCCAACCCAACAGAGGCCGCGCCCGGTCCCGGCGAACCCGGTTTCGGCCCTGGCACACCTTCTCCAGAGCCGCCCACAGTGGAACCGACGCCCGGCGAGCCTGGTGCGGGTCCCGGCGAACCCGGTGCGGGACCTGGACCCAATCCCACGGAACCGGGACCTGTTACACCTCCCGGAACCCAGCACCCTTGACGCCCACACACGCAAAAGCCCCCGGATGACATGCCATCCGGGGGCTTTCTTTATGACTGGAGTTGAGAGATCGCCGAGCCGTGTGGGCGCCCCACGTCTAAATAAGCGCGCCACGCCTTAGGAATCTCACCCGCCACAACCAGGTAGTTGGTGCGGGGAGTCTTAGGCTCCCAACGCAAGCGCATTCCTGCCTCGTTGGGCAGGCGATTTGCCTTACGCTGGTTGCATTCGAAGCAGGCACAAACGGTATTGCTCCACGAGTTCTTGCCGCCGCGACTCACCGGCAAAATGTGATCGAGCGTGAAATCCGGGAGCATCAGCACTCGTCCGCGGCGTTCATCACCCACGCGAACGCCACAGTAGGCGCAAGTGAAAGCATCGCGACGCAACACGGCTTTCCGGCTCCAAGTGGCGCCGCGCTGAGGCACGTTGGCATAGTAGCGCAGGCGAATCACCACGGGTACCCGCAATACGCCATTGATGCCGCGCACCTCCATGGCGTCTTCACAGGCAGCTTCGACCCGCCCACGCATCAGCAGCGAGACGGCGCGCCGCCGTGTCACCACGGCAAGCGGCTCGTAACTCGCATTCAACAACAACACCGCCGCTGTCACTGCCAACCTCCTACACAGAGTGATGCCCACACTCCACGAGCACTCACATACGCCGGAAAACGAAAGAAAATCAGGTCACGTGTCATCACAGCACGGAAAAGTCATAAATTCACGTCAAATAGCTTATTGATTTACAGTCAAACGATGCTATCATGGGGTCATGAAAGGCGCAGCGCAACAAGCGGACTGGGAACAAGTAAGGGCGTACGTCGTGTGGAGACTGTCCAAAGGTCTCCCCCCAACCCTATATTACCACAATTTGGCACATACGCTTGATGACGTCCTTCCCGCAGCAGAGCGCCTGGCTGCTGAAGTAAAGCTACTCCCAGAAGAAACACTATTGTTACGCACCGCTGCCCTCTACCACGACCTCGGCTATCTCGTCCGCTATCGCGAGAACGAAATCATTGCTGCCTCTATTGCAGCCGAAACACTGCCCCAATTTGGCTACACCCTGAAGCAAATTCGCACCATCCAGGCAATGATTATGGCGACACACATGCCACAAGCCGCCCAAAATCAGTTGGAAGCCCTATTATGTGATGCGGACCTGGATTCGCTGGGGCGTGAGGATTTCTTCGATACGAATCGCCGCTTACGCCTGGAATTGATGATCCACGAGAGAACCGTACCTCAAGAGGTCTGGGTCACGGGGCAACTGCAATTTCTGACCGAACATTCATATTACACTGTAGTTGCGCGCAGCCTACGTGGCGCCGGAAAACAGCAGAATATCAATACTCTCAAGGAATACCTCAACGCCCTGCAAGAAGGTCGCAGCGCCGACAGTTTAGTACTGCATCATGCCACCCAACAGGGCTAAGCTCCCCGGAATGTGTTTCGGGATAGACACACAAGCGCTATTTAGGTTGCTCGCTCGTCGCTCGTAACTCGAAGGTCACTGCGCCAATAGCTCCATCAAGAGTGGAAGCAAGCACGGTCCCCCGCCAGGCAGCAGATTGATCGGTCAAAGTGACCTCGAAGGCAAATTGCCCATCTGCGTCAGTGAGAGCGTTGGGATTCCAGTACAGAGTCTCGGGGAAAACCTGCCGCAGCGGAAACGGCTCCGGCGATGTCGGAGTCGAGGTCATAGAGATACCTGACGGTGCTTCCTCAGTCATGACCTGGGTCGGTGCAGGGGCGACTTCAACCTCTTTGACGACCTCCGGAGTGGGTGATGCCTGTTTCACCGCACAACCCGTGAACCAACCAAGCGGTCCGGCGTAGAGAGCAGGGTCTCTCAAGGTGTGAGTGAGCGGTGAATCAAAGCTGGGGAGGAACGCCAAATACATCACTAGTGGAATCAACAGCAACGCCAACGCTATGGTAGCCCAACCTGCTCTACGCTGCCCAACCAGAAGTAGACCCTGACCCAACAATGCCACTCCCGTAACCAACAGTAGAAACAGCGCCACAATCCCCGCAATCCACCAAGCCGAGAGAGTTCCCCCCCGCGCCAGTAACAACGCCAACACCAGGAGCAACAGAAGATACGCCCCCACGATACCCAAAACTGCCTGCATGTGCGCGTCACGTCGCCGCCAGCTGTGAACCGCCAATACGACCAGCAGTCCCAGAACCGGCACGCCGACGAGAAACAAGCCCGCCACCCCCACCAGCTGTGCCAGCAACCACAACCCGCCTGCAAGCGCTGCGCCCCACAATGGCGCTGTCAACATCAACACCAACAGGCTCAAGCGCACACGCCGCCAGATGCCCTCCAGGATGGTTTCCCCTGGAGTCGATAGTCCGCGGATTACAATGCTGAGCAAGAGCACGGGCAGCATCACCAGCGCTAACGCCAGTCCCTGAGACCATCCTTGCGCCGGGGTCATAGCCACGGGCAACAGCGCTTGCCGTGCCTCAAGCGAGTAGGTTGCCTTGGGTGCGCTCGCCCACGCGGCGCGCGCTGCCACATCCTGCGCCCGCGATACCACTGCCGCATCACCCGTCCGCGCTGCAAGTTCTTGGGCCAGAACAACCTCAAGGCGAGCGAAATCCGGTCCTCGAGTATCCAACGCATAGACGGACTCATCCACCAGGCTGATGCCCAGCGCCGCCGGTATGGGCGTGCCCGCCAGGGTAGTCTGAATAGCCACCCGCGCCCTCTCCCCTGGAGCATACACCTCACGGTCGGGCGTCGCAGTGACCGTAAGCTGTTGTGGGAACTCCACCACCACCCAACGCGTGTCTTCCACCTGCGCGCCTGCTGCCGGCAACACATAGGCGTGCAACTGCAACGAACCGAGAA
>JAKJAC010000020.1:18556-32945 GCA_022707705.1 Chloroflexota bacterium
TGATTGGCGCGCAGCACATCGAGATAAACTGGAGTCCCTTCCGCCACACCCGCAGCAAGCGTCTCCAAACGCAGAGTCTCCCCCACCTGGTAGACGGCGCGCTCGGCGCGAAGCAGCAGCACAGGCGCTGCCGCGTCCGCCGCGAGATCAAAACGACGCTGCCCCATGCGCCCGAAGGCATCTTGCGCCGCAAGGTCTACGCGCGTCAGCTCTGCTTGAGGCGTGAAGTGCAGCACCGTCAGCCCATAGGAATCAGTCTCTACCTTGATAGAGCCCCCAGGAAAAACTGCCTGCAGACTAGCAGGCGCAGGCGTGCCATCGGGATAGGCAACGAGGATATAAAGCGCATTCTCCACACCGGGCTTAAGTTGCCCGCTTTCTGGCACTGCACGGATGAGCAGGGATTCCGCCGCCACCGGGACGTTGTGGGTCAAACCCTCCTGCTGTCCTGCGGCATTCGTCACCGCGGCTTCTATATCCAGGAAGACCGGTGCCTCAAGGGCAGTTGCTCCGTAGGTAGCAGGCAACGCAAGATCAAAACGAAAGCGCCCCTCAGCATCCAGCGTACCCGCAGATTCAGCTACCAAACTGCGCGGATTGCGGGTAAACCCACGAAGGGTTACCTGCGCACCGCCGAGAGCTTCACCGTAGAAAGTCGTCGCCTCCACCAGCCCAGTCACGCGCGCCCCAGGCAAATAATACGATTGCTCAGTCATGAGGATGACACGAAAGGCAGGCAAGGTATAGGTATCCACAAAGATGGCACGCTCGGCAACGGTATCCCCCACAACAGCGCGAAGCGTGACGATTCCGGTCAGAACCGTTTCCGGCAGCTGTAACTCCGTAAAAGCAATACCCATATCTGAGCTGCGTTGCTCGGCAGAGGCAATAACACGTCTCTGGGTGTCCTGGAGCGAAAAAATCACGGACGTGCCGACTACAGGGCGCAGCGTCACGGCATCCAGCACCAGTGCGCGCAGACGCACGCTCTGTCCGGGGCGATAGGCGGGTTTGTCCGGCATAAGAAGCACACGATAGGCGCGCGCCACAGTAATCGGATGGACTGAAATCTCACTGCCCGCAAGCGAATGCGTCTCAACGCGCAGTTCTGCCGCGCCCTCAAGGTCGGTGGGCACGGTGAAGGCGACAGTTGCGGTGCCATCAGAATTGGTTACACCGCGATAGACCTCCCTGGCAAGCCCTGGAGCTTTGCCAATGCTTACCGCGACCTCCGCACCGGGTATGGGGGTTGCTGTAGAACGCTCGCGGACAATCACACGCATCGCAGCAGCGCTTCCCGGCGCGAGGCGATTCTGCCCCAGCACCAGAGTCTCCTGAGCAGCAACGGGTGGAGGCGCAGCAATCAGGGACCACAGATTGAGCGAGAAAAATGCAACCAATAGCGCCAGCGCCGCCTGTGCTGCCAACCCCCAATTGAGGCGCAGTGCCCACCACCAGCGAGGGCGTGTCGCGCTCTCACGGAGCACACCGCGAATGCGCTCCTCAGCGCTGTGAGACAACCGCGCAGGCGTCAACGCCGCATCGAGGGTGACGGTAAGCCCCTGCTGTAACGCCCGCAAAGCCTCCAGCCCCTCACGGCACGCAGCACAGGTCCCCAGATGGGCTTCCACCCGCACGCGCTCGGCGGCAGATAATTCCCCATCCAGATATGGCAATAGTTCCAATTCAATATGCGGGTTTGTCATCATACACTCTCAGACAGGTTGGCAAATGTCACGTACCAGACTGCAGCTTTGGAATTTGAGTCAATGAATCCCTTGGTCGGGCAATGAACAACTCCGCCAAACGCCAGAATCCTGCGTTGCGGGTTTGAAGATGAACGGACCGTGAAACATACGGCATCGCAGGCAGATCAGGAATGATGAAACGAAGGTCACGCCATGCCGGTTTTTTCTGCCGGGCACGCTCAAAATCCGCAGCAGCACGCGCTAGCTGCTGATCATGCGCCACGAGCACAGCTGTTTTCACGCCAAGTTGCACCATGAAATCCATTGCCATGACGGCGGTAGCCAGCGTATTGACGTAATGCGTCGGATCATGGGGATGGATGCGCCGCAAAGCACGCTCACCTACATCGCATGTCGTTGCCTCAACTGGGCAGGCAGCGACCCACACACCCTCTTGTACCAGTACGGTTCGGGCGGTCGTATGCACCAGGGTCCACTCCAACAGAGCCTGATTGGCTACGCCGGGTTGCATCTGCCCGGTTGAGGTTAGCTCGTAACCAAAGCCCAAAATGATCGCCACATCCGCATTTCGCGCTACACCCCTCCAATTCGCAGAAGGTCTTGCGCGTAAATAGCGCGAAAGTGGCAAAAACCCCACCAGTGCGAAGAATACCGCGGAGTAGGCGATTCCAAAAGCTACAGCTTCCCACAGATGGCATTTGCCGGTGGGGCAGCGCCCGCCCAACCACAAAGCCCCTAAGCCCCCAACCAGGGCAAGACCATGCGGTGCAAAGACCTTGAATGCGTTCATTTCCGGAAGGGATTCTCTGTAGGATAAGAACACAACACCGTATCGAGATACTCAATGCCACAGAAATAGACGCAGATAGAGATGTTTTTGATAGCGCAGCGATGCTCTGTGCCGCCCTCCGCAACATTCCACGGGCATGGAGTCTGCGCCCATCCAAGCGCTTCAGGGGAGGTCGCCAGGTCAATATCCATGTTGGCGCCGGTTAATTTGCGAATTATGTTCGTCATATCTTCTCTCCGTAGTTCGAAGCCTTAACCCTACGACACATCTCACCGGAGTGTCGGATCAGAACCATACGAAGCTAACGGCGCACCACAGACATAGCAGTTTTCGTCATACCAGCTGAAAGGCTCGCCACAAGCGCATTGCCAGCGCTGCGCCTGCTCTGCCAACCAGACTTCCGCGCCCTGCTGCCGCAGAATTTCGAGCTGTTGCACCACATCACGATGGTGCAACCTCCCATCATCGCGGAACGCCTCCAGGCGCGCACACGGAAACTCGGGGCACAAGCCACAATGCAGGATGCCACGGCTATCGGCGCAAGCGCGCAGCACACAGTGTGTACATCCAGGATGAATAGAAAGCACATCGGAGCGACAACCGTGGCACAAGAAGCCTTCCGGCGACCGCCTGCGCCGGGTAGTGAGAGCGCTCAAACGCTCAGGCGAATACGATAAAGCCCGGTAATGATAACAGGCCCCGCAAAAGAGCCCACAAACCGCCAGCAACACCTGCTCAAATTCAGCCAACTCATGCCTCCATTCTATTGCGGCTTAGCAATTCCTTGAGCTTGCGATGCGCATTATAGAGTCTGGATTTCACCGTGCCGAGATTGATGTTCAACGCCGTCGCAATCTCATCATAGGAAAAATCCTGCAAGTAACGCAAGAGCAGCACTACCCGATGCTCTTCACCGAGCTGCTCCACGGCTCTCCACAAATCTGCCATGCTCTCCCGGCGCTCCAGACCCGCTTCCAGTAGTTCCTCGTCAGCATTCGGCAGGCGTTCCAGACGCTCTTCCACCTCGTCCCACTCCTCCGAGGGCAATTGCCGGCGGCGCAAACGCATCTTGCAGCGATTCACCGTCACACGATAGAGCCAGGTCTCGAAGCGCGCCATTCCCTCCACATCGTAATCGGGGAGCGCTCGCAACACATCCAGAAAGGTCTCCTGCGTGGCATCCTCGGCTTCTTCGGCATGCCGAAGCGTGTAAAAAGCCACCCGGTAAACGTAGTCCTTGTAGCGGTCAAACAGCGCCTCGAACATAAGAGGCTGTCCCCGTTGGAAGCGCCGGATAAGCTCCATGGTAGGAATGCCGGCTTCTTCCGCCCCATGCAGCCCGCCGGTAGCGAAGAAGACCAAACGCGCAATCCAGCGACACAGTTGCAACCATGCCCCTGATAAAGGCGCTCGCATCGGAAGAGATCGAACCGCTGTGGTCACCAGTTTCCCTCACTGAAGGTTACATGCACACAGAACCACGGAAGTTCACAGGTGAACTGCAACTTCATCATAGACGGAGTTCCCTCGAATGTCAACAAACCAGCGGACCTTGCGGTCCGCTGGTACAAGGCACAAAGTCTTCTATTCTCGGATTTCCAGGCGCGCTTCCAATTCTGCAACCCGCGCTGCCAGCTGCTCCAGCCGTTCTGCCATAGCATCCGGCAGCTGTTCATGATGCAAATCAGGCATACGGGGGCAGGAAACGCCGTTGAGCTTCACCACGCGACCCGGAACCCCGACGACAGTGGCACACGCGGGCACCGATTTGACCACAACCGAACCAGAGCCTATCTTGGCACCCGCCCCCACTTCGATAGGGCCGAGAACGATGGCGTTACTGCCCAAAACTGCGCCGTTGCAGATGGTAGGGTGGCGCTTGGTTCGCGCAAGGGAAACTCCTCCCAACACGACGCCCTTGTAGATGAGCACATCGTTGCCGACCTCTGCCGTCTCACCAATCACAACGCCCATGCCGTGATCAATGAACACGCGCCGCCCCAATTGCGCACCAGGATGAATCTCAACACCGGTAAGCCAGCGCGCGACATGCGAAATGAAGCGCGGCAACCAACGCAACCGCCACCACCACAAGGTATGTGCGATCCTGTGTAGCCAAATCGCATGAAGCCCCGGATAACAGGTGAGGATTTCAAAGACACTGCGCGCTGCAGGGTCCTTAGCCCACACGGTCTGCACATCTTCGCGCAGGCGCGCGAAGACGCCAGATGTGGTAGGGAGTTGCCCCGCCACCGCTTCCGCACAAACACACTCACCACAACATTTCCCGCACGCCGGCGCGCGTTCATCGCGCAGAGTTTCCGCCAACATCTCCCTAACCTCTAGGATGTAGAGCTATCCTGTACCACAACAAAGCGTCGTTACTTAGCCCAAGCCAGGAGCTAGATGCAGAGCGCCACCCGGCACACTAACCGGCGCCACCTTCAATCGTCTGGATAGCTACCTCGGGCGTTTGCCCGCCATAGATGACCGACATCAAACCGGGGAGGTAACGATCCAAGGTCTGCACTGCCGGATAGATGGCATTACGAATCAAGGCAGGCGTCAGCAAGGCGCCCTCAAAATCCAGGCTGCTCTTGTAGCGCACCTCACCATCAGTGTAGTCCATTTCGAAATTGCCGATGCGCAAACCATAATTGGCGCGAGTCAGAAATTCCGCTACTGCGGCACGTGTCGCTTCGGGCGCCTTGGTTGGGGCAATCGCGTAGAACAGGAGTTGCTCCAGATCCAGCCGAACCTGGGCAAAACAAGAATAGCGCCCGTTCTTACCCTCAAAACCGACGCGGTAAATGGTGCGTTCTTCGATCTGCTGCGGGTACCAACCATCTTCCTCCAGAAACGTACCCAGGGTAGCGAAAGCCTGCTGTCCATTTTGCACTTCAGAGCCTACGTGATTCATCTTGTTCTCCTTTTAGAAATAGAATCAGCATCAACAAATCCCGTGAGCTGGCGATTTTCCGCCGAGCGCTCACAGCATCAAGCACAACTTATAACGAACTGAACTCAGCAACCATAAATGTGTGATCTGAAGGTCGCTCGCTTTTACGAGCTTCAACGTCTATCCAGCAGGCGGTCGCCTGCGCCGCCAGGGGCGGCGTTGTCCAGATGTGATCAATGCGCCAACCGATACCACGTTCCACGGGGTTCCGCGCGCGATAATCCCAATAACTGAAATGCCCCGGCTCTCCAGGATAGAACTTGCGGAACACATCTACAAAACCCCAGCGCCGCACATCTTCCAACACTGCCTGCGCGTCCGGGTGAAAATCCACATGCCCACGCAAGCCCACAGGGTCATAGACATCAATGTCCTCGGTCGCGACATTGAAATCTCCCACCCACACCAGAGGCATCTCAGGTGTATAATGCCGTTCGAGGAAAGCGCGGAAGCGCCGGAACCAGGCTAGTTTATACTGAAAGTGTTCTGAATCCGGCTCGCGCCCCTGGGGAACATAGGTATTCAGCACCGAAATGCCCCGATACACGGCGCGCAGAAAGCGTGGTTCATCGGGGCTTTCGCCATCATCGAAGCCCGCCTCCACCCGTTCCGGAGCTTCGCGGCTAATGATAGCCACACCTGCATGCGCCTTCTGTCCACGGAAGATAACCTGATAACCAGTAGCCTCAATCTCCGCCGCCGGGAAATCCTGGTCCTGCACTTTGGTTTCCTGCACGCAGAGCACATCGGGATGTTCACGCGCCAGCCAATCCAGGATAATCGACATCCGCGTACGGATGGAATTTGCATTAAATGTCGCTATCTTGAACACAGGTCGACCTCCAACTGAATTTCCTACGACATTCATTTACGGGAACCGCGCCCCATGGCGATTGACTGGTTTCCACCCCAAATCGAAGGGCAGTTGCACTGCGCGCCGGGCAGCAAGCGCCTTACAACAACCAGTTCAGCCACAGAGTGGTCGTAGCCAGAGCCAGAACAGTAGTAGTCAGCACTCCCAGGGTCGCCAAAGGCATATCAGCAGCGTAATCACGCGCCAGAGCGCCTGCCAGAATCGCGGTTGACATCCCGGCGTTGATGACGAGGGCAACCCGTGCCACACCTTCAATACCCAGAAGAGTTGCTGCACCCAATGCCACCAACGGTGCAACAACCAGACGCAGGCTGACTAACACCGCCAACGCGGGCAAGCGGCTGAAATGCAAACCGCCTTCGAAAGTCTCCGCCAGTTGCACACCCAACAGCACCAACATCAACGGAACAGCGCCATCAGCGACGAGGTCAACCGCCTTGAGCAACGGCTCAGGCACAGTCACGCCGCTCAACCGAACCAACGCTCCCACGATTGCTGCATAGACCACCGGCGTACGCGCCACACGCTGCAAGGCACTCCCCAAGGATGCCTGCTGCAACGCCGCGAGATAGATGCTCACCAACGGCAGCAACAGCACATTGAACAGAATCACGTGGAACATCCCAGGTAGAAGCGCCGCGTCCCCATAGACAAAAACGAGCACGGGCAGGGCGAAAGCGCCGGCGTTTCCCAAAACCACAGAACTCACCAGCGCGCCCCGCTGAGGGCGTCCAAGATGCAACCAGCGCGATGTCAGCTCCGCAAGCGCCAATAAAACCACGAGCACGATAATCACAGCCAGAGTGACTCGCAGCATCTCGCCGATGGCGCCGTCGGCTTCCAGAAGCGCCCGCAAGGTCAACGCCGGCACAAAGATGAGCAAGCCAATCCGAGCCAGGGTATCGCCATTCAGCCGCAGGCGCGGCTGCAATAACGCCACGCAGCCAGATACCAGGAAAACGGGTAACACCACATTGATCAGGATTTGCATCGCGAAAACACCCACGCTATGGGTAAACTCAAGCGCAAACAGGATCAAAAAGCCTCAACGGGTTCAGCGATTCCCAAACCCCTAGCAGCGACAAGTATGCCCCTAACATCCACTTTGTCAAACCACCGCTTTCTGTCACGTAAAAGCCCAAGTGGCTTCACTCAGATTATCACACTATCATGGTTCACTCGGATTATCATTGGGTTTGACATGACCACTCCAACAATCACTACCCCTTACCAAGATTTAATCTTTTTGAGCGTGACAAATCCGCAAAAGGATGGTAAACTATTAGATGGACTGGCACACCAAACTCGAATATCAATTCTAGGTATAAATATGGTTTTCTCGCTGTCTAATGATGCTTCTGCAGCCATGATTAGCCAAGGCTGCAACCACTGTGGCACGCACAACCCACCAGAAGCTCGCTACTGCAACCACTGTGGCGCCATGTTGCACCTGGAACAAGCAGATGTTTTGCCGGTCAATTCCGCTATTACCCCAGAGGAAGCCATCGAACGGCTGCGCCGTTTTCTTCCGTCGGTCGTGGCTGAAAACCTGCTGAACGATCCAGAGGGATTGCGAGGCGAACGCCGTGAGGTAACCGTACTCTTTGTAGATGCGGTCAACTTCACCCATCTCTCAGCCTCGTTGGATGCCGAGTCCGTGTTCAAGCTCATCAATGACTTCCTGGGCTTGTTGGTTGCCTGCGTACATCGCTACGATGGATTGGTGGACAAATTCACCGGGGATGGATTGATGGCCGTCTTCGGCGCGCCGGCGGCGCACGAGAATGACGCCGAACTGGCAGTGCGTACAGCACTCGATATGCAACGCGCTGCTGCAGAGTTCGCCCCTATCACCCAAACTCGTTTAGGCGCCCCTATCCAAGTCCGCATCGGCATAAATTGCGGTCCTTGTGTTGCCGGTATCCTCGGCACCCAGACTCAAGCCGCCTATACCGTCATCGGCGAGACAGTCAACCTTGCTGCACGGCTAGAATCCCACGCCCAACCAGGTCACATTCTGGTCAGCGAGCGCGTCTACATGCAGACTCAGGCGTTGTTCAACTATCACGCGCTTGGAGAAATGACGATTCGTGGGCTAGACACACCGTTACAGATTTACGATTTGTTAAGCGAACGAGCGATGCCGCTTTCTGTACGCGGACTGGCGGGGACACGTCCGATTTTTCTCGGACATGACGCCGAGCTCACCCAGCTATCCAAAGTGGGCACGACCTTTCTCAAACAACAACAGGGACATATTGTCGTTATCCGCGGCGAAGCAGGCATTGGAAAAACACGCCTGGTGTCAGAGTGGCTTGCAGCACTGCCGCCTGGTCGTGCCACCGTATTTCAAGGGCGGGGATTACCTTACGCCCAAGGCACAGGCTATGGGATCTTCCGCTCCCTGTTGAAAGATGCACTGCGCGCTATGCCCTCCGGGTTGCAAGCCCTGGAACGCTATGTATCTGCCGACCTGCGACCACATCTGCACACGATTCTGGGATTGCGTACCGATGCCGAAGAGGTTCAGGTGCTCAACCAGTTAGAACCGGAACAGATCAAGAAACTAACCGTGCTGGCAATGCGCGAGTGGGCTCTACATTTCAGTATGGAACACCCGCTGATTCTAATACTTGAAGACTTCCACTGGGCAGACGACCTCTCCCGCGACATGTTGAACGCGCTTCTACCATTGACCCGCGAAACCCCCTTGTTGCTATGCGTCATTACCCGCCCGCAACCGGAGACGCCACTCACCTGGATTTCCTCTCCAGAAATGGAGACAACAGCGGTCCCAACCTTGACTGAAATCAACATTAACCCACTCTCTGATGAGGATGGTCGTGCACTGCTCGGGCATTTGATCAACCTGCGCCAATTGCCTGAAAGCATCGTTCGGCTATTGCTCACGCGCGCTGAAGGCAATCCCTTCTACATCGAAGAATTCGTGCGCACGCTCATTGAGCGCGAACTGGTACACGCCAAGAACGGGCAGTGGGAAGTGAAATCGGTGGTCAGCATGGAGACCCTGGAAATACCCACTACCCTGCGAGGGTTGATGATGGCGCGCGTGGACCGATTGCCCGAAGATCTGCGCAACATCCTACGTGATGCAGCGGTAATCGGCCTGCAATTCTCAGCCAGCTTACTCAACGAAATGCGCCGTCGCCAACAGGGCAATGCCAATGTTGTGCCAGCGCTAGAACGGCTCACCGAGATGGGATTACTTGTGGAGCGGCATGAATTTGGTGAACAGGTTTATGCCTTCCGGCACATTCTCACACAAGAGACCATCTACAGCAGTCTGCTGCGTAGCCAACGACCACTCCTGCACCGCAGCATTGCTGAAGCGATTGAAGACCTCTTCGCGCCAGACCTCACTCCCCACACCGAAGTTCTCGCCTTGCACTACGACCGCGCCGGTGACCGCAGCAAGGCACTCAGCTACATGCTACAGGCTGGCGATCGGGCACGCCAGCGCTTTGCCAACCGTGAGGCGCTGGAGTATTACAGCCGCGCCCTACAGCTGGCTCAACACGTCGAAACGTATGCAAATGAGCGGCGTCAAGCCAATATTGGTATGGGGGATGTCAACCAACATATCGGGAACTATGAAGAAGCGGTTGCCTGCTATCGCGCCGCCTTGGAAAACCAGGTCGAGGGTTTGCTGGAAGATAACGCTGAGGTTATGCTCAAACTAGGGCAGGTGTGGAACAAGAAGGGCAATCAGCAAGAAGCGGAAATCTGGTTACGGCAAGGGTTGGCACAGATTCACCTGGCGTCTCATCCGCTACCCAAAGTGGAAGCACAACTCACCTCGGAACTTGGCTGGTTGCTGCTGCGGCAGGGCGATTTGAGCGCTGCCCAGCGCTGGTTGGAACAAGCCGCGCAACTCGCTGCCCAGAACCAGCAGCATGGTGCTTTATCTGCTATCTTCAACCGCTTAGGCGCGGTCTATTATACGCAAGGCAATCTGGAAAAAGCCACGGTTACCGTGCAGAAATCCCTGGAATTGCTGGAGCAGATTGGCGACATCGTTGGCATGGCGCGCCCACAAAACAATCTCGGCATCCTCAAAAAGAACCAGGGGGATTGGCAAGGCGCGCTCCAGAGCTATGAACGCTGCAAAGAGATTTTCGAGCGCATTGGTGACACAGACGGAGCCACTATCGCCTACGCCAATCTGGGTGTGCTGTACACCGATTTGGGGAATTGGGAGGAAGCTGAGCGCCATCTTCTATGGGATTTGAATCTAGCGCAACAACTTGCTAACCCCTATCACCTGGCACAAGCGCATCGCAGCTTGGGACGGCTGTATCTGTTACGCAAGCAGTGGAACAAAAGCGCCCAACATCTCAACACAGCAATCAACATTTACAAAGACACCGGAACGCGCGGGCAAATCGAACTGGCAAATACGTTATTCCTGCGCGGACTGTTGAACCTTGAACAGGGCAAACTGGAATCAGCGCGCGAGGCAAGCGAAGCCAGCTATGAACTGCTACGAGCTCACGGGAAGAATGAAGCCGAAGCCGCGGTAGAAAAAGGGCGTTGTGAGATGCTCCTGGCACGCCTGGCGCAGGCGACTGGGAATTTTGATCAGGCCCAGGAGCATATCGAGGAAAGTATTCGGTTGCTGCACCAAAGCGGCGCAATCATTGATGAAGCTCACAGCCGCTATTGGAGAGCACAACTTCACTATGCGCGCGGTCGGACGCAGCAGACACACGAGGAGCTCTTGGATGTCCGCGAGATTTTTGCGCGGTTGGGCGCAGCGACGGATCTCAAAGAGACAGAGATTACCCTGGCAAGAATAGAGCAAGAGCGCGCCTCAAGCTCGTAGAGCTCACTTCGGAACGAAAACAGGCGGGAGATGACACTCCCGCCTGTTCGTATTCAGACACTATGCTACATCAATCGGCGGAATTGATCCAGCTAAAGCCCACCGTAGTAGTGTTCCCGGGAACATTCTGAAGGTTCACGAAAGCCGCAGCCCAAGTGGGATCACCAATAGCACCCGCCCAGGTCTCGTAGCCGCCTGCCCAGGCATTCCAACCATCACTCCAGCTCTGATAGGCAGCTACCCAATCATTGAAACTGCCAGACCAGTTGGTGGTGCCACCCGCCCAGGTCTCATAACCACCAGCCCAGGTCTCGTAGCCGCCCGCCCAGGTTTCATAACCGCCAGCCCACGTTTCGTAACCCAGAATGTGAAATTGCTCCGTTTCCGGGTCATAGACCGTAAGCCCCTGATAGTGAAGGGTGCCGGCCAAATCAGCCGTCAAATCCATGCCGGCATTGGCAACTCCCTGAATGGTTGTGGTAACAGCATCCGGCGCCCAAACCCGTCCGGCACCTTGCTGCCAGATGCTGTAGGCTGCCTCTCCGGTGAATTCGCTGAATTGAGGGCGCGCCGTAAGCGCCAAGCGATACTTGACCTGGTCGGGGGTCAGTGTGGGATTGTCGCTGAGCATGAGCGCTGCGATACCAGAAACCACCGCCGCCGACATTGAGGTACCGGCTGTCTTGAAGTAGAAAGGCGGAATGCGGTTTTCCGGGTACTGCTGCGCCAGATAAGCATCATGACGCATGAGCGAAACGATGTGCGCCCCAGGAGCAATCACATCCGGCTTGACAAAAGCATCCACAGTCGGTCCAGCTGCAGAAAACTCCGGAATGTAATCATCCCCAAAATTGGAGGGAGTGTAATTATCAGTGAACGCCCCTACAGTGATTACATAGGGCGTATTGCCAGGAACACCAATACTCATGGGCGTAGGCCCGCCATTTCCGGCGCTGGCTACCACCACGATTCCCGCGTTCCATGCTGCCATAGTTGCCAGGCAGAAAGGATCAGCCCAATAGGGTGACAACGGCTGTGCATACATCGAGATATTAAGCACACGGATGTTATAGGTGTCTTTATTGTCGATGACCCACTGAATACCGCGCAACACATCAGCGTAAGTTCCCGAACCCTGTTCATTGAGGGCGCGCACAGCTACCAGGTTCGCCGCCGGAGCAAGCCCAAAATACGTTTCCGTCTTGTGCTTGTAGGTATTATTTCCAACGATGCCAGCAACATGCGTACCGTGCCCGTTCGGGTCACCGGGGGATTGCATCACTTTCTTCCCGACATAAGTCCTGTCGGCAATGGCATCATAGTAGGCCAGTATACGCTGCTGATTTCCGTTTGTCCCGTGGTTCAGACTCGCAAAACGTGGTTCGATGCCCGTATCCAAAAAGGCTACCGTGACATCCTGCCCCAAATCGCCCTCTGCCCATACCTCTGCAGCGCCCACTGACTCGGCGAACTCAACTTCGCCCCAGCCCGGGTTTCCAGCGGATTCAACCTTGTGATTGGGGAAAGCGCCCAAGACTCCATCTGTCTTAAGCAACGCCGCCGTTGATGTCGCCGGGAGATCGGCCAAAACGGCATTGATGATGGCATAAGTTTCTGCAACCCGTCCGCCATTCTGCTCAACGGCCGCTATCGCATACTCCAGGCTCGTACCACGCACGATCATCTCAACCCGGGATGTCGCCGCGCGCAACGTGCTGCCTGACAGAGAGAAAGTCAGAGTCATTATTACCAGGAATACCGCTACAGCTCGCTGAAAATGTGTTTTGATCTTCATGGCATCCCCCAGAATAGACTGTTTCCTTACGAAAATAACACAAAAGGTATGGAACCGCTATCTAATTTTAACACGAATCTAACCAAAAACGAATAGTACTTAAGTACTACCCTTTAGAAAAATGGGGTACCAAATTCAAAGAAGGGGGTTTTCACTTCTGGTGGCGGCGCCACCACGCAGCCGCGCAGTAGCATCGCTTCTCAGCATAGAGGAACTTCAATCGTCAGGGGGAACATCTCGAACACTGTTCCCCCTGACGCAGAACAAGAATCTTTCAGATAATTGCCGCAGTGCGGCAACATCCGCAGGAGCACTAGCGCCTGTGTCGTCCGGAGCGCTTGCGTGATTCGTTTCGGCGTGGGGATGATGCCGCAGGCGCTATAGTCGCCGGTGCTACAGCCGCACTCGTAGCGACAGGGCGCGCCTCACGCTCAAGCGCACGCAAATAGCCTTTCCACCCGCGTTTCTGCAAGGTCTGCAGCGCCGCCCACCCTGACCCGGCATTCAGCACAACCGTAAAGATCATAGTAATGGCTGAAGCAAGACACCAGACACACGTTGCACCAATCACAAAGGGCTGCAGATAGGTCAACCAGATTGAGAAGAGAAAGCCGAAAGCTGCGAGCAGGAAACGCACAAGCGACATCGTGCCAGCATACGGACCGCGAATCCACTGTTCGTAAATGTACGTCGAGAGGATTGCTGCATAGCCGAGCGCGCCGAACAATGCCATCGGTAGAAAACCAAAAAGAATGGCATAGCGGCTTTGTTGAACCACATTACATTCCCCTACAGGACCACAAAACGCATCGGTTTTTGTGACTTCGACGTTGAGGAGATAAAGAGCGACACCCAAACCAATCAGGGCGATACCGATTTTGACCCACAACGGGACTCGCGCCAGAAACTGCGAGCGCCAAAGCGCAGGGCGAGTCAGAGCTACCGCCAACACCAGCATCAGCACCAACAGCGTGGCTGAGATGGCATTGGCAGGCAAATCACGCAAGAAACGCGCCTGCCACAGCGGGCGCCCACCTGCTTCCTCAAGTTCTGCATCCAGGGCGATTGCCTCTTCCAAACCTGGAATCGGAGGCCAATCATTCCCCCCCGCAGCCAACAGTTCCGCCACCAAACCAGGCAGTTGCGTGGGAATCTCCAGAGCTCCTACCAACACCATGTCATTGATAATCATGGTAGGGGTTCCACGACGTTCCAGAGGCACCGCATACTGCTCCCACGCAGTCTGAAATAAACGCTGACCCAGGGCTGTCGTTGTATCTACCCGCAGAATATGTAAATCATCACCGTACTGAGCTTCAAGTGGGGGCAAATCGCGTTCTTCTGTTCAACGACAATTAGAATTACCCATCAGCGACAATTAGAAATACCCACTCGGAGTTCGGGGAAGTCGAAGTAAAC
>JAKJAC010000210.1:0-327 GCA_022707705.1 Chloroflexota bacterium
AATTACCCAACGTCAGTACGGAGTTTTTCACCGGGTGGATGACCGGGTTCGGGACAAAGGCAACCGTGCTTCCTGCAGGTTGGTTCACCAGGCTCATATTTGCTGTTCCCACGAAAGTGTCGTTTAGGGTGAGATTGAAGTTGGTGCTGGTGGCGGAAAGTGTACAGATGGTGCGCTCTGGTGGTTGCGTTAGTAGCGTCAAGGGGCAAGTGGACCCAAAGCGTTGATTCCCGAGCACCAGGGCATCCTTGAGCTGGATCAATCCCCAGCCGGAATGGACATCGTAGCCCGCTCCGTAGGGATACGCCACAGGTGGTGTGCCCTCAT
>JAKJAC010000210.1:409-7808 GCA_022707705.1 Chloroflexota bacterium
GCCCGGCGTTGCCATGGAGGTGCCGCTCATATAATCATAGCCGCCGGTGCAAGTTGTACAATCCGAACCGCTGTACACGATGAGCGTGCTATTGCTTCCCACGCTAGGTAACAGCGCCTGCCCATCTATCTGGTTTAGGGTGATGGCGGGAATGCTGGGCTGCGTGCAATTGCCGCCGCAGGTCGCCATCAGGTCTCCCGGCACATTGTTGTAGATGACGACACCTACGCCGCCGCTGTTGCGCACGGCGTTGACTTTCTCCGCGAAAGAGTAGGTGCCACGCTGGCAGAGTACGACCTTGCCGCTCCAGGCTGCGTTGGTCGCGCCACACAGGTCGCCATTGGCTAACAGCGCCGTGATGCCGCTGCCGGAGGTGTAAGCCGCTTCCTCTATGTGGTAGCCACTCTTCGTGTCACCCCCCGTGGTGATTTGGAAGAGCGGCACATCACCGTTGAGGTAGGGCACCGTGCTGAGTACGCCGTCGCCACCACCGGAGAGCTCCACCACATCCCATTCTACATTCGCTGGTGGACTGCTGGGATTGTAACTGGTCGGCGGGAATTGCGAGAAACTGGCAACCACCTCGTCCTTCTGCAGCGCCGCCACCGAGATGACTGAATCATAGCTGCCGGGATAGCTCTTGACGTTGTTTCCGTCGTTGCCGGCGGCGGCAATGCTGATCATGTTGTTGTTATCGTAGAGGTTTTGGAAAATGGTATCTTCTGTAGCGGAATAGCTGCCGCCCAGGCTCATGCTTATGGCGTTGGCGCCGTTATCGCGGCACCATTGCGCAGCCGTGCCCAGGTTGGATTGCCCGTTGACCCACACTCCGGAGTTGTTGAAAATCTTGACGATCAACAACTGTGCCCCGCCCGGCATCACGCCCACCACGCCGTAGGTGTTGTTGACCGCGTTGGCGGTACCCGCGACGTGCGTGCCGTGACCGTTGCCATCTTCATACCAGTTCTCACCCGTGATCTGCGACCACCCGCTGGAGACAATGCCCTGAAAATCGTCATGGGCGCGGTAGAAGCCGGTATCAATGATGCAGAATTTCACACCGGAGCCATCCGGCGCGCCGGGATCAATCACACCGTCGCGATCCACGTCCCACACATCGCGCGCCTGCACCATGTCCACGTTCCAGGGGACTACCTGAGGGTTGGTGGGCACCATCACGCCGTTAGCTGGCGCATCGCTGACATGTTCGACGGGCGATTGTTCCAACAACCAGTGTTCCGGCACCGGCTCCATGAACGTCACCTCGGAGCTGCTCAGCAGCGTTTTAGCTTGAGCCTCCGGCAGCAGCACGACCATCGCCGGAACCAGGTCGGGGGCGAAGACGTGCTTGACCTCGCCGCCCAGGCTTGAGACCTGGTTGCGCAGCGCGGTGCGTTGCCCGCTGGCATACCAGACATAATACGCCTGAACTTTGGCGTCACCCTTTTCAACTTCAGGTGTGACAACGGATTGCGCCTGGGCATTCCCAGAGAAGGTCACGGAGAATAGCGTTAGAACTATGATCAACGTTACAAATCCGCGCCAGCTAACGATCTTTCCCATCCTAAACCCCTTTCTCGAATTTGACTAAATGGATCAGAGTTCTTTTCCCACGAAACGATTTCATTCATGCAGGCGATTTTACTAAATTCTTACCTGTAACCTAAGTTTAACGCCTTCCTTTAGTTAAGGGGTTACAGGTTGGTTTCAGAATTGTGAAGGCGTGTGCTCTCCCTGCAACAAATCCGTGAAAATGTAAGGAGTCTTTTATAGTGTTTTTGGCGAGCGGCAGGCCACTCGCCAAAAACACTTTTTAGGTGAAATCAAAGCGAATTTCTGCCACGAATTTCACGGATTATACAGATTGAAGAAAAATCCGTGAAATCTGTGGCTAAAAATCTGCCTTCTATCTGCGCCGCAAGCGCCAGAAGCCTGCCGCCGCGAGCGCCAGCAATGCCAGCGCGGGCGTTGCGCCGTTGGCGTCAAATCTCGTGACCACTACTGCACTCGGCGTCGCCGCTGTCGCGCTCACCGGTCCATGGAACGTGCTCGCGCCGTGAATGTCCACATCTTCCAGGCGGTAGTAGACTGTGACGCCAGGTGTGACACCGCTATCTAGCCATTCGTACACCGCACCGGAAGTCCCGCCGGGATTCTGCGGGGCGATCAATTCCACGTTGAGGGGCGTCCACGGCCCGGCAGCGCTCTCCCCCCGGTAGAGGTTGAAGCCAAGGTTTTCGAGTTCCGTGGCGGTTTCCCAGGTCACGCGGATACTATCGCCTTGCGGGGCTGCGGTGAAGGAGGCGAGGGTCACCGCGGTCGGGATGGGGCTGGTGCCGTCTTCCACTTCACCACCCAGCGCGCCGCCGCTGGCGCCGGGATCCTCTGCCAGAATGCCCATTCCACCGCTCATGCTGGCGCTATCGTAGAGCCGCACACGGTAAGGAATTCCCGAAATGACATGGCTTGGTACCTGGACCTGGATGACGTTGTCGCCCATGATAGCGGCACCGTTGAAGACGCGCTCCGCGTCCGCTGCATCCGTCTCGAAGATCCCGTCCTTATCCCAATCGAACCAGACCTGCAACCAGCGACCATAGGTTCCGTTCCCCTGTACCTTAATGGTGATTGGAGCGGTTATGCCTGGTTCAAAGACGCCGAAGACCACGCCGCTGTCGTTCTCATCCGCGGCGCTATTGAAGAGCGCGTCATCCGTCCACGCGGTGCCCAGTTGGAGCGTGTTGCCGGGCAGTCGCAGGTGCCAGACCTGCCCGTAGCCGGGTGTGCTGCCGTAATCTGAGGGCAGGCGCAGGCGCAAACGCAATGGATCGTGATCCGAGGCGTGTTCGGTGCTGGGGAAATCGGCGTTGATGTGTACCGGGTTAAAGGCGTGATTCCAACCGGAAGTGGCGTAGAGGAGGTTCTTCGTCATATAAATGTGATCCAATACCTCGCTCTCACCGTTGAAAACATAGCTCCAGCGTTCGGCCGCGCCGAGGTCGTAATAGGGGCTATAGAGGCTGGTAGAAGCGTCCAGGATGTTGATGGGCGAGGAGCCGAAGGTGTCGTTATAATCGCCGCCGGCAATCGCAAATTCGCCCGCTGTCTGATGATGCGCCAGAATATCGCGCATGTCGGCTGCTTCCAATTCACGTTTGTCGGTACAATCCGGCGTCGAACAGGAGGCGCTGCTGCCCTTCGATTTGAAGTGCACCGCGTATAGAATCACATCCAACTGCTGCGGTTGCCCGGCGTGGAAACGGAACTCTGCGCTTGCCGGCACGCGCACAAAGTTCAGCGTGCTATCTGCGACCCAACCCGTATAGGGCGACCCGCTCACGGGCGTGGGACCGCTCAGCAGGGTGACGTCGTTCCGATATAGGAAGCCCTGGCTAATATCACGGGAATCGCCCGATTCGACGTAGATGCCGGTCCAGGTGTGACTGGCATCGGCGGTGTGCAAGGCCGCGGCGAGGTCGTTGTAGACCTGCTGTTTCCCTTCCATTTCCTCGACGCCAACCACCATGCAGCTCTGTAGCCGGGTAGCTATAGCGGTTGCTACTTTGGCCAGTTTGGCATTGTATGTTGCCAGTCCTGCCGCGCTACCCGGTGTGGGGTATCCCGGCGCCCAATCGCCCCAGTCACCGGCGCCATCGTCGAGGTTGTCGAAGAGGTTTTCGACATTGAAGTAGCAGATATCCACCTCGGCTTTGGTGGTGTCTAGCGCCGGCGCCGTGTAAGGCACATCTGCGTTATCCACAGTGGCGAAGGTGAAAGTGGAATCTACCAGGAGGGTGTATTTGCTGAACTGGTAGCCGAGTACGCCGGTGATATTGGTTCCTGCGATATCGTCGCCGAAATCTACGTTCGGCAGGTCGAAATTCAACCCACCGCTGAGATAATTGATGCCCTGGTAACCTGCATAATCGCGCTCGAACACGCGGCTGTAATCCGGGATACTGCTGCCGAAGTCCACGAAGGCGATTTCGGGATCGCTCACGGGATAGCGCGAGTCAAAGCGCTTGGTCGCACCGACCACCCAACCGCTAAACGTCATCTGCACGCGCATCCCCTCGTATTTTTCGTACGCCGTCATTGGGTCGGAGGTAGGGTCAGTGATAGGGGGGATGATCACAGGGGTAGGGACGGTGCATGAGCCGAGGTTAGTCACCGCCAGCGGGTCGGCGCTTTTGTTAGCGAACTCGGTGGTATCGTAGTATTCGACCACCGTGCCGCTTACTCGCACTCGGTTGCCGGGCTGGAGATTGCTGGGATTCGTCCAGGTGGAATAATAATAGGCGTAGATGCCATCAGAGGTGTTAGTGTCTCCATCCCCGGTGAGGTCCTGGAAATAGAACCCGGTCGCCGTGACACCGGTGATGCAGCCCTCGATGGCGCTACGGTGCCCCAGACAGGGCGAGGCATTGCCAGTGCCCTGGATTTGAGGGATGGTTGAACAGGGAGCGGGCGCCGCGCCCACACCAAAGCTCCAGGTATAGTTGGTGGACATGGCGTCTGGTGGGTCGGTAGCATCCTGATCGGTGACCTGCGCGGCAACGACTGTGACCTGGCAGGTTTCTGGTGTCGTGAAATCAGTATCTGGGTTCAGTGTGAAATTGGTCGGGCCACCAGTGACAACGGCAGTATGCGCGCCACTAGCTGCGCAGTTAATCACATACCAGCTGCCGGCAACAGCGACGGCTTCGCTGAAATTGATGACAATATTCGCGCCGGCTGCGACTCCTGTTGCTCCATCGGTTGGGGTGGTGCTGGCAACGGTTGGAGGAGCATCGCCGCCACAGTACGCGGTGTGTGTTCCCAGACCATCAAAGGTGTCCGTTGCGTAGCCGTCCCATTCGGCGCTTGGGTTGAAGGTATCACTGCCGTTATTATCGCCTGTGGAGATTGTAGCCTTGCGACGCAAGGTATTATCTGCTGTGCTGGTCAAGCCAGTTCCCCACTCAGTGCCGGGATCGGTGCCGATCTGGCCGATGACATCCACGATCACGCCGCTGTGTTTGAGCACGATGGCATCATCGCCATTGAAGACGGCGACACTATTGTTGAGCAGGTTAGCGACTGCAAGAATATCGCTCGCCGCACTGCCGTTGGCGATGACATAAACTGCGCCGGGCGCGAGATTTCCGGAGAGGGTCAACGTCGCGCCGGCCAAACTATTGCCATTGAAGTAAGCTTCCAAGGTGTACTGGCTTAGATTCGCGGTACCGGTGGAACCGTTGTAGATTTCCAGAGCTTTGTTATTGCTAGAGCCTTCGACGTATTCCGAGAAAAACAGCTCCGAGCAAGTAGCCATGCCACCCGCGATTGTGAAGTTCCAACTGACATTGGCCGTCATGGTATCCGGTGGGTCATTGGTGTCCACATCACTGACTTGTGTGGCGTAGAGGGTCACCGTGCAATTCTCTCCGGCCGCGAAATCGCCATCCGGGTCGAGCGTGAATGTTGTAGGACCACCTGAGACGGCGGCGGTATGCGTCCCGCTGCTGCTACAGCTGATGGCATACCAACCACTGCTCACGTTCACCGCCTCACTGAAGGTCACGCTGATGTTCGCGTCAACCGCAACACCCGTCGCGCCATTCGCCGGCGTCGTGCTGGAAACGGTGGGGGCGGCGTCGCAGAAATTGCTCGGTGAGCTGCTGTTGCGTGGAGATGGCATGCTGGATGCAAAATCACTGGCGTTCTGATCGGTGTCGGTACAACCGCCTCCTGCTCGAAAAATCGCAGCAACAGCAGTTGCGGGTGCCGGTGCATAACTGCTGCCCTCGTAACAATTGGCGCTGGCTCCGTAGCCAACGAGGTCTAGGATGCCATTGGTGGATGGATCGGGACAGGTTTCGGTGGGGAGCCCTGTTTGGTTGTTGACAAGAGCGATTTTTCCGGCTGTAGCACTCATGTTGGTGATACCAGTAGTATCAGGAGTGGGCAAAAGGCTCCCTGATGACCCCCCACTAGCAAGCTGAATAAGGTAGTATTTTCCTGGCGCAATTGATCCTGTCAAATTTGTTTTTTGATTGCTCCAATTGGTACCTGTCGCAGACGCATACTGGATGCTGTATGAGCTCAAGTTGATGGTTGAGGAGCCGGCATTGAACAGCTCAACGAAATCGTTTCTGTACGTGGCACTGCTGTTGCCACCGGCGCCGTATACCTGGCTGATGCGCAGAGCATTTGCCAGAATGGTATTGTTCTGTGGCGTAGGTGGTTGGGCGCTGACGTTAGAGGTGAAACTGAGCAGCAATGTTGCTACGGTTAGCAAAACAAAGAGCCGGCGTCCAATGACTACACGTTGTTTTTGAGCCATATCTGTCTCCTACTGATTGGTAACAAAACGACACGTGGACCATCATGTTTGGGTGTGCATGTCCCATCTGTTCTTGATTATACCATATTCTAACAAAATAACGGATCGAGTTTTTTTGAAAACAGAGTAACCCACGTTCCTCGGATGGGGAAGCCGCCGGAGATTTGGACAGGATTATCAGGATTACCACGATATTGGAAGACCGACGAGGGGGGGTGTCTTTAGCGTTATTTGGGCGCGCCGCGCGCCCAAATAACGCTTCTTTCTGTGAAAATCTGTGAGCTCTGTGGCTAAGAATCTGCGCTCTCCTTGCGCGGCGCGTCACTACGCTAACGGTAGGGCAATTGTTGCCAGGGATTTCGCGATCAGAGAGGTTTTGCAAACAGGCGAAGAGGTGTCTTTTTTAATGTAATTGGCGCGCGGCACGCCGCGCGCCAATTACATTTTTTAACAAATCGAAAAAGGATCTGTGAGCTCTGTGGCTAAGAATCTGCGCTCTCTCTGCGCGGCGCGCGCCATGACCCCGCCATGAGCCCCATGAGCACCAACGCGGTCACGCCAGCTCCCGCAACCTGACTTCTGACTCGTGACTCGTGACTCGCGCCGAAGCCAGCAATCCGCACCGCGGTGACCCCCGCTGCCGTCGCGCTCACCGGTCCGTGGAAGGTGCTCGCGCCGCCGGTGCTCACATCCTCCAGGCGGTAGTAGTAGGTGACCTCCGGCGTCACCCCCGTATCCAGCCATTCGTAGCTCGCGCCGAAGGTCGCGCCGGGGTTCTGCGCCGGAATCAGCGCTGCGTTGAGCTTGACCCACGGTCCGGTGAAGCTCTCCCCGCGGTAGAGGTTGAAGCCCAGGTTCTGCAGCTCCATCGCCGTTTCCCAGGTGATGCGGATGCCTTCGCTCTGCGGCGCCGCTCCGAAGAAGCTGAGGACAATGGCCGTGGGCACGGGGGAGGCGCCATCTTCCACTTCCCCGCCGCTAGCGCCGCCCACCGAGTCGGGATCTTCTGCTAGAATGACCGCCCCACCCATTGTGATGGCATCGTAGAGGCGCACCCGGTAGGGGATAGCGGCG
>JAKJAC010000211.1 GCA_022707705.1 Chloroflexota bacterium
GCACGCGCACGCGTCAAAGATGCGTAAGATTGCGGGAGGTACCGGGATGCGGCACTTGATGGCGGTATTATTAGTGATTTCGGCATTGCTGCTCGGTGCAGTCATCTTGGGTCGTTGTACCGCGGGTCGCAATACCACTAGCAAAGCCGTACCCCAACCGGCAGACGCGACATTAGCCCCTGCTGCCACCGCTGCCCCCGATTCTGCAGCTGCCGCAAGTGGCAGCGCCCCCGCCGCTATCCAGATTCTGTTTGTCGGACCGGAAACGGTGCAGGTAGGGCAGGCAGCGCAAAACGTCGCCGTGACCATTTCCGGGGCGCAGCAGATTGGCGAATTGTCGCTCGAAATTGCCACCGGCGCCCCGAACCTTGCCGTCGTGGATAACGATACCGATACCCCGGGCATTCAGGTAGCGCCTGCGGCGCTTCCCTCAGGCGCAAGCCTCGCGCAGCTGGAGGTGGATGCCTCGGGTATCCTGCGTTTCCGCGTTCAGAACTACAAGCTCGAAGCTCCGACCGCACAGAACCTCCTGCTGTTCCAGGTGCGCGGCGTCCAGGCGGGCATCGCGGGAGTCCTGCTGCAAAAAGCCTCAGCCACTGCGCCTGGCGGCGACGCCCTCACCCTGGATGCGGATGCCGTCCTGATGCTGGAGGTTCGACCTGCGGGTGCAGCTACCACGCCATCCGCGCCGACTGCGGCGGCGCCCTCTTCGGGAGGGTCCGCTGGTCCAACCGGCGTCCCGGGGACCATTCAATCGGGCATCTACTATCGCATTCAACGCGGGCAGAACCTCTTCCGGCTTTCCCAGACCTTCAACGTGAGCGTCGAAGCGCTCGCGCAGGCTAACGGTATCACGGATGTGCGGCGAATCCCGACCGGCATGTTGCTGCGCATTCCCGTCGCCTCGCCCAAGGGGCAGGCGGTATATCTTGTGGGTACCGGCGAGACCCTCTACGGCATCGCCGGCAGCCTGGGTATGACCGTGGAGCAGATAGCACATCTCAACGCCATCGCCCCGCCTTACCCCATATCGGTGGGCATGTATTTGATGTTGATTCCGTAAGAGCCTACCGAAGCAGCGCGCTCATCTGCCTTCCTGCCTTCTCTAGCCCGCGGAGCTTTTGTAGCCGCGGCATTCTGCACACAACCCGCATCAGCGATTACTCTCTGCGTCTCTTTGGCGCATCAAAGTGTCTCAACGCATTGTCTCGCCAGGGCTATCGCATTTGAAAGATGATCCTCCAACAAGTGGATCATGGGTCGCCCATTGGGTTTCCTTTAGCCGCCCAGGGGCGTTTTTGTTAGGGATTTTTTGGTCGGGGCGCAGCCCCGACCAAAAAATCCCTAAATCAGTTCTTTCTCGCGCCTTGCAGGGGCGCCTGGTTTTTTGCCCCCGTTTTGAAATGTACCCGTCTCACCAATCTGACCTTCGAACTCCCCGTTTTGTGGTAAAATAGGGAGACCGTGGCTTTGAACCACGGGCTTTCTATGAGGGGGAGGATATCACTATGGAAAACTCGACCTTGGAACAACCAGCTGCCGCCATCGAAGGCGCTGCTTCAGTTGACTTCATCCGTGCGCTCATCAACGAGGACAATCGCACGGGTCGTTTCGGTGGGCGGGTCCACACCCGCTTCCCTCCGGAACCTAACGGCTATCTCCACATCGGGCACGGCAAATCTATCTGCCTCAACGCCGGCATTCCGCGCGATTACAGCGGCAAATTCAACCTGCGCTTCGATGACACCAACCCGGTGAAGGAAGAAGAAGAATACGTCGAATCCATCGTGGCGGATGTGCGCTGGTTGGTTCCCGAATTCACGGATGAACCACTCTTCGCCTCCGACTATTTCGAACAGATGTACCTCTGGGCTGAGGACCTCGTCCAGAAGGGCGTGGCTTACGTGGATGATTTGAGCGCCGAGGAGATTCGCCAGTATCGCGGCACGCTCACCGAACCGGGTAAGGATAGCCCCTATCGCAACCGCTCCATCGAGGAGAACCTTGACCTCTTCCGTCGCATGCGCGCGGGAGAATTTCCCGATGGTTCGCGGGTGCTGCGCGCCAAAATTGACATGAGCTCGCCCAACCTCAACCTGCGCGACCCCGTGATGTACCGCATCTTGCACGCGAGCCATCACCGCACGGGCGATGCCTGGTGCATCTACCCCATGTACGATTGGGCGCACGGGCTGGAGGATTCCATCGAGGGCATCACCCACTCCATCTGCACGCTCGAGTTCGAGGACCATCGCCCGCTCTATGATTGGTACCTTGACCAACTGGGCATCTACCACCCGCAACAGATTGAATTTGCCCGGCTCAATCTCACCTACACGGTCATGAGCAAGCGTTGGTTGTTGCGCCTCGTGCAACGTGGGCACGTCAGCGGTTGGGATGACCCCCGCATGCCTACACTCGCGGGATTGCGCCGTCGCGGCTATACCCCCGAAGCCATCTGGGATTTCGCGGAGCGCATCGGCGTCGCCAAAGCCAACAGCATGGTGGATTTGGGGTTGCTGGAATACTGCATCCGCGAGGATTTGAATGCGCGCGCGCTGCGGGCGATGGCGGTCTTGCGCCCCCTGCGCGTCGTCATCGAGAACTACCCTGAGGACCAGGTAGAGGAATTCGAGATTCCGAATCACCCGCAACGCCCGGAGTTGGGGACCCGCCGGGTGGCTTTCTCCCGGACGCTCTACATCGAGCAGGAGGACTTCATGGAGGAACCTCCCGCCAAATTCTTCCGCCTCGCCCCGGGTCGTGAGGTCCGGCTGATGAACGCCTACTACATCACCTGCGTGAGCGTGGTGAAGGATGAATCCGGCGCCATCGTCGAGCTCCGCTGCACCTACGACCCCGCCTCGCGGGGTGGGGTGACCCCCGATGGGCGCAAGGTCAAGGGGACGCTCCACTGGGTCTCAGCTGCTCACGCGGAAGATGCCGAGGTGCGCCTCTACGATACCCTCTTCCTCAAGGAAAATCCCTACGATGTGCCAGAGGGGCAGGAGTTCACCGCCAACCTCAACCCCGAGTCCCTGCAGGTGCTCACGGGCTGCAAGGTGGAGGCGAGCCTGGCAGCAGCGGCGCCCGGCGAACGTTTCCAATTCATGCGCCAGGGCTATTTCTGTGGCGATGTCAAAGACTCCCGCCCCGGAGCGCTCGTCTTCAACCGTACGGTCGGCTTGAAGGATACCTGGGCGAAAATCCAGCAGCAGTAAGTCGCGCTGATTTCAAAACACAAGTGGGGGCTTGCCGCGCGGCAAGCCCCCACTTTCTATGCCAGTTTCCTGCCCTAATGATAGGCCGGCAGCCAATCCCCGTGCGCCTCGATGAGCTCATCCACCAGCTGCCAGATTTGCTCCAAATCCAGCTCCGCCGCGGCGTGCGGGTCGAGCATTGCCGCATGGTAGATGTGTTCCCGCTTGCGCGTCAGCGCCGCTTCCACCGTGAGCGCTTGCACATTGATGTTGGTCTGCATCAGCGCCGCCAGTTGCGGCGGCAGCGCGCCGATGCGCGTCGGCTGAATGCCATTCTTATCCACCAGACACGGCACCTCCACGCAGCACCCCTGCGGCAGATTGTCAATCAGCCCGCGATTGCTCACGTTCCCGTAGATGACGCGCGGGACCCCCGTCTCCAGACTGTGGATGATATAAGCGCCATACTCGTGCGAGGGCGTGGGTGCATCGAAATTCAGCACCATCTCCATCACGTTGCGCACATCGTGCTCCGAAGCGTTCGCCGCCAGCAGGCGCTCCCGCAGCGTCGCCTCATCGATGGGCGCATCCGGATTCAGCACCGTTTCGTGCGTCGCCTCCCAACCCGCAATCTGCACCTCGCAGCGCCGGATATACTCATCCAGCGGAATATTGAAGCGCTCGATTAAATCCGGGCGGTCGCGTTTGATGAACCAGGGGACATACTCGCTGAAGTGCTCGCTCGATTCGGTGACAAAATAGCCCAGGCGCTGGAACATCTCGTAGCGCACGCGATTCCAATCGGGAACCCGGTTCTCCGCAATCACCTGCCGCAGGCGCGGGTAGAGGTCTTCCACCTCGCCGTTCGGCAGGCGACGCTCGAAGCGCAGGTAGAACGCCATGTGATTGATGCCCGCGCAGCGGTAGTTGATTTCCTCGATGGGAATGCGCAGGTCAAGCGCCAGCTGCTCGGCGGTGCCCTGCACGCTGTGGCACAACCCCACCGTCTTGATGGGCGTCGCCCGGTTCATCGCCCACGTCAGCATCGCCATCGGGTTGACGTAATTGAGGAAGGTCACATCCGGGCAGAGCTCTGCCATATCTGCCGCCATCTCCAGCAGCACCGGAATCGTCCGCAACCCGCGCATGATTCCGCCCACCCCCAGCGTATCGGCGATGGTCTGGCGCAGTCCGTACTTCTTCGGAATCTCGAAATCCACTACCGTCCCCGGCTTATACCCCGCAATCTGGAACATCGCGATGGCATAATCCGCGCCTTCTAGCGCCTGCCGGCGCTCCAGCGTCGCCTCGATTTTGGGATGCGCTCCCAATCCCTTGGCGATGCGGCGGGCGACCACCTCGGTCGTGCGCAGCCTTTCGGGATCAATATCGTGAAGGCTGATGGTGGCGTCTGCCAGCTCCGGGAAGCTGAGAATATCGCCGAGCAGATTCTTCGCGAAAACCGTGCTGCCGGCGCCGATAAATGTGATTTTGGGCATGGTTCCTCCTTAAGACGTGTGGGTTACGGGATCTATGAGTGCAAAAAGGGGAGACCCGGCTTGCTGCCTGAATCTCCCCTCTCATGTTGCGTCGCTTACGCCGGGCTTGCCTGCTGAATGCTTGCTGCCAGGGCGTCTTCCGCCCGTCGCAACCGCTGCAGCGTGGCGTGCCGTCCCAGCGCTTCCAGCGAACCGAACAGCGGCGGCGCCACTTCCTTCCCGCTGGTTGCCACGCGGATGATGCCCAGCACCTGCCCCGCCTTCAGCCCCAAATCCTTGCAGAGCTGCCGCAGCGGCGGTTCGAGGCTCGCGGCATCCCAGTTGAGCACGCCTGCCAGCAGGCTGCGCACCGCCTCCAGCGTTTGCAGGCTCTGCTCAGCGGTCATCTTTGGTCCGATGAGCGCTTCGGGCGCGGGGGTCGGAATGTCGGCGAAGACAAAGTCGGTGAGCGGTACCACATCCTTGAGCACTTTCAGCCGTTCCTGCACAATCGGCGTCATCACCTGGAGTTGCGCCAGCGATTCCGTGGTCACAGGGTAGGGGACCAGTCCCGCATCCTGCCAGAACGGAATCAGCCTTTCCATCAGCGCCTCCGGGCTAAGCGCGCGGATGTAGACGCCGTTCATCCAGTCCAGCTTCTCGTACGAGAAGACTGCCGGCGCCAGGTTCACCCGCTTCATATCGAAGCGCTGCAGCAGCTCCTCGCGTGAGAAGACTTCCTGGTCCACCCCTTCACCGGGCGCCCATCCGACCAGCGCCAGGAAATTGAACAGCGCTTCCGGCAGATAGCCCTGCCGCTCGAATTCCGCCACGGAGATAGCGCCGTGCCGTTTGCCGAGTTTTCGGCCATCCGCGCCCAACACCAGCGGCACATGGGCGAATTCGGGCAGCTCCCAGCCAAACGCGCGGTACAGTGTCACGTGTTTCGGCGCGCTCGAAAGCCAGTCATCGCCGCGGATGATGTGCGTGATTTGCATCAGATAATCATCCACCACCACCGCCAGGTGATACGTCGGAAAGCCATCCGATTTCAACAGCACCTGGTCATCAATACCGCTGTTCTCGAAGACCACCTCGCCTTTCAGCATATCGTGGACTTGCGTCTGCCCTTCGCGCGGCATCTTAAGGCGGATGACGTGCGGCTCATCCGGCGAGATAGCGTTGGCGGGCAAGTCCCGGCAGTGCCCGTCGTACATAATCATCTCCCCGCGCGCGCGTTGCTCCTCGCGTACCCGTTCCAGGCGCTCCGGCGAGCAGTTGCAGCGATACGCCCAGCCCTTGTCGAGTAGTTCCTGAGCTTTCTCGCGGTAGATGGGCAGGCGTTCCGATTGCACATAGGGACCGTGAGGTCCACCCACATCCGGTCCTTCATCCCAATCCAGCCCCAACCAGCGCAAGCTGTTGAACATCACATTCACCGCATCGGGGACGTAGCGCGTGCGGTCAGTATCCTCTACACGGATGATGAACTGCCCGCCGTGCTGCCGCGCAAAGAGCCAGTTGAACACCACGGTGCGAATATTGCCGATATGGGGCTGCCCGGTAGGGCTGGGAGCGAATCGAACACGAACTGTCATAAGACCCTCCTCAAAAAGGTGACACGGCTACAGATGCCGCAGCTGATTTCCATGTTGGGCGCCATCCTAGAACTCCAGACGTTTGCGGCGCATGGAGACGCTTTGCACCAGACCAATGCCGATATACGCAATCACCAGCGAACTGCCGCCGCTGCTGATAAAGGGCATCGGCAACCCCGCCACCGGCAGAACGCTCAGATTCATGCCGATATTGACCAGCAGCTGGTAGAAAATATACATCGCGACCCCGACGACGATGAGCTGCCCGGTGAGGTCGCCCGCGTTGGCGGCGATGCGGATCATCCGCCAGAGCAGCAGCCCGAAAGCCAGCAGCAAAATCCCCGCGCCGATGAAGCCCACCTCCTCACAAATCACCGAGAAGATGAAATCCGTGTGCCGGACGCGCAGGAAGTGCAGCTGGCTCTGCGTGCCTGAGGCAAAACCCTTGCCCCATAACCCGCCTGAACCGATACTGATGAGCGCCTGCTCCAGATTGTAGCTCGCCCAGGGGTCGCGATCCGGTTGCATAAAGTTGAGGATACGCGCCTGCATGTACTCCGGCAGCAGGGGCAGCACCACCGGAATTGCGGCAACGCCCGCCAGTCCCAGGCTGCTCAGATACGAGACTTTGATTCCCGAAGTGAAGATGAGCGCTCCCCAAACCGCCACATAGAGCGTCGCCGTGCTCAGATTGGGTTGCAGATAGACCAGCACCGCTGCCACCGCCGTCATGCCTAGCGAGAGCGCCATTTCCTGGAATCCGGGCGCATTCGGCGCATTGCGCGAGAGCGCGCTTGCCTGGCTGATAATCATCAACACCAGCGCCGGGAAGGCGGGCTGCACCGAGATGCCCCCGATGTAGATGAACCGTCGCACCTGCCCAATCTCGCTCGAACCGAAGAACAGCGTCAGGATCAGCGTGACGATTGCGATAAAAAACAGGGGCCATTGGAGACTTTCCAGCAGGCGATAATTGATGGATGCCACCACAAAGAGCATCACCACGCCCAACGCCCCATACACCGCTTGATTGCGCCACGTATCCGCCAGCGTTTCCGAGCCTAGCGTAGCGCTATAGATCATGGCTACGCCGGCGGCGGTCAGCAGCACCACAATCAACAACAACAACCAATCGAAATACTGCCAGATAGATTTACGCATTCCACATCAACTTCCAGTGCCAGCTATTATAACACACCCCATCCTTTTCATCACCGCCGGTCGGTTTGGGGCATTCGTAGCAATTCAACGGGCTTCTGCGTCCCCTGTAGAGCCCGCTGCACGACATGGCTGCTTCGTCAACCCCGGACCGAATGTCTTGCTTGCGCTTCAAGGGCAGTGTGCGGGGCGTGGCGCGGTTTCGGTCAGCGACCTGCTTCGAAAGCCCGTTTGGGGCAGCAATTCTCAATATGAAGCCTTTGACGTAACTGTTCAGCGTTCCCCCGCTTGCACCAAGCAGAGGGACCAAAGCCGCGATGGCGAGTTGCGCCTGGCGGTGGCAGGCATGTCACCTTGCGGTGACA
>JAKJAC010000212.1 GCA_022707705.1 Chloroflexota bacterium
TTCTCAGAAAGTGTTTTTGGCGCGCGGGGTACCGCGCGCCAAAAACACTAAAAAAAGTTCCTCTCCGTTTGTTTGCAAAACCTCCCTGTATTCGGGGCTCCCTGTACCCAGGGACCCCTGTACCCAAGGACCCCTTGCGTCCGGTAAACCCAGTTTCTGAAGCCCGGTTTACCGGGTGTTGCCTTGTAGCCCGCAGGCTTCTGTAGCCCAGCTTTAGCTCCCGGCAGCGTCAGCAGCCCGGCAGCGTCAGCAGCCCGGCAGCGTCAGCAGCCCGGCAGCATTGAACCAGAGAAAAAATGCGGAAAAATGACGCGCACCCGCTGGGGGCGGGTGCATTTCACGACGGGGCGCGGGAGAGAAAGGAATCTTTCGTATGACCACCGGCTACCTTTTTCCCCAAAGATGAAACACCCCCACCCGCGTTGACCCCGTCGGGAATGGCAGTACACTCATTGGGCAAAGCGCTGGAACTTCGCGGATGAGGTGCAAGCATGAACACAACCAGTCACTATGAAACCATCAGCCAGGCTCTGGAATGGCTCGTCGCGCTTCTCAAGCGCCACGAGGTCCCGTACCAGATTGTGGGGGGGCTGGCGGCGCAGGCTTACGGCGCCGAACGTCCCCTCGTGGATATTGACCTCTACGTCCCCATGGAGCTGCTGCAGAGCGCCATGGCGGAATTGAGCCCCTATCTCATACGCAACGCGCGCCCGACGCAGAGCGCTTTTTGGAGGCTGACCTATCTGGCGCTCGATTATCACGGCGCGCCCATCCAGATCGCCGATTCTACGACGGACCCTCGCTTCTACAATCGCAAGGACCAACGGTGGGAGCCACAGATCATTGACTACGCTGCCTCGCAGAGGGTCACCCTCTACGGTGTGGAGGTGGACGTGATGCCCCGCGAGGAGCTGCTGCGCTACAAAGCGCTGCTCGACCGCGAGGTTGACCGCGCCGATATCCAGGCGCTGGCGCCCGGGGATGCCCCGGGAGTGCTGCTCGAAGGCCTGCCGCGCACCGTGACGCTGACCCTGGACCTGGAGACCTTCGACTTCGGCGTCTACGACGCTCTCATCGCGGACCTGGAGGGCGAGGGCTTTCGCTTCACCTCGATGGAGGCTTTGGGGAACACGGAAGCGGCACAGCGCCAGCTCTATGCTCTCAACGACAGGCTCGCCATGGAGGAGCCCGGCTCAGACGGCGAACATGCCTGGGCCACGTTCGAGGATTTCCGGGAGGATGTGTGCCGGATGGCGTGGTATAAGCCCGGCGGGCAGATTGTGGCGCTGGATACGCACGCCGGCAACTGGGTGGCGATGAGCGCGATTACCCGCTTCGAGGGGCACGCCGAGGCATACAATCTGGTGACCGGCGTGGAGCAGCGCTACCGCGGGCGGCAGCTGGCGCTGGCGGTGCTGGCGCTGGCGCTGCGCTACGCGCGCGATGTGCTGCACGCGCAGACCGTCCGCACCGATGAAAGCGCCCGCAATGCAGAGGCGCTCGCTCTCTACAACGAGTTGGGGTACAGAGAGGCTTCCGGAGGCGCGCAGGGTTGAGGCTCGCCAATGGAAAAGGTGGGCTGCCAGCACCCCGGAGAGTTCCGCGGCGCTAGCAGCCCACCCTTGAAGATGATGACCCGGCGGTTACTGGGACTTTTTGGAACGGAAGAGCAATTCGCTCAGCGGCAGTTCGTCGAGTTTCGCCATGTTGTACCACGATAGCCCGATGCCCACCAGCTGCGCGAGGATGAAAAACACATCCCAGGAGTCGCCCTGTTTGAGGTTGGGGAAGAACATAATCATGCGCACCACAATGTTGATGCCCTGAATCAGGTTGAGCGCGGTGCGACCGGAGGATGGCGCCAGGGTGCCGGTATTCATGCCCGCCAACGCCAAAGCCAGCAGCAGGAGCATAATCGGAGGGAGCAAGGCTGCTTGGGGCGCGCGACCAAAAAACACAGGGGGATAAATGATAATCGCCACAACCTGTAAGACAATGAGCAAGATGAGATGCGAACGCGAGCTGCGCATAATTCCTCCTCCGATGAGACACCGTTTAGAGTGACATATTACGTATTATAACCATCTTTTCATCCTGGTCAAATTTGACATGTTCACGCTTTTTGCTACAATGTATAAGCGTGGCACGCAATTCTCATTTTCCTCATCCCCATTTGCCACGTATCCTGATGCTCGAGGAGGTGTCACTCGCAAGACAAGATCGAGGCTCGATTGTTTCTCCGGTGTATTAAGCCGCTGTACATTCCATTAGTTTCGAGGAGGAGAGAGATGCGTTCACGATCGGTGTTTATGAGTGTCCTGTTGTTGATCTCCCTGTTGGCTTTTAGCTCCTGTGGCAAGAGCAGCGATGCCGTCAAGATTGCCATTTTGGCGCCGATGAGCGGCGATGTGGCAACCTTCGGGCAATCCACCCGCGATGGCGCCATGATGGCGATTGATGAGTGGAACGCCAAGGGCGGTTTGCTGGGCCAACAGATTCAGGTGGTTGTCGAAGACAGCCAGTGCAGCGCTGAGGCTGCGGTTAGCGCCGCTAACAAGGTTATTGACCAGGATGGCGTGAAATTCATCATTGGCGAGGTCTGCTCCAGCGCCTCAATTCCAATCTCGGAAATCGCCATGCAGAAGGGCGTGCTGCAGATCACCCCCACCTCTACAAACCCTTCGGTCACGGTAGATGCCAATGGCCAGACCAAGAGCCTCATCTTCCGCGCCTGCTTCATTGACCCCTTCCAGGGCACCGCTGCCGCGAAATTCGCGCTCGGTACTCTGGGTGCGAAGACCGCTGCCGTGTTCCTGGATCAGGGCAACGACTATGTCCGTGGTCTGGCGGAATTCTTCATCGCGGCCTTCGAGGCTGGCGGCGGCACCGTCGTCGTCAAGGAATCCTACACCGGCGATGATCAGGACTTCTCCGCCATCATCAGCAAGGCGAAAGACGCCAATCCCGATATTCTGTACCTGCCCGATTACTACTCCACGGTCAACCTGATTGCGGCGCAAGCTCGCGAGAAGGGCATGACGGCGGTCTTCATGGGCGGCGATGGTTGGGACTCCCCTGACCTCGATAAGGTGGCTCTGGAAGGTGGGTACTTCACCAACCACTATTCCCCAGAAGACCCGCGCCCAGTCGTGCAGGACTTCGTCAAGAAGTATCAGGCGAAATACGGCTCAGTGCCCGATGCTCTGGCAACCCTGGCTTATGACGCAGCGAACGTGTTGCTCCAGGGTATTGAAAAGGCCGGCGTGGCAGATCCCGCTGCCGTAGCCAAGATCATCGAGGGCGGCACCTTCCCCGTGGTGTCCAGCGAAATCGCCTATGACACGCAGCACAACCCGATTAAAGCCGCGGCAATGCTGAAGGTCACCGGCGGCATCGTCAAATACGTGGAATCCATCGCGCCCTAAGGCATTTGCCTGACGAGACCTATGACCCAGGGGACCGGTCAGTCATCCGGTCCCCTGGTTGGAATCCTGAGAATTGAGGAGGCTTGCATGGCAACACTCGAACGCTCCCCTAGCAAAGCCAGCACGATTTTGCAGCGACGTAACGGGAAATTCCTGAATACCCTCAGCACCGGGGTTTTCATCCTGAGTGGCTTGGGCGTGCTGTTCATTCTGGGTCGGGAATTACTAGACAATCCGCCGCTGTTCATTCAGCAGATGCTGAACGGCCTGCAACTTGGATTTATTTATGCGCTTATCGCGCTCGGCTACACCATGGTCTACGGCATTGTGAAGTTGATCAACTTTGCCCATGGTGATGTCTTCATGATTGGAGCCTTCACGAGTTTCTACGCCATCTCCATCATGAACCTGCACAGCTGGCCCACGCGACTTTTCCCCGGCATGGCGCCAGGATTGAGCATCATCCTGGGCACCATCACGGTGATGCTGCTCTCGATGGTAATCTCGGGCACGCTGGCGGTGGTCATCGAACGCTTCGCCTATCGCCCGCTGCGCGATAAACCCCGTATCGCCGCGCTGATTACCGCCATCGGCGTTTCCTTCTTCCTGGAGTATTTCGGCGCGCTCCCTTTCACGCTGACCAATAACTACATCACTTATCCGCGTCCTTTTGAGATTTCCGTATTCAGCGCCGGGATTGTCCCGACCTGGATTGTCATCGCCTTATGGGCATTGTTTGTGATATCGGTCGGCGCCTATGCGCTCCTACGAATCCTGGGACGCAAGGGCAACATTGCGGCTCAGATTTGGTCACGCCATCCGCTGCTGCAGTTCGGGATGATGCTGGGAGGCTTCCTCGCGGTGGTCCTCACGCTCACCACCCTGCGCATCGAGACGGACCGCGGACTGTGGGACCTCTCGGTTTCGAACGTGATGCTGGTCATCATGGGCGCCTCCATTCTGTTGCAGGTGGTGCTGCAATACATCGTGCGCCAGACGCAACTGGGCAAAGCCATGCGCGCCACGGCTTACGATAAACCCACATCCCGGTTGATGGGCATCAACGTGGATGGGGTCATCACTGCCACCTTCGCCCTGGGCGGCGCACTCGGCGGTGCAGCGGGTGTGCTCTATGCCACCGCCTTCAAGCAGGTGCACCACCTGATGGGCATCATCCCCGGTTTGAAAGCTTTCGTCGCCGCGGTGCTCGGCGGTATCGGCAGCATCCCCGGCGCGTTGGTTGGGTCGCTGATCATGGGACAGGCGGAAACGCTGGCGGCGTCGTTCATCTCCACGCCCATGCGGGATGCCATCGCGTTCTCCTTGCTCATCATCGTGCTGCTGTTCCGACCGCAGGGACTCTTTGGTGAGCCACCCGGTGAGAAAGTATAGGCTAAAACCATGATAAACATCAAGAAATCTACCCTCACCTTTTTCGGGGCGATGCTGGCGATTTACGTTGTCGTCCAGGTGCTGTTGAGCCTGGGACTGCTGAACAACTTCTGGCGTGGCATCCTCTTCTGGGGCGCCGCCATCAGCATCGTGGCGCTGGGGCTCAATCTCATCTACGGCTTCAACGGGCAGTTCTCGCTGGGGCAATACGGCTTCTACGCCATCGGCGCAGCGGATATCACCTGGCGCTGGTTGGATGGCGACCCTGCGGGCATCGTGGTCGGCTTCTTCGGCTCGCTGGTGGTCCTGGGGCTTTACGCGCTGGTGGGCATGGCGCTGCGCCGGTTCTACAACATCAAAGTGACCACGCGCTTCCTCTCGTACTTGCTGGCGACAGGGTTGGGCTACTGGATTGCCGTCGTGGCGCTGCGCCCGCTGCTCGAACCGGTGCTCAACGGCATCCTGAACGCCCTGCCGGCAGCGGTGACCCAGCAAATCGTCTTCTTCTTCGCCTTAGCCACGGGCGCGCTGCTCGCGGGCATTGCCAGCTTCCTCTTCGGTATCCCGGTGCTGAGCCTGGGCTCGGATTACTTCGGTATCGCCACCCTGGGCTTCACCATCATCGTCAAGGTGCTGCTGGATAACACCGATACGATTCTCCCCTTCGGTGAGATGAAGGGAGCGCGAGGTATGGTGGGCATTCCGCAGTGGACGACCTGGACGTGGGTGTTCCTGTGCTTTATGCTGGTGGTCATTGTGATGCGCAACCTGCTCCATTCGAGCACGGGGCGCGCCATCCTCTCCGTGCGCGAGGACGAACGGGCAGCCCAGTTGGTGGGCATTGACGTGACCCAAGCCAAACTGCTCCCCTTCGTTGTAGGGAGCATCTTCGCGGGGCTTGCCGGCGGCATCCGCGCCCACGACCTGGCATTCCTGCACCCGCAATCCTTCAACTTCATCCAGTCCTTCAACCCGCTCATCATCGTCGTCTTTGGCGGCTTGGGCAGCATGACGGGCACGATGATCACCGGTTTCCTGTGGATTCTGCTGCTGGAAGGCGCCCTGCGGTTGCTGTTGCCGCAAGGCTTCGAGACCTGGCGCTTTGTGGTCTACCCGCTGGTGCTGCTCATCATGATGCTGTTACGCCCAGAGGGGCTTTTCGGCAAATTCGAGTTCCCCTTCCTGGAGCGTCCAATGGCGAAATTGCGGCCCAAAACAACCTTCTCCAAAGTTGATGGGGAAGCAGTCATCACCGAGGAAGTGGCACAATGAGCGGACGACCTGAGGGCTTAGCAGCAACGGTAGAAGCACGTCCATTGCTCCTCGAAATCGAGGGGCTAACGCAGTTCTTTGGCAATCTGCGCGCCGTACACGATTTCGACCTGAGCCTGCGCAAAGGCGAACTGGTCGGATTGATTGGACCCAACGGCGCCGGCAAGACCACCGTCTTCAACCTGATTACCGGGGTCTACCGGGCTTCGGCAGGCAGCATTCGCTTCCGGGGCATGGAGCTCATCGGCACGCCTTCCCACGAGATCATTCAGTTGGGCGTTGCCCGCACATTCCAGAATATCCGGCTGTTCTCCAAACTGACCGTGCTCGACAATGTGCGTATCGCCTATCACCCACACGCGGGCTACTCACTCTCGGATTCGATTCTGCGGACTAAGAACTACAGAGACAAAGAGGCGCAACTCACCGAACGCGCTCAGGACTTCCTGGCGATTTTCGGCCTGGAACAGCGCCAGAATGACATCGCCGGCAGCCTGCCCTACGGCTTGCAGCGGCGGTTGGAGATTGCCCGCGCCCTGGCAACCAACCCGGAATTGCTGATTCTGGATGAACCGGCGGCGGGCATGAACCCCCAGGAAATTGATGAGTTGATGGGGCTGATTCGCTTCATCCGCGAGCAATTCAACCTGACCATCCTGCTAGTAGAACACCGCATGCGACTGGTGATGAACATCTGCGAATGGCTCACCGTGATGGACTTTGGTGAGGTCATCGCGCGCGGGCTGCCTGACCAGGTTCGCGATAATCCGCTGGTAGTCGAAGCCTATCTGGGCCGACAAGCCGCGATTCTGAAATAGGAAGGAGGCGCCGGCATCATGGCACTACTCGAAGTTTCTGACCTATACGTCTCTTACGGTGCGATTCGCGCGCTGCACGGCATCACCTTTTATGTGGACGAGGGCGAAATCGTCACCCTGATCGGCGCGAATGGCGCCGGCAAGTCCACCACGCTGAAGACCATTTCGGGCTTGTTGCGCCCCGATAGCGGCGAGGTCGCCTATGCGGGCAAGACCATCAGCCGCGTCGGCGCGGATGCCATCGTGCGCATGGGATTGATTCACGTGCCCGAGGGGCGGCGGATTTTCGCGCCGCTGACGGTGCGCGAGAACCTGGAGATGGGGGCTTTCACGCGCAAGGATAAGCAAGAAGTGACGGAGAGCATGGAGCAGGTCTTCAAGCTCTTCCCGCGGCTCAAGGAACGGGTGGCGCAGACCGGCGGAACGCTCTCCGGCGGCGAGCAACAGATGCTGGCGGTAGGGCGCGCGCTGATGTCCAAGCCGCGCCTGTTGTTGATGGATGAGCCTTCGATGGGCTTAGCGCCCATCCTGGTGGAGGAAATCTTCAACATCATCCGGGAAATCAACAAACTAGGGGTGACCATTCTCCTGGTGGAGCAGAACGCGCACATGGCGCTCTCGGTAGCCAACCGGGGTTATGTGCTCGAAACCGGCACGGTTCAGCTCACCGGTCCGGCGCAAGCGCTGGCAGCCAATCCGCAGGTGCAAGAAGCCTACCTGGGCGGCGACTGAGCGATTTCCACGTCACAAAGAGCACCGGCGGAGTCAGTTGACTTCGCCGGTGTCGTTTTCAGAGCGCCAGGCGCTGGGCTG
>JAKJAC010000213.1 GCA_022707705.1 Chloroflexota bacterium
AAAAACCGCCAAACCGAACACCGAAATTCACCGAAATTCACCGAAACACACCGAAAGAAGCATCGGGTGCAGGGGGGCAGAGAGATTGGGTGTGCAGGGCGGTCACACCTGGTGCATGTCTGGATTTCCATCGGCAGGCATGCCGCCGCAAGGCAAAACTCGCCATCGCGGCTTTAGCCTCTCTTGTTGGTGCAAGCGGGGGAACGCTGAACAGTTACAATCTATAGTAACCGTTCGGGTATAGGACAAATCATTGGCACCCGCATGCCTGATCTGTAAGGTCTGCCTGTATCCCTCAATCGTCTTCTTATACCCTGGCTGTTCAGCGTTTTCTCATGGCGGATTGTAAATCGAAATCTGTGCCTCGCGCTTCTACAGCCCGGCTTTGACCGCAGTGATCAAAAAGAAAGGCAGATGTGCCACCTGTGCCCAGGGCGCATCGAGAGTCTGGGCTTTCTGTTCCACCTGGGCTAGCTGCTCACATTCCTCCGGGGTCAAGGGTAAGCCGTGGTAGAATCCAAATCGCTCTGCAGCAGGTGGGGGCAAGCTGTCGAAGAGCGCCACGCGCACGTTGAAACCCTGATTTGCAAGCAAGCCTGGCAACATGCGTCCGACGTTTGGATTAGCCCCGGCGCGGGATAGTGCAGCCAACCATAGCGCGCGCGTTTCAATCCCGGGAGGGTATTCCATCAGCCCTCCGTAGTCAGGTTCGAGCGCCAGGAGCACCCCGCCCGTCTGCAAGACCCGTGCGATCTCTCCGATGGCGCTTTCAAGCGGTGCAACCCACAGCAGCGTGCACTGGCTTAAGACGAGATCGAAACTTGCTGCGGCAAACGGCAACCTTCGGGCATCCCCACCGGTGCGCAGGGCGCCTTCGAAGGTGCCTTGAGGATGGGTGAGCGCTGCGAGCTCTCGGTCCAGCGCCACAACCCTGCCCCCGGCGCGGCGCGCCAGTTCTGCTGTGACCACCCCGTAGGCAGCTCCCAAATCCAACACGCGTTGCCGGTGCCCGATGCCGCTTTCACGCAGCATCCGGGAGCGTGCCGGCGCCAACCATTGCGCCTGCAACACGAGTTGTTCCGGTAACGGCAGTGCAGCCGAGTCGTGCATGTGTCGCTATCTGCCACCGCCCGCACAGGCGCAGGCGCACGCACATCCTGCGCAAGCGCAGGCGCAACTACGCCCGCCGCCGCTGCGTCCGCCGCCGCTGGAGGAACTCTTTGACATGGCTTCGAAGACATCGCCGGTGACCTTGTCCATACCACTCAGGTCAATGACTCCGCCTTTGACGCCGGGAACTTTGAGCGACCCCGGCATGATGGCGCCCGCCAAGCCACCGGCGGTGGCTTGCGCCCAACCGGCGAAGGAGGATCCCACATCACCCAGAGTTGTGCCTCCTGCCACAGGTCCACTGCTGCCGCTCGGGAGTGGCGCACGCATTCCGCCGCCGCCAGTGCTGATGGGGCGGGATTGCCGAATCCAGCGGGGCCAATAGCTGTAACCGCCTGTGGTGAGCACAGTTGGATAGTTGTCGTTCATCATTACCCAGGGCAGGTACTTATCGAGATATTCCTCGCGCTGCGGAATCTCGCCAATGGCTTGAGCTTGCTGCCAGGCGCGTTCCATGATGCGCTGGTAATATTCTTTAGTGTCAGAGAGGTCGAAGCCCTTCATCTTCTCGGCAGTGTCAGTAATGAGGAGCTGCATTGCCGGGGCAAAATCAATGTCTTTGACGGCTTTGCCTGGATGTTTTTCCAACAGGTGCAGGAATCCATCCTCGTATTTGTGGATGATGGTTTTCAAATCTTGGGCTGCCTTGCGACGGGCTTCCAACCGGGCTTTGGTCGTCTTGAGATTGGGGTTAGAGAGCGTGCGGAATGGTTCAGCGACCTCCACCTTGAGCGGGTCATCTTCGACTTGCTGCAGAATGCCTTTCGCGAGCAAGCCGAAGATAACCAGGGTGAGGATTTTGTTGAGCGGCATCTCGAGCAACGTTGCGGCTTCTGGCGCCGTCAACCCACGTTTGATGCCGCCGCCTTCGACTTGCGCGATGGGGGGCAGGTAAGTCTTCTTGCGCCGGCTGAGTTGCCACTCGTTGATGATGACCAGAAGGATGAGCAGCGGCAGGGCGACGAGTTGCGCAAGTGGACTGATGATGATGAGCACCGCCAGACCCACCATCAGCATACCGAAGAGCACGCAGCCGGTGCCACCGGTGAAGCGGAAGAATAGCACACCAAAAAGCAGCGCTTGAATCAAACCCAGAATCATGCGCGTGTTGGGATTATCTTCCATCCACTTGACCATCAAATCTACGATGGTCATCTTGACGACCTGGTCCATACCCGTCTTAGGGAAGGAGACGCCCACCAGGTATTCCTGTGTGGCGCTCCCTGTTTCCCAATTCCACACGGCGACCGCCCGCCCCTGATAGAGCGCTTTCTGCGTGAACTCCACCTTCTGGTACAGTATGTCGTCTGCTGATACCCCTTCAAGCATGTGGATCGCAATCCAGATAGCGGTCGAACCTCTCACTGAGCTGCTATCGAACCACGTTGGTGTGATTTGGAGTGAGGCGAAATCCTTCCGTGTGGTATCTTGATAGACCATATCCGGCATGGTGAACTCGAAGTGTAAGGTACCGCTACGCCCCATCGGAATCGCTTGACTGCCCAGATGGATTTCGACCCCGGTATCGATATACGTGGACTTTCGAATATCGCTCAATCCCACGCCATTCATGGAGGCGCTCATGTTGCCGGTGTCGTAGTTCTTGTGTGGTGTGCCGATATCAATCACATCAATGGTCGTGCCCAGGTTGTTGAAGGTGATGTCGTATTCGATCTTGACGGAGGCATCGGGTTGCACGTAGACCTGCATGCGCAGCTCGGGCACCTCGAAGATGAAACTCTGTGCCGCCGCAGGTTCGCGCACGCCCAGCAGCAGCGCCAACAGCAGTACTAACACGAAACTGCAGAGAATCCGGTAATTGCGCTTCATTTTTCCCTCCCTAACTGGTTACGTTGATTCTCAGAGAGGAGTTTCATGGCTTTTGCGCCCATCCTGACCGTTCTCGCGGGCAATCGGCGGCGCAGATGACCAGCCCAGGGCAGAGCTCACAGCGGGTGGGCGCCTCGACGCGTTCACGATAGCGGCGGAAAGCCTCATGGTTCCAGATGACATCCCAACTATCCTGAAGCAGATTGCCGGCGCTCTGATAAGGACCCCGAGGCGGAATCACACGCCCATCGCTTTCCACGCGCACCGCGACATCGCCGGCGCAGCGGGGTCCTTGCTGCAGCTGTTCGGCAAGCGTCTGTGCGGGATTGCGCTCCACGGGAGGCTCCCAGAGAAAGCGCGCCTGCACTTCGTGGGCGCTTTCCTCAACGATGGCGGCGATTTGGGGCATCGCATCGGCGTCCAGAGCGCCATCATGTTGCCCCGCAAGCGCCGGGTCCTTGGTGACGTAGGCAACGAAGGAGAAATTGTCAGTGCCACGATCCAGCAGGCTATGAATCATCGCCTCAAGTTTTGGCAGAGTGTTCTCGATCCAGGGAATCTCGATGCTGGCGCAAATCTCGTTCTCCTCCAACCACGCCAGCGCCGTATCGGCTGCCTGGTGATCCCCTGCGCCAAACAGAGCGTCATGCAGCTCCGCATCGAGAGCCGCATAAGGGAAGGTGACGTGATCTACCCCCGCAACCTGCAGGTCGTTGAGCAAGCCTTCCTGCAGCAGGTCTGAGGCGCGGGCGCGTACCCCGGCAATCATGCCGAGGTCTTCCGCGTGTTCCACCGCCTGTATCAGGTCCGCAGCGCAGAAAGCTGGCGGGGCGAAGAAAGTCACATGCGGAATGCCCACTTCCCAGAGGCGCTTCAGCAGGGGGCGCAGCGTTTCTGCCGGCGCCAGGGGCACTGCCGCCTGCAACGGGGCGATTAGCTCTGCTGCATCGGGAGAGAGCGCCGCATCATCGAGATTGAAAACGGGATAGGCATCGCCTGGCGCTGTCAATTGCTCCAAGAGCGCTTTGACGAGAGCAATGTCATTCCGCATAGCCTCAGGCGAGGCGCCGCGGAATGTGTTCTTGAGGTGCTCCAGGACTTCGGCTTCATCACGCTCTTCCAACAGCGCTTTAGCGATGACGACGCCTGAAGGTGAAAGTCGCGCTGAGGCAGCGGCATTGGCGATGAGCAAACCGCTGCCATCGCGTTCGACTCGAAGATGAAAGCGCGCTATGCCATTCTCGGTCTCTCTCAGGTAGTGCATCATCCCGGGTGGAATGACAACCGGTTCTTTGGGCCGGATGCGGGAGTATAACTGTTGCAGCCAGTCGGATACCTTCATCTCGCTTCCTCCTTCGAGATACTGAGGGTTCGCAAAAGGTTCACTTGCCGATTTTTGCCATGTTTCCTCTGGGGAAACCGTTTCCCCAGGGGAAACCGGGAATCTATGAATGTACGAACCCTTAGGACGCAGCGCATGGAGCGTTGCGTCCTGCGCTCACTATTCGATGCTTATTTTTCGATGCGCCATACCATCAGGTCATCCAGGCACACGCCCACAGGCGCGTCATCGTAAGTCGCGCCACCAATGCCAACGCGTCCGGTGGGGAACAAGTCTGTATCCACCCAGTTGATTATCATGCCATTCACGTAAACGTAGAGCGTGCCTTCGATACGTGACAGCGCCAGGAAATTCGCACCGCCCGGGTTGATGTGCAGGTCTTCCGTCCAGTCAATCAACGAGTCTTGCCAGGCATCATCCTGGAGCAAGTGTACCGCGTAGGATTGTGTTTCGGAATCGAGTTCGTACCAGAAGAGATTATCCCCATCGGGTCCGAAACCCAACCCACAGCTGGCGTCCGTGCCCGCATCCAGGGAACACTGGACTTCGGCAAGGAACTCATCGGTGCGGAACGGTTCATACCATTCCCAGGCGGTCATGTCGCTTACCTTGATATTAATACAATACTGACCGTCTGCCGGGGCAGGATAATCCACATCGTCGCTGAAGCTGTTCCCCCAGTTGTTGCGGTTATCCGTGAAATCTTCCTCGAAGCGCAGCACGGCATTGTCGGGAAGCCCTGCCATACCGAAGACCGTCCAGGTACTCTCATCACTGAGCAAGACGTTATACACGATTTCCGCAGTGCTGCCGTCATTGTAAGTGATTTTCAGGTCGTAGGTTCCTTCGTCCAGGTCCTGGAAGATGATGCTGTCTTCGGCAGCGAGGCTCTCGCTGAGCCAATTCGCGCCCCACGAGGAATCCTCGACTGATGAGATGTACAGCTCCGTCAGCTCCATGCCACTCTGGTTGATGACCTCCAGCGAGGCGCCTGCCGCCGCTGTGGGGGCTTCCGTCTCTTGGGGCGCTTCTGTCTCTTTGGGTTTGGGCGTCGCTGTGGGCGGTGCGGGCGTTTTGGTGGGACGCGGGGTTGGCGCCTCCTGCGTAACCGTTTCTATTACGGGCGTTGCGGGCTCCGGTGTGGCAGATTTGCCGCCGGTACATGCCAGTACACCCATTAACAAGGTGGCAATAATCAACCATATCCAGCGATTGTGTTTCATCCGGTTCCTCCTGTGGGATGGGTTATTTCTACAACATCGCCTGTGCGAACCTCACCTGGTTCTAGCACTTTGACGAAAATACCTTCGCGTGGCATGACACAATCTCCCGCAGCATAATAGATAGCGCAATGGCTATGACAGACTTTGCCAATCTGTGTGACTTCGACCAGCGCTGTGCCCAATCGTAACTGTGTGCCTACGGGCAGCGTGTGCAGTTCCAAACCCTCTGTAGTGATGTTCTCGGCAAAACTGCCCTCTCTGACCTTAAGGCCCTTGGCGCGCATGGTTTCGATAGATTCCCACGCCAATAGTGAAACCTGGCGGTGCCAGTCTCCTGCGTGGGCATCGCCTTCCAATCCCCAGTTTACGCGCAGCATCCCGCTGCCGACGTTTTTCTTAACTGTGCCTTTTTTGTCACTGACACAAACAGCAACCACTCTGCCTTTCAACCTTTGACCTCCGTGTGAAAGTGAATTCATGAGCCAGTGTTTGGTTTTCGATTTCCAGTTCTCAAATGGCTTCTTCCCGTACCCAATCCCCGCTCTTCCCGCCGTGTTTTTCAAGCAAACGAATGTTTTGAATCGTCATGCTGCGGTCCACAGCCTTTGCCATATCGTAGAGGGTCAGTGCTGCGACGCTGACGGCAGTGAGCGCTTCCATCTCCACGCCGGTGATGCCCGTGCAGCGCACACAGGCAGTGATGGCGATGATAGAGCGTTCCACATCGAATTTGAAATCTATGGTGACGCTGGTGATGGGCAGGGGATGGCATAGAGGAATCAACTCCGGTGTGCGTTTGGTAGCCATAATGCCGGCGACCCGTGCAACGGCAAGCACATCCCCCTTAGCCACGCCGCCTGCCTGAATCAATGCCAGCGTTGGTGGCTGCATCTGCACCTCACCCGCAGCAAGCGCTTCCCGCTGCGTGGGTTGCTTTGCGCTCACATCTACCATCCGTGCGGCGCCGCGTTCATCAATGTGTGTCAATTGTGGTTTTGACATGCAGCATCCTCTTCGATGACGGCTCAGACTATGCTGGTCCGCTTGTGTTAATCTGACTGCTCGGGAGGCAGGCTTCCTACCCAAGCCTCTCACATGGCATTTCAGCCGCCTATGGTTGACATCGGCAGTAAGCATTCCGGAAGTTGGTGCTCTGCCAGCTGGTGCCCACGGGGCTTTGCCAGAATTGCTTTCTGGAAAATCTCCCGTAACTCACTGTCGCTGGCGCCAGTGCGCAATGGCGTGCGTAGGTCAATCGAGCGGTCGGACATCAAGCACGGCAGCAGCAATCCATCTGAGGTGAGCCTCAGCCGGTTGCAGGCATGGCAGAAATGCTCACTCACAGGGCTGATGAAGCCCAAAGTTCCCGCTGCACCCGGCAATTGATAATAGCGCGCCGGTCCAACGCCGGTTTCGTTGGGCACAGAGATCAGGGGGCCCAATCCCGCTTCCACACGCGCGCGAATTTCCGTGGTGGGCACCACGCCGTCCTCTGACCAATGCTCGCCGGTTCCCAGCGGCATGACCTCGATGAAGCGCACGTGCCAATCCGGCAACAGTGTTAGTCGCGCCAGGTCCACAATTTCATCATCATTCGAACCACGTACCACGACCGTGTTGACCTTGACCGGGCGTAATCCGGCTTCAAGTGCAGCTTCCCGCCCACGCAGCACCTGCTCCAAACTCCCCAGGCGTGTGATGTTGTGAAAGCGCTCCGGTCGCAGGGTATCCAGGCTTAGGTTGATGCGCCGCAATCCTGCCTGTGCCAGTTCGCCGGCATAACGCTCCAACAACATGCCATTGGTGGTCATGGAAAGGTCTTCCAAACCGGGGATAGCGGCAAGTTGTGCCACCAGGTCCACAATGCCCCGGCGCACCAGGGGCTCACCGGCGGCGAGACCCATCGAGACTGCTACGCGCACGATGCGCACGATTTCTTCATAGCGGAGCACGGCATCGTGCGCTATCGGAATGATGCCCTCTTCTGGCATGCAATAGCGACACCGCAGATTGCAGCGGTCGGTGACAGAAACACGCAGGTACTCGATGGGGCGGGCATAAGAGTCTGAAAACGGCATGTTAGTGGTCCTCTGATGCTGGTCTCGAAATCTTCCTCTCAACTGTTAGTTTACTCGATTGTGCTG
>JAKJAC010000214.1 GCA_022707705.1 Chloroflexota bacterium
TTCCATAAACGCGGCGTCCGCCGCAGCTTTATTTTTCCCATAATCCGTGATAGGGTGCAGGGGATGATCCTCCGTCGTAGGGAACCAATTGCAGTCAATGCCATAGGTACAGACCGTAGAGCACATCACAAAATGCCCCACCCCACGGAAAGCGCGAATGCTGCTCAGTGCATCTTCGCGGTCGAAACAAATCATGTCGATGGCGGCATCGAAGTTTTCCGCCTGCATCCGCGTCTCGAAATCAACGCGATTGGTCCGGTCACCTCGAATAAGCCGCGCGCCTTCGGGCAACGAGCCACTCGCGCCGCGATTGAAACAACTCACCTCGTGCCCCTGTTCCAGCAACAGCTTCACAAACGCCTGACTGATATTCCCCGTACCACCAACTACACAAATCCGCATCTTTCACCTCACAATTCCTGCTACTGAAGAAGCCAGAGTCACAGAGATGCCAAATTGGTCCTGATCAAAGTCACAGTCGCGTCAACCAAAGCAGCAGAGTCCGGCGGGAGAATATCCGACAGAAGCACTGCTGTTTCCATATAGAGTTGCAAACCGGCGCGTACCTGTGTGCAGAGGTCAGGAGCCAAACCATCCTGTCCCTCAATGCCAAAAGCCGTACGGCGCAAATGATTCCAATTGGAGATATCCCCCACCGCAGCTGCAACCTCAGCATAGAAACCATTATCGCCGGAAAGCAACACCCCGCGTTGCACCTGCATCACCCGCGAAAGGCCCCAAGATAGCCCAAAACGTGCATTCAATAACCGTCCCACATCACGGTTGTGTAATCCCGCCAACGCTTTGTGAACTTCCTCAATCCACCCTACCATCTCTGCCGCGGCGTAGGCATTCGCACGCGTCTGCATCTTCGTATCCCAAACGAAAACCCTTGCGCGGGCTTGTACAGCAGCAAAGATGCCTTGAGGATCCATCAGAATCCGCGCTGACCGCAACCCGGCAATCATCTGCACCGCCATCTCTGGTCGTACAAAAGCCGCCTCGAGCTGCTCCAGCGTTACACAGCTCACTACAACCAGACACCCATCAATGAGGTGACTTCCAGCCTCGGGATGCTGAGAAGCATCGCCTTCCATGACGCACAACAAATCAACGTCGCTGAAGGGACCAGCATCGCCGCGAGCAAAGCTGCCCACCAACACCAAAGCCATTACACCCGGGCGAAAGAAACGCGCAGTCAAAGCCTCAAACATTTTCAGTAGTTTCAATCAAGGGAGTCGCGGCGAAAGTTCGCCGGAATATTGCCCATCCCAAAACCAGGATCGCCAGCAACTGCACGCCAGCAGCCACGGCGAACACCCGAGATAATCCCAATGTATCGGAAAGCCAACCCGCCAACGGTGTGGTAAGCAACGGTGCAAGCCCCCACCCCAATGCCATCAGCAGCGATTGTACGGTCGAAGACCATGCTGCTGGCGCACGTTCATCACTCAAACTGACTGTAGTGGGGAAGTACAAACCGAAGCCCACCCCCTTCAACATCGCATAGAACAACAGAATCAACGGCGTACGAGACATGGAGTATCCCAAGAAGGCTGCTGCCATCAGCGCGTAGGAGATCACAAGGGTGAGCGGTTTGCCGATGCGTCGCGCCAGCGCGCCAGCATACTGCATTGCCGGCAGCTCCACCAACGCGGAAAGGCCAAAAAGCCCACCAATCATCCATTCCGCGCCACCAAGAACATCCATGTACACGCCAGAGAAAGTGATGTACAAACCTTCGCCTGCACCAATCAAGAAATTGGCAATGAACAGCGCAATCAATCCATGGTCACGGAGCAGATGTGATATCGGTAGTCGGGATTTTGCCTGTGTGCTTCGGTCCTCCTGTAAGCCCTGTGCCGCAAGCGCTACCGGCAGAACCGCCAGAGCACCGACGATGAACATGGCGCCATATCCGAAGCGCTGCCACAAAGCCCCCGTAGCCAGTGCGGCAACAGCAAAACCTAGCGATCCCCAAAGCCGCAGCTTACCGTAATCCACGCGATAACGCGCTGCCATCCGCGCCACCAGCCCATCGGCAATCGGTGTAGCAATGCTCTGCGCCACCGCCATCAGCCCAACGATGGGCAAAATCAAGCCAAAGGTCTTTGGGATACCCAAGAGATACAGAAAAACACCGGATGCGATCAAAGCCAGTGTAAGGATTCGCTTTTTCCACCCGCGACGGTCAGCCAGAGCCGAAGCCGAAGGCGCTGCTGTAAGACGCATCAAAGGCACTAACGCACCGAGCAACCCAATCTGAAAACCGGTCAGGCCGAGTTGCGAATAATGAACATTGAGGTATGGCATGCAGAGTGCCATCGAACTCCAATAGCACAGGTAATACAAAGCACCACGCCACGCGGGGTTTCCAGGTTGTGTCAAAGCAGGCTTTCGTAGCATGAATATCCTTTCTCTCGTAGCCAGAATTTGGGGAACGTATCATCGTCCCCAAATACCTTTCGTCTCAATTCTTCAGAGAGAGCGCGGGTCGCCAACCTCCCAGAGCACTCTCAAGTCGCATCGCCACAGCTAGCGCCACATCCTCACGCCAGGGATTTGCAATGACCTGTGCGCCGATAGGCAACCCCTCCGGCGAGCTTCCCACTCGCACTACCACAACAGGCCAACCCGTCAGGCTGTAAGGTAAGGTATAGTTGAAGCGCAGCGGGTCGGGGTCGCCATGCCTGGGTGCCGGATGCGCATCCACGGGACACACAATAGCGTCATAATCCGCCATAAAGACCAACATCGCGGTTCGGAACACGTCCCAATCGCTGAAGAGAGTCTCTACCTGTGCGCCTGTGAGCGTGCTCATGTTCCAGTAACGCTCTGTGATGCCACGCGAAGCCGCAATGGGTGGACACACCTCTGTCACCCCCACCCCGGAGTCAGCAAGAGCCCGTGCCGCCGCCAGCGTCGCGGCGCTCGTTTCTGCGGTTGGAGGCGCAATATCATCCTCAGCATAGCAGGCAACGCGCAAACCCGGAACACGTACGGCGCGATAATCGGTCATGGACACGGGCATCACACCCGAGTCATGCCCGTCAGGACCCGCAATCACCCCAAAGGCCAGCGCAAGGTCCTTCACGAAGCGTGCCAGCGGTCCAATTTGCGTGCGCGGATCAGAGAGACCCCCAGGATGGTTGAAAACTCCGGTGTTAGGCACGCGTCCGGAGGTGGGTTTGAGTCCCGCAACGCCGCAAAAATGCGCCGGCACACGGATACTGCCACCAGAGTCGCTGCCCAGACCGATCGGCGAACCGCCCGCGGCGATAATCGTCGCTTCGCCGCCGCTGCTTCCTCCCGGCGTGCGCGTCACATCATACGGATTGTTCGTCCGCCCGTAGACCGGATTATCCGTGTCGCCCCCACCGCCGCCCGGCGGGCAATTGGTCTTACCCAACAAAATCGCGCCCGCTGCCCGCATTCGTGCAACGACCGTAGCATCCTCCGCGGGCACGAACCCAGCACGCTCCGGAATCCCGGCAGCTGCAACGATACCCGCAGTTTCCATGACATCCTTTACCGTGAAAGGAACTCCATGCAGGAGACCGAGACAATCGCCTTGTGCCAACGCGGCATCCGCCGCCCGTGCCTGGGTCAGCGCGCCCTCAGTATCCACTTGCACCACTGCATTGAGCTGGGGATTCACCGCCGCAATCCGCTCCAGATGCGCCATCACGACGTCAACTGCCGAGACATCGCCGCGTCGAATGCGCGCAGCGAGCTCAGTTGCCGATAGGTAGTAGATTTCTTCCATGATCAGATTGTCAGGGGACCGTTAGCGAGGGGGCAACCCACGCATGTTACCGGACTAACCGCAACACCAAGCCCTCATTTGCCGCCACATTCAATGCCGCCAGTTCCACAACGCCGCCGCGTTGCAGTTCTGTCGCCAGCGCAATTTCCGCCCGGAATCCCACGGCACTGAGATTGAGCGTGTGCGCTTCACAGCCAAAATTCAACACGATCAAGGAACCAGCGCAACCTGGTGCCGTACGCGTATAAGCGTAGATATCGGCGACGCCAGTTTTTACTGTCGCATAATCGCCCACCGCCAGCGCCGGCTCAGACCGGCGAAGGTCCGTGAGTGCTCGGAAAAGCGCAAGCGGCGAGGTGGAGTCACGCTCCTGCATGGCAACATTGCGGGTCGCATAATCAGCAGCGAGCGGCAACCACGGTGTCGCGTCTTGAGCAGAGAACCCTGCGTTCGGACCGGCATCCCACTGCATGGGTGTACGCTCAGGGTCGCGCCCCACAGCATCGGCAATCTCCGGTTGGCGCACCGCGGGCGGGTCCTGGACAAACTCTGGCGGAATCGGGACATTCTCCATGCCAATCTCATCGCCATAATAACAGGTAGGCGTACCCCGCAAAGTGAGCAGTGCCATCTGCGCCACTCGCGCCTGGTTGGCGCCCACCCTGCTGGCAACGCGCGGTTGATCGTGATTTCCCAAGACATAATTGGGCCAACCACCCTGCGGCACACCCGCCTCGTAGTACTCAACAGCTGCGCACACATCGTGCGCCGTCCAAGGGGTGCGGATGAGATCAAAGTTGAAGGGCAGTTGACACTCATCCAGAGCAGCGCCATAGTATTGCAGATATTCGCCCCTTACCCACGTCTCACCGATGAGCACACGGTCGCCGGGATAGCTATCTAGCAAACGCCGCATGGCACGGACAATCTCGTGAACCTCAGGTTGATTGCGTGAGTAAACCGGCTTGAGGCTATCTGCAGGGTTCACGCCATCCCATTCAGGGTTTGGTGGATTATCGCGCAACGCAACATCCTTGATCATCATCGTGATGACATCCACACGGAAACCATCTACGCCTTTATCAAGCCAGAAACGCATCGCATCAAGCATTGCCGCAAGCACTTCGGGATTACGATAGTTGAGCTCCGGCTGATGCGGATCAAATTGGTGCAGGTAGTACTGCCCCGTTTGCGGGTCAAACGTCCAGGCGGGTCCACCAAAAGCGCCGCGCCAGTTGTTGGGCAATCCGCCATCAGGCTTGGGATCGCGCCAGAAATACCAATCACGTTTGGGATTGTCACGGCTACTGCGTGATTCGAGAAACCAGGGATGCTCATCAGAGGTGTGATTGGGCACCAGATCGAGAATTAGCCGCAGTCCCCGCGCGTGCGCGGCCTCCAAAACCTGGTCAAAGTCATCCATCGTCCCAAACAGGGGATGGATTCCCGTGTAGTCAGCCACATCATAGCCAAAATCGTGCATAGGCGAGGGGTAAATGGGCGAAATCCACACCGCATCCACACCCAGGCTGCAAACGTAGTCCAGTCGTTGCAGGATACCGGGCAGGTCGCCTACGCCATCGCCGTTACTATCCTGAAAAGAGCGGGGATAAATCTGGTAAATGACGCCGCTTTGCCACCAGGGAATGGAATCAGACATGGTCCGCACTCCTCAACGCCGAATTGTCGCGTGATACGTGCCGCCAAAAGAGGGCACACAACACACGGCATATTGTAGCCCGAGATGGAAAAGAGACAAGCACTCGCATTCACCGGTATTAAATGCCAGTAAGGTGGTGCAAACACCCAAAGAATTTTGTTACTGAGGTTTCTGGGCGCGCTCTCGCACGCCCAAAACGCTCTTCAAGAAGGTCGGCGAGGAGTAAATCAAATATCGTCAGCAAAGTCATTGGCTCAACGGCTGAGACAATTTTGAAGCCAATCCTCTGCAGTTGAGCCGGGGTAACGCGTACAGAATTCTTCCACTGTCATTCCATAGACTAACATATCGAAGTGCTGTCCTTGCGAGAAAACCACCCGCCGAATACGCCCTTCCTGCACAAAGCCTAATCGTTCATGGAAACGCACGGATGATGCATTGTAGGCATAGACATCAGCAGTGACTTTCTGGTAACGCAACTCATCGAAAAAATAGCGCAGCACAAGCAACACTGCCTCGGCAGCATAGCCCCGCCCTCTGAACGCGGGCGCGATGGAAACGCCGTACTTAAAGCAACCCACCCGGCGATCACAGCCGTGTGTGTTGATGATTCCCACCAAAATGCCATCCCCATTCTCGGCAGCAAAGAAGAATTCGTCGTTTTTAGTTGTCTCAGTAGCGCGATTCTGCGCCCACTGCTTTGCCTGTGCCAGTGAACCGGCGGGCCAGACCCACTCCACCATACGGGCAGTCTCCGTCTCCGTGCTATCCCAGGTGTAAAAAGTCTCGGCATCTTCGGGTTCAATGCCTCGCAGACGAATGTCCACACCACGCCATATATTCATGTTCAATCCTCTATCTTAAACATAAAGCGCAAGCTGCTATCCACCAACTACCAGCACAAAAGCCGCTCAAGCGAATCTCGAGAAAGGACTTTGTGCTCAGGGCAACCCCGAACACAAAGTCCTTCTATCCTCCCGGATTCCAATCTGACTTGCTTATGCCATTTCCGCGATATAAATCTCAAAGGGGGCCACCTTCAAAGCCTGCAAGTTTCCCACATCCATCCGCCCTGCGCTGGAGAAGAGCAAACGCCGGGCGCGTCGTCCCGTGAAATTCAACGTATGGTCTTTTGCAGAAAAGTTGAGCACCACAAGGCAGGTTTGTTCCTCGACAGCGCGCAGGAAACTCAAGCACTCCCCATGCTCCTCCAGCAATGGTGTATAATCGCCAGCGATGAGAGCGGGCGTTGCCTTACGCAGCGCCAACATGCGTTGGGTGAATCTAAACATCGAGGCCGGATCGCCCTGTTGCTCTGCCACATTGACACCCTCGGCATAGTTTGAGTTCACGGGAAGCCAGGTCTCCACGCCGGCGGGACTAAAACCTGCATTGGGGGCGTTCTCCCATTGCAGGGGCGTACGGCAACGATCCCGGGTATGTGCACATGCCAGCGCTGCTGCCTCTTCCGCGGGCAGACCCAAACTCACCGCAATCTCGTACTGACGCACCGCCATCATATCACGCAGCTGCGCAATATCGGTGAAGACTGCATCGGTCATACCGATTTCTTCGCCATTGTAGATGAAAGGTGTCCCACGCAGCGTCAGCATAAGCGCAAGCGAAAGATGTGCGAACGCATCATCATGCACACCATCGCCAAACGCACTCTTGACGCGGGAGGAATCGTGATTGCCCAAGGTATTGCAGGGCCATGCGCCCTCTGGCAGTTCCGCCAATCGCTCCGCCTGGTTTTTGCGAATATGGGCAGGTGTCAGGGTCCCTTCGATACGCATCAGCGGGAAATTGAAAACAAGATGCAATTCGTCATCGCCGTCGCCGTGATAAGCAATATTGCTATCCTCCGCCACCAACACACGGTCGGGATACGCATCCACCACCTTCCGCAGATCCTTCATTAACGGATGCATCTCATCAGCACGATCTACCTGATGCACAAAAAGCGCCTCCCACTTCTCTCCCACGGCTTTCCGCTCTTCATCAGTTTGCGCCGCCTGACTCAACTGATATAGCCCAACAAGTGAAAGACCCGATTCGTGATCAGGCATATCCGGATCCTCAAAGATGGTGCCAATGGCATCGAGGCGAAAGCCGTCCACGCCCATGTCAAGCCAAAAGCGCACGGCATCCCACATTGCCGCCCGCACCTCTGGGTTACGCCAGTTGAGGTCAGGCTGCTCTTTGAGGAAAAAGT
>JAKJAC010000215.1:0-4583 GCA_022707705.1 Chloroflexota bacterium
GGGTCAGTTTGCTGAAGTCCACATGCGCGTAGAGCCTACCGAGCGCGACTCGGGCTTCGACTACGCCTGGGAAGTGGTCGGTGGACGCATCTCCTCCTCCTTTATGCCCTCCATTGAAAAGGGTATCAAGTCGGTGCTGGAGCAGGGCGTGCTCGCGGGCTATCCCATCGTGGATGTGCGCGCCGCCATTGTCGATGGCAAGGAGCACCCGGTGGATTCCAAGGATATCGCGTTCCAGGTCGCGGGGCGTGAAGGCTTCAAGCAGGCTTTCCAACAAGCCAAGCCGGTAATCCTGGAGCCGATGTACATCTTCACCATCACCGTGCCGGAAGAGTTCACGGGCGATGTGATGTCGGACCTGAACACGCGCCGGGCGCGGGTGCAGGGTATGGGGCAGAAGGGCCGCAAAGCCATCGTGACGGCGCAAGCGCCGCTGGCGGAAATGCAGCAGTATGCCATCAACCTGCGCGCCATCACTCAGGGCCGCGGCACATTCTCGATGGAATACTCCCACTACGATGTGGTGCCGGCGCACATGGCGCAGGAAATCATCGAGCAATCCAAGCGCGAGCGCGAAGCCGAACAGTAAACCTTTGCATGAGAACAGCCCCCAGGCAGGCGCTACCAAGCGCTACCCTGGGGGCTGTTTTTTGTTTGGGGGCAAGCCCCTCAAAGCCGGAACGGGAAACCAAAGCGCGCCGGGCAGCCCACAGTGGAGCTGACCGGCGCGTCAGTTAGTACACAATCCCGAAGCCGGGATTACTCGGGAACTTCCTCGACCTTGCGCTTGCGCACCACTTCCACTTCAGCAGCGGGGGCAGCAGCGGCGGCCTCAACCACCTCTTCTTCCTCTTCCTCGGGCATGCTCACCTGAACCACGACCTCTTCCGCGAGCGTGAGAATCTTGATGCCCTGCGGAATCACCAGGTCGCCCACGGTCAACGCGGAGCCCAGTTCAGTCATACCAGACACGTCAATCTCGATCGACGGGATCAACGCAGAAGGCAGACATTCAATCTCGACTTCATTGATCACCTGCAGCAACATGCCGTGCAGGTCGCGCACTGCGGGCGATTCGCCCACGAGCACCAGGGACACCGGCACGCGCACGGTCTCGGTCATGCTCAGCGCTTGCATATCCACGTGGGTCACAAAACGCTTGAGGGTATGGCGCTGCACGTCGCGCACGATCACGGTATAGGGCTGCGCGACACCGGCGACCTCAATGTTCAACAAGGTGCTGCTGCCGGCGCGCAACAAAGCCGCCTCCAGCTCCCGTGTGCCGAACTGCACCGGCACCGGTTCGAAACCATGCCCATAGATGACACCGGGCGTTAGGGCTTCCTCACGCAAATGCTTGACCTGTTTCCCGACAACGGTCCGGGGCGCGGCCGATAACTGAATTCGCTCCATTAAATCTCCTCCATCTGTGGCAAAAAATCCTTCAGGCGCTGCACTCGGGCAATTCGCCCAACGCTACGCCCATCAGGGTATTCATAAGTTAATGCACCAGGGCAAAAGCCAATCGCAATCAAAAGGGCCGCAGCACATGCGGCCCGCGACCAGGCTGAGGTATTGTAACCTAATTTCGGGCATTGTCAACCGCGCGCGAAGGGGGGCATTCGTAGCAGTTCAACGGGCTTCTGCGTCCCCTATAAAGCCCACTGCGCGATATGGCTGCTTCGTCAACCCCGGACCGAATGCCTTGCTCCCGCTTCAGATGTTGCGCAAGGGGCATAGCACGGTTTGGGTCAGCGACCTGCTACGAAAGCCCCAAACAAGCGAAGAGGTTGTTTGCTTGTATTTTATGAACGCGGCACCGGGTACGGCGCCGCGTTCATAAAATACATCTCTATCAGACAAGCGCACTATGCCCTATATGAAGTGTGATATGACCAATGATTTGTCCCACACCCAACGCGTCTTGCTGGTTTTTCAAAGCGGGCTTATACTGCCAGAGCAATAGTGAATTCCCTATTGTCGAGCGCCTCTCGTGCTCAGGAATGAATCTGGTTCTCTGCAATACGCATGCGACTGGAGGTATCTATGCAAGATTTTCTCTTCTTACCTGCGCCGCGCCATCTCACCTGGTTGGAAGGCACTTTCACCCTCACAAAGGGGCAGTTGCTCCAACTCAACGCGGCTGAACCGCAAAGCCTGTGCTTTGCGGCAACACGCCTTCGCGACCGCCTGCGCGAGCGCTTCGATATCGAATGGCAGCTCAGTGCGGGACACAATCTCCCCCATGAAGCTATCGCCTGTACCCTCGCGGTGCTGCCGGGCGCCATCCCACAGCCTGAGGGGTACCGCCTGCGCATCAGCCCCACAGGTATCAGCATTCAGGCACACGATGCAGCGGGCATCTTCTACGCCATCTGCACCCTCAAGCAACTGCTAGACCAGCTGGATCAAGCAGCGCTTCCTTGTGTGGAAATCCGTGATTGGCCCGACTTCCCTGCCCGCGGCGTGATGCTCGACATCAGCCGCGACAAGGTTCCGACCATGGCAACTCTGTTCGCGCTGGTGGACCGGTTAGCGAGATGGAAGGTCAATCAGTTGCAACTCTACACCGAGCACACCTTCTCCTACACCAATCATCCCAGGGTGTGGGCGGAAGCCTCACCGATGACGGGGGAGGAAGTGCTCGCCCTGGGCGCCTACTGCCGCGAGCGCTTTATCGAGCTCGTGCCCAATCAAAACTCGTTTGGTCACATGGAGCGCTGGCTCAAGCACGCGCCCTATGCGCCCCTGGCAGAGACACATGAGGAGTTCGAAACGCCCTGGGGCATGAAAATGCAGGGACCGTTCAGCCTCGCGCCGGAACATCCGGAGAGCATTGCACTGCTGCGCACGCTCTACGATGAGCTGCTGCCGCACTTCAGCAGCGAACAATTCAACGTAGGCTGTGATGAGACCATTGACCTGGGATTTGGCGCCAGCGCCGAGGCGTGCCGCGAGCGCGGCACAGGACAGGTCTATCTCGATTTTCTCCTGAAAGTCTACCAGGAAGTGCGAGCACGCGGACGCCGGATGCAGTTCTGGGGCGATATCATCATCCATTACCCGGAACTGGTCCAAAAGCTGCCCCGCGACATCATCGCCCTCGAATGGGGCTACGAGGCGGATGCGCCCTTCGACGCGCATGGGGCGCAGTTCGCCGACGCAGGACTCCCCTTCTACGTCTGTCCGGGCACGTCCAGCTGGTGCAGCATCGCCGGGCGGACCGATAACGCACTGGGGAATCTGCTCAGCGCTGCGGAGGCTGGACTCAGGCACGGCGCGTGCGGTTATCTCAACACCGATTGGGGCGACCGCGGTCACTGGCAAATGCTGCCGGTCAGTTATCTGGGCTTTGCCATGGGCGCGGCATTCAGCTGGTGCCTGGAGGCTAACCGCGACGCCGATGTGCGCGCCGTGGTGAGTCGCTTCGCCTTCGAGGATTCGAGCGGCACGATGGGGCAGGTTGCCTATGAGATGGGGAATCTCTATCAGGCGCTGGGCATTCCCATCGGCAACGGGAGCGCTCTGTTCTGGGCGCTGCAATGGCCCGAGGACCGCTTTATCATCCGCAGCCATAGCGTCAGCCCCGAAGCCGTCCATGCGACGCTGGATGCCATCGAGGCTGCAATAGCGCCGCTCGAAAATGCCACGACACCGCGGGGTGGCGATGCCGACCTGATTCGCTGCGAATTCCGGTTCACGGCGCGCTTACTGCGGCACGCCTGTTTCCGCATCCTCATGGCACAGGAATCCGATGCCACCCGGCAGGCAGCGACCAAAGCCGCGCTCGCCGTGGAGCTGGAAGCGCTGATAGACGAATACCGCGCTCTGTGGTTGGCACGGAATCGCCCCGGCGGGCTCCAGGACAGCGTAGCGCGCTTCGAGGAGTTGCTGGCGACATACCGCCATTAAAATGCAGGGAACGCCCCGCGTTCCCTGGAACGCCGGGCGTTCCCTGGCCTATCCAATCGAAAAATCAAATGGAACGCCCGGCGTTCCAAGGAGCTGACTTATGAAGATTCTCATCGCTGCCGATATGGAAGGCGTGACCGGCGTGGTATGCTGGGACCATGTGGCGACCAACCATCCGGAATATGCGCGCTTCCGCAAGTTGATGACGGAAGATGTCAACGCCGCCATTCGCGGCGCCTTCGATGCTGGCGCAGAGGAGGTGTTGGTCTCCGATGGGCACAGCTGGGGACGCAATATCCTCATCGAAGCGCTCGACAGCCGTGCGCGGTTGCGTAGCGGCTCGCCCTCGCCGCTCTCCATGGTTTCGGGCGTGGAGACCGGTGTGGATGGCGTGTTCTTCATCGGCTATCACGCGCGTATCGGGGTGGAGAATGCCATCCTCGAACATACGTGGTCGGATGAGCGGGTTGCGGATTTGCGCATCAACGGGCAATCCGTGGGCGAGACCGCCCTGAATGCCGCGCTCTGCGGGCATTACGACACGCCGGTCATCATGGTCTCTGGCGACCAGACCCTCGCCGCCGAAGCGCAAGCGTTCCTCGGCGATATCGAGACGGCTGTGGTCAAGATTGCCACGGGACGGATGTCCGCCGAATGCTTCCCGCCGGCGG
>JAKJAC010000215.1:4593-7293 GCA_022707705.1 Chloroflexota bacterium
CAGCGCATCCACGATGCCGCTTTCCGCGCCGTGACCCGCCTTCAGGAAGGCGGGAACGCCCGGCGTTCCAATGTGCCGCCGCCGCTGCGTTTTGCGGCGCCGCTCACCATGGAGATTGACTTTATGCAATCCGAAATGGCGGACAAGGCGTCCCAACTTCCGGGCGCAACCCGCGAGGGGCGCACGATTCGCTATGTCGCGGACGATATCCTCACGCTGTTCCAGGCTTTCCGGTGTGCGCTCGCGCTGGCGCGGTAGGCAAAGGAGATAGTTTATGCCAACCATCGAAATCAATGGGGCACAGCTGAGCATCGAGGTTTTTGGCGAGGACCGCCCCGGACGGGCGCCCATCGTGCTGATTCACGGTTCGACCATCACCGGGATGCGCGATTGGCGCCACATCGCACCGCTGCTGGCGCTGGATACCCGCGTGATTGTGCCAGATTGCCGGGGACACGGGCACAGCACAAACCCGCAGGGCGGTTATAGTTTCCGCCAGATGGCGGATGATGTGGCAGCACTGATTCGCGCCCTGGGCTACGAGCGCGCACACGTCATCGGGCACAGCAACGGCGGCAACGTCGCCCTCGTTACGCTGTTGGAGCACCCCGAGGTGGTGCAGACCGCGGTGCTACAAGCTGCCAACGCTTATGTCAGCCAGGACCTGGTAGAAAAGGAACCGGGCAAATTTGACCCCGAGCGGGTGGCGCGCGAAGCGCCCGGTTGGCGGGATGAGATGGTCGCCCTGCACAGCGCCACCCATGGCGCCGATTACTGGCGGGAGCTGCTGCAAATCACGGTCGCGGAAATCATCAGCGAGCCGAATTTCACACCAGAGCAGCTGGCAGAGGTAGCACGCCCCACCCTCGTCATCCAGGGCGAAAACGATCGAGTGAATGCCGAATCCTATCACGGGCAGTTTATCGCGCACGCCATTCCCGCCGCGGAGCTGTGGATCCCGGAGGGCGTCGGGCACAACGTGCATCTCGAACAGCCCTGCGCCTGGGTTGAGCGGGTGCGGGATTTTCTGGCGCGACGCGGAGATGCCGCGAACGAGACCCTCTACCGCCTGCGCCGGGCACGGTATGCCGATAGCCGCGACTCACTCTTCGAAGTGCGGGCGATGGAGAACGGGCAAGCGCTCACCGGGCAGGTGTTGGTGGAAGAGCAGAGGCAAGCGCTCCAACAAGCGCTGCCAGAAGCCGAGACCGGGTCACTGAAGGTATTGCTCACCGAAGCCACGCCCTGGGCGCTGGTCGCCCGCCCTGTTAGCGACCTGCGTAGAGCAACATCGAACCACAGCGAGCGCGTTAGCCAGGTGCGCTTCGGCGAAGCAGTCCGCATTCTGGAGGAATCGGAGGGCTGGGCGCGCGTGCAGGTCATCCATGATGGTTATCTGGGTTGGCTGCACAGCGCTGCGCTACAGCGCGTCTCCGCAAGCGAAGCAGCTGCCTATCAGGCAGACTGCCAAACCCTGGTGGTCGGCGGGTTGGCGCCGTTGGTTGCCGCTGCGGAGGAAGAAGACGTCATCGGGCACCTGCCTTTTGGGGTGCGGGTCCCGGTCGTTGAGCGCAAAGGGCATTTTGCCGCTGTGCGTCAGCCGAATGGCAGCTGCGTCTGGTTGCGCGCAAATGCGCTGCTGCCGCTGGAGGAACGCCCGGTATCCCAGACAGAGGGTATCCCGTGGGCGCTGGCGTTAGTTCGGCGCTTTATTGGCACGCCCTACCTGTGGGGTGGGCGGACGCCCTGGGGTTACGACTGTTCGGGGTTATCGCAGACTTTCTGGAGTGTGCTTGATGTGACTCTGCCACGGGATGCCGACCAGCAATTCCGAGGCGGCGCAGCTGTAGAGGGAGCGCCACAGCCGGGCGACCTGCTCTTCTTCGGGCGCGCGGGGTGTCCGGCGACGTTCACGACGCAGCGAGTGACACACGTCGCCATCGCGCTCGACGCCGAACATTATCTTCATTCGAACGGCATCACCTGGAGCACCGCCATCAACAGCCTGAATCCCGATGCGCCCGACTTCAGCCCATCGCTGCTCAAGGCGCTGCTAGGCATCAAACGTTACCGGTGAGACAACGGAACGCCGGGCGTTCCCACATTCTGGATCAGGAGCAAAACATGATACCTATCACATACACCCCTTTGACGCTCGAACTGCGCACCACCTTCCGCATCGCGCACGGAGCGAGCGACCAACGGCACAATGTGCTCGTCCGTGTGGCAGAAGGCGTGGGCGAAGCCGCGGCGGTTGCCTATCACGGTGAAACGCAAGCCGGCATCATGAGCTATCTGGAAAGTCTGGGTGGTTTCGACGACGACCCAATGCTGGGCGAAGCCCTGGAGGACGTTCTCACGCGCCTGCCAGCTGGTTCGCAAGCCGCACGCGCCGGCGTTGATATCGCGCTGCACGATCTCTGGGGGCAACGCCTGGGACAGCCGCTCTACCGGCTTCTGGGTCTCAATCCGGAGAAGATTCCCCTCACCTCATTCACCATCGCGATGGACGCGCCAGAGGCGATGGCGGAGCGCGCGCGGGCTTCGGGGTTGCCCATCCTCAAGATCAAAGTGGGCAGCGAGCAGGACGAAGCCATGCTTTCCGCCATCCGCAAAGCCACAGATGCGCAGTTGCGACTCGATGCGAATGCGGGCTGGAACCGCGAGCAAGCCCAGAAGTGGCTACCGCGATTGGCAGAG
>JAKJAC010000215.1:7303-7544 GCA_022707705.1 Chloroflexota bacterium
TGGGGTGGAGTTGATGGAACAACCGCTGCCCGTCGGTGATATCGAGGGCTTGCGGCAACTGCGGGCGCTGAAGTCGGGAGTTCCCATCTTTGCCGATGAGAGCATCAAGACTGCGCGGGATGTGGCGGCGCACGCGGGGGCAGTGGATGGTGTGGTCATCAAGCTGATGAAGACGGGCGGCATTCGAGAGGCGTTGCGCGCCATTCACACCGCCAGAGCGCACGATATGCAGGTGATGCTC
>JAKJAC010000216.1 GCA_022707705.1 Chloroflexota bacterium
TACATCGTGGTCTATTCCAGCGATCGCATCATGAGGAATCGCGCCCAATGGAGTCATCTGCACGCAATTCTGGATACTGGCGTGGAAATTCTCTTTGCCACCGAAAACCTCGTCCTGCAGCGCAGTCCAGAAACCGCTTAGCCGCGGCCAAGCCCAGATAACGGGTTGGCAGCGGCAGGGCTGCGGTTCAGGAACGATTTTTGACGGATTACGGATTTTGTCTATACTGAAGGGAAATGCAAAAACGCCCCAGAGCGCTGGAACTGCTTGGGACGTGTGCCACGGCGCTTTGCCCGCCGGTGCGGAAGTGATCCGGACGCTTTGCATACCAAACCATTGACCCATCATCTGCGTGAGGAGATCTAATGCAAAACCTGTTTGATGACCTGCACGCCCTGCTGGCCCAAGACCCACGCCTTATCGCCCAGGATGGCGCGCTGCTCAAGAACCTAACCATCGAGCTGGCGCTCAAACTTGATCCTGATCTGTTGCGCCTGCTGCTCTCTCATGAACGAATCCGCCAGCACTTCTTTGTCGCAGTGGAGGGCATCCTCGTCTTCGACAAGGAGAAATTCCTCCACTTCGTCAACAACAAGGCATTCCTGCCGGATAGCTACACCGCTTTCAGGAACAAGATCGGTCTGAGCGATGACGGCGGCTTGACCTATCTAGCCCACCGCCGCGATGTGACACTGGTATGGCCCTACAAGGATTGTGTACTGGAAGGCGGTCAAACGCACGAGGATGCCCGACGCGACGAGATTTTCTGGAATACGACGCTGGCCCCCGATGACATTGACCGCTTGCTCGATCCCAAAGTGCTCACCGGCTGGCGGCGCTATGACGCTCAGGGCGAACACCCCGTGACCGAGCTGCGCCCCGATGACAACTTCATCGTCAAGGGCAATAACCTGTTGGCGCTACACTCGCTGGCGCGGCGCTTTGGCGGCAAGGTGAAGCTGATCTACATTGACCCGCCGTATAACACTGGAACAGATGATTTTGGCTACAACGACCGCTTCAATCATTCGACGTGGTTGACGTTTATGAGAAACCGCCTAGAGATTGCGAGATTTTTATTGAAGCGGGAAGGCGCGATCTTCATCCAGATTACTGATCAAGAGATGCCCTATCTGCGCGTATTATTGGACGAAATTTTCGGCAGAGAGAATTTCATTGAGCAAGTGATTTGGAAAAAACGTGGAGGAGCGCCTAATGACAAGCAAATTGGGGCAATTCATGAGTATATCGTTATCTATGCCAAAGACGTAAACCATGTTCAGCTCTACAGACAACCGCGCTCAGAAGATCAACTCTCCCGTTATCAAAACCCAGACAACCATCCTAAGGGGCTTTGGGCCCCCGACAATCTAATGGCTAATGTCAAAGGGGGGCGATATGTCAAATCACTCTATTACCCTATTGTCAATCCCCAAACAGGAGAAGTACACTACCCATCCTCTGATGGAAATTGGCGCTATAGTCAGGAAAAAGTAGCTGCGTTACTAGCAAATGACGAGATATATTTCGGTTCTGATGGCAAAGGGCGTCCCAAATTAAAAAGGTTTCTTTGTGATGTTCAAGAAGGTGTGCCATTCAATACAATTTGGGTTGACACTCCACAAGGGGTTTCCGGTACTCAGGAAATTAAGGAGCTATTTGGTAGCGTCAACTTGTTTGATACGCCTAAACCAGAGGGCCTTATTGCCCAAGTTATGCAGCTTGGATCTATTGAAGGGGATCTCGTTTTGGATTTTTTCTTGGGCAGTGGTACTACTGCCGCTGTTGCTCACAAAATGGGGCGGCAGTACATTGGCCTAGAGCAGATGGATTACATCGAAACCATTACAGTTGAACGCTTACGAATGGTTATCGCCGGTGAGCAGGGCGGCATCTCCCAAGAGATAGGTTGGCAGGGCGGCGGCGATTTTGTTTACTGCGAACTGCTCCAATGGAACGCGCGCTACGTCCAACGCATCCAGGACGCCACATCCGCCGCAGAGCTGTGGGCAATCTGGCAGGAGATACAGCGCCACGGCTTTATCAGCTACCGTGTAGATGTGGCCGCTATCAATGCGCACGCGGAAGATTTCGTCGCGCTCACGCTGGCAGAGCAACAGCGCTTCTTGTTGGAGACGCTGGACTACAACGCCCTCTACGTCAACCTCAGCGAGATGGACGACGCCGACTACGCCGTCAGCGACGAGGATAAGCGCCTCAACGCACAATTCTACGGCGCATCCACGGAGTAACGCCAGGCCATGCCAACGCTCAAAGAAGAACTCGACGCGCTTTCCAAATACGGGGTGCTCAAAACGACCTTGCCGCCGGCCGTGCTGGATAACCTCAATCCGGCTTTGGCGTTGCGCGATTACCAAAAGCAGGCGTTGTTCCGCTTGATGTTCTATGTTACCGACTACCAGGAACGGGTCAGGCCTACGCAATTGCTCTTCCACATGGCGACCGGCAGCGGCAAAACGCTCATCATGGCCGCCGCCATGCTCTACCTCTACCAACAGGGCTACAGCAATTTCATCTTCTTCGTGGATAGCACCACCATCATCGAAAAGACCCGCGATAACTTTCTCAATCCGCAGTCATCCAAGTATCTCTTCGCCCCCCAGCTCAAACTCGACGGACAGCGCATCGCGCTCCAACCGGTGGGGAACTTCCAAGCCGCTAACGAACAAGACATCAACATCCTCTTCAGCACCATCCAGGGCCTACACACCATGCTCAACAACCCGCGTGAAAACGCTCTCACCTACAGCGACTTCGCGGGCCAGCCCATCGTGCTGATCTCTGACGAGGCGCACCACATTAACGCCCTCACCAAATCTTCCCAACAGCGCAACGCGGGCGAGGCGGAAAACATTAACACCTGGGAAGCCACCGTCAACCGCATCTTCCAATCCCACCCCGATAACCTGCTGCTGGAATTCACGGCCACGGTCGAGCTGAGCCATCCAGCCGTAGCCGAGAAATACCGCGATAAACTGCTCTACGATTACCCGCTCAAACAGTTCCGCGAAGATGGCTACTCCAAAGAAGTTTTCACGCTACAAGCCGATCTCCCCCAAATGGCGCGCGCCTTGCAAGCCGTCGTCATCAGCCAGTACCGCAAAAAAGTCGCTGAGCGCCACGGCCTGCACCTCAAGCCCGTCATCTTGATGAAATCCAACTACGTCAACCCGCCCAAAACGCCCGATCCCAACAAGGTGGTATCCGGCGAATTCCGCGCCGCCTTTGAGCAGCGCATCGCCGCTCTTACTGCAGCTGATCTCGCCGCGCTGCGTGATAGCGCGCAGAGCCAGCTCGTGCAGAGCGCCTTCGCTTTCTTTGCCGCACAGGGGATCAGCCTGGATAACCTAGCCCGCGAGATCCAAGCCGACTTCGGCCCTGATCGAGCACTGTCAGTGGATTCTATCTCGGATAGCGAAGCACACCAACTCCTGGTCAACTCGCTGGAAGCGCCGGATAACCCCATCCGCGTGGTTTTTGCCGTGGAGATGCTCAACGAAGGCTGGGACGTGCTTAACCTCTTCGACATTGTGCGCCTCTATGACACCCGAGATGCCAAAGCGGGAAAACCGGGCAAAACCACTATCGCGGAGGCGCAGCTCATCGGGCGCGGCGCGCGTTATTACCCCTTTCAACTAGAGGATGCACAGCTGCGTTTCCAACGAAAATTCGACGACGATCTTGGCAACGACTTGCGCGTGATAGAAGAACTCTACTATCACAGCGCCCACAATCCGCGCTACATCCAGGAATTGCATACGGCACTGGTAGATATAGGGATCATGCCGGAGCGCCAGGCACGGCAGTTGACACTCAACATCAAAGACAGCTTCAAACAAAGCAAGTTTTGGGAACAGGGACTCCTGTTCACCAACGAGCGAGTGCGCAACGACAACGCTGACGTATTCGCCATTCAGGACACCCTAACCGCCCCGCGTTACACTCATCGCCTGCGCACCGGTTACGCACAAGATACCGCGCTTTTGGATTCCCCCGGACTACCACAAATGGGTGAAACGCACACCCGAACGCTGATCCTGGGGGATTTCGGCGTCCCCCTGCTGCGCACCGCCCTGGCACGACTGCCCTTCTACGAATTTCGGCGGCTCAAGACATACTTTCCGCATCTTGCTTCCATTACCGAGTTCATCACCTCTGCCGCCTACCTGGGCCAGGTCAAGATAGATGTCACCGGCGCGCCAGCGCAACTGGACGCCCTCTCCCTGGCGATGAAGATGGATATCGCGCTGGATGTGCTACGAGCTCTGGCTGACGACGTACAGCGTGGCACGCCCACTTTTCGAGGGACCTACGAATTCAATCCCCTCGCGGTCAAGGCGTGCATCAAAGACAGGACGATCAATCGTGAATACGATCTGGCGGCAGACAAGGGTACGGGAATGCGAGAGACAGCCAACCCCGACCTGCACGCCGACCTGCGCGCCGCAGAGTGGTACGTCTACGATGAAAACTACGGCACATCCGAAGAGAAAGCTCTGGTCAAATTCATTCAAGGGCAAATTCCGGCCTTGCAACAGAAATACACCGACATCTATCTGCTGCGCAACGAAGGCCTGTTCCAGATTTACGACTTTGCCGAAGGGCGACCCTTTGAACCGGATTTCGTCCTTTTCCTCACCGACCGAGCGACTGGCCAGGCGCTCCATTATCAACTGTTTATTGAGCCAAAAGGCAGTCATCTTGTCCCTCACGATCAGTGGAAAAATGACTTTCTACAGCAGATCGAAAATAGACACAGAATCACCCTTACACTCCCTAACCGCGATTTCAAGGTTGTGGGCTTACCTTTCTACAACACCGAAGACCAAAAGCGCATCTTTGAAAATGCCTTCAAAGATGCGTTGCGGCTATAATCAACCGTAATCACGGCTTCCCAAAATTGGTTACAGAGCCACTTGAGAATTCACGATCCTGCGGTTGTCTTACCTTACGCCAGACTTGAGCGGTGACCCAATACACTTGGCACTGCAAAAGTCAAACTTTGGCAGTGCGATTATTAGCCTTGCTGAACTGAATGGGCTAGACCAAGCGTTGCCGTGCAACCCATCATAAATCATGGCAAAATCTGATGCCAATAGATCACCAGAGATATATATGAAACAACTCACGATCAAAGACGACCTGATCCTCGAATCCTGGGAGGCGTGGGAACACGCAGGGCAACAGCCGGTGCTAGTCTTACGCCGGAGATTCTCCAAGGCTGGCGTGGAGCTTCACCTCAACGAAGTCCGCCACCTGGTTGACGCCCTGGCGAGCGCGGCCGCAGAGCTAGCTGCCGCGACAGTGATACCGCCCGAATTCACCGACTAAAACCCCCTCCACCACAACACTCACCCCGGCGGCAAGCCGCCGCCGGGCACAGCAGCACAGGAGGTGCAGGATGTCTCACACTACCCCGCGACTGTTGCTGGCGTTTGGCGTTTTGCTGGCGCTCCTGACCTTGCTCCCACCGGCGTCAGCGGGTCTCGCGGAACCTCTGCCCGCACTGCCGCAGCTTCAAGCCGCGCCCCTCGATGTGGTGGTCAGCGAGATCGCCTGGATGGGAACGACCGCTTCTTCGACAGCGGAGTGGCTGGAACTCTACAACAACACAACCAGTCCCGTCAGCCTCAGCGGATGGACGCTGCGAGCCACCGATGGCACGCCCAACATCAGCCTGAGCGGCGTCATCCCGGCGCACGGCTACTACCTCCTGGAACGCTCCGCCGATACGACCCTGCCAGGCATTGTGGCAGATCAGCTCTATACCGGGTCACTCGAGGACGGCGGCGAATACCTGGAGTTGCGCGACGGCGCAAGCACTTTGGTGGATAGCCTGGATGCCAGTGCCGGGTGGTTCTCTGGGCATCTGACAGCGCGCGTCCCGATGGCGCGGCTCGACCCGCTGGCAGAGGGTAGCCTACCCGCCAACTGGACTTACAGCCCGCGCTGCGGTAACCCCACCAACGCCGCCGGGCAGCAGTACACTTGCACGCCGCCGGTGACGCCGGTGGGCACTGAGCTGGACTACGCCGTCTACTTCAACACCCGCGCGACCACGGCTACCGGCACCACCCTGGAACGCACGGAGTTGGAAGAGGCGCTCTTGCGCGTCATTGACCGCGCTACGACCAGTGTGGATGTGGCGCTCTACGGCCTGGATCGGCAGAGTGTGGTGCAGGCGCTGATCGCCGCGCACCAACGCGGGGTAACCGTGCGCGTGGTGGGCGATGACGACGCCTCGCAGACGGCCGGGTACGTGGCTTTCTACCAGGCCTTGCGGGATGCCGGGATCACCGTGGTGCTCGACGCCTCGCCGGATATCCAGCACAACAAGTTCCTGGTCGCCGATCAGCAGGTGACCTGGACCGGCAGCACCAACCTGACCGATAACTGCATTACCCTGAATGCCAACAATAGTATCGTCATTACCAGCACCGTGCTCGCACAGACGTATACCGCGGAGTTCGAGGAAATGTGGGGTGGGGCCTTCCACACCGCCAAGACCGACAACACCACGCACCGCTTCGACTTCCAGGGGACGCAGGTGGAATCCTACTTCTCCCCTACCGACCTGGTCGCCTTCGAGGTGTGGGATGAGCTGGGCAGCGCGACCGAATCGCTGCACTTCGCGATGTTTTACTGGACGGACGAGGTGCTCACGCAACGGGTTATGGAGCGCCTGACCGACGACGTGGCCGTCTTGGGCGTCTGGGACCAACTGGGGGCGGGGAACGCGGCCTCACCCGACGAGCAGCTCTGCAATGCCGGGGCCACTATCGCGGTCGAGAACCTGCCGGGGTTGGTGCATCACAAATTCGCCGTGCTCGATGTCTACGGCGCGGATCCGCGCGTCATCCTGGGTTCCTACAACTGGACCGACAGCGGCGCTTACGATAACGACGAGAACACGCTCATCCTCCACCACCGCGGGCTGGCGGAAGCCTACTATGCCGAATGGTTGCGGCTGATGGGGGCGATGGAGCCGGGGCGCATCTGCAATCCACCCGTGCTGGACGCCGTAACCCTCAACGGGCCGGGAACCGGCGCAACCGGGCAGACCTACACCTTCACCGCCGCAGTGGACGCGCTGAGCGTCACGCCCATCACCTACACCTGGGAGGCTACTGGACAGTCGCCGGTCGTGGTTGGCGGGCAGGGCGTGACCCATACCGTAGCCTTCGTCTGGCCGGAGGCTGGGACGCAGGCCGTCACGGTCACCGCGCAAAGCGTGTGGGGGCAGGCGCAGGCCGTACACAGCATCCCCCGCGCCAGCCCTGACGGTAGCACTCACCGGTCCCGCGACAGGCGCGCCGGGTGTGGACTACACCTTCCTGGCTATAGCGCACACCCCGGTGACCGCACCCCTGACCTACACCTGGGAAGCAACGGGACAAGCGCCAGTCGTGCAGGTGGGGGGCGGGCTGACTGCCACGGTGACCTTCCAGTGGCCTGACGCGGGTACGAAAAGTATCACGGTCACGGTGATGCAA
>JAKJAC010000217.1:0-237 GCA_022707705.1 Chloroflexota bacterium
ATTTCCTGTTTGCAGCGACACGTCACGGCGGAGCCACCCTAAACAATACTCCCATTCACAGCTCCGGCATCACAGCGCTCCCCGAAGCTACTTTTTCCGCTGATTGGCCCCGCCAGCCGCAGCCGCGTCTGGAATTATGGGCGCGCGCCACCAAACTCATGGCGGAGGCGCGAACGCTACGGGTCTTGGGCGCCGCAGCACTCAACATGGCGTATGTTGCTGCCGGATGGTTTGATC
>JAKJAC010000217.1:287-7482 GCA_022707705.1 Chloroflexota bacterium
GCTGGGGTCCTCATCGCTCAAGAAGCGGGCGCGGTCGCCAGCACGCTGAATGGCAGCCCATGGACCCTCGAGCATCCCGACCTTGTGCTCGCCGCCACACCGGCGTTACTGCAAGCCTGGCTACAACTAGAGGGCTAAACTGTGAAAATACTCTCTTTTTCAAGGTGCTGGCTATGGCGAGCGTTCGGCAGTTTGCTGCTCCTGGCAGCGCTCCTTATCACGACCCGGCAGGCTGTTCTACAGAGCACAGCGCCGCACGATTTAGCCGCGATTCTCAATCAGGAGCGACAGGCTGCAGGCATCGCGCCGCTAAGTTGGTCAACCCTGCTCGCGCAGGCCGCACAACGGCACGCAGATGACCTCGCTACCCACAATCTGATAGATACGACAGGCTCCGATGGTTCCACCTACCGGCAACGCATTCGAGAAACCGGTTATCGCGCCTGGGACGATGGGCTGCTGGTCTATGAAACTCTTTGGGTAGGTCTAGGCAATGCCGACAATGCGATGAGTTGGTTCCGCAGTACCCCCCAGGAATGGGAGAACTTCATGGATCCGCGTTTTCGCGAGGTGGGGGTTGGCTATGCCGAAAGCAAAAACATTCATTACTTCGTCATTAGCTTTGGCTCGCGCCCCGGTGTATTGCCGGTATTCATCAATGAAGGCGCAGAATCCGCCACTTTGCCTCAGATTGTTATCCGCCTGACCAATGAAGAAGCCGTACCACTGGGTGAAGGGCGCTGGATCGGTGAAGCTATTGAAGTCCGACTGGGGGAAACCCCCAACCTGGAAGACGCACCGTGGCAACCATGGGAAGATCTGATGCCCTGGGTGCTCTCCACCAATACCCCTGGCGATTATGCAGTGTATGTAGAATTTCGGGATGGCGCCGGTCGCACCACCATTAGCCAAGACACCATCCGGCTAACCGCTCCCGGAGAGGGAGATGCGCTGCCCACAGTGCCGCGCGTCGAGCCAACTTTGCCCACCGTCGACCCCAATGACAATACCAACATCGGCGTGGAAGTCACAGAGACGCCCACCAGTGAACCGCCGCTCAGCATCGAGACGCCGCTCGCCACGGAGACAACGCCAGCGCCAACTCCAGCGGCGACACCAGCAACGCCGGCGCCAGATATTGCAGTAACGCCACCTGAACCCAGTGCTACCCTCCCCCCTCAGGTGCTGGTCAACGAGCGCCAGCCTGCCGATTGGACCCTCATCAGCGCCATACTGCTCCAGGGAGTCGCCTTGTTGCTAGGCGCAGCAGCTTTCCTGCGCCGGAAATAGGTGGGAGTGCGCCGGCTCACAACGGGACCACAAACAATCCCAGCTTCTAAGCAGCCCCTGCAAGCACAGGTGTGTTACCATTCCCCATTAAGGTTGAGAGAGAAACGAGCATGAAGACACTGTCTATTTCACCACACACGCGCAAATTGCTGCGCCTGATTCAAGATTACGGATTGATTACCATCGGCGCCCTCATTGTTGCCGCCAACGTGCCATTATTTCTGGTGCCCAACAACGTCATTTCTACCGGCATAACCGGGATTGGCATGCTGACACACTATTTGTGGCGTTGGCCCATTGGGTTGGTAACCCTGCTGATTAACATACCCCTGATCTTCGCGGGGATTCGTTGGGGGGGTGGTTGGCGTTTCTTCACCCGGACCATCTATGCCGTACTGGTGCTCACCGTTGGCATTGACGGGTTGAGTAAATTCCTGCCACCCATTCAAACCGAGCCTCTGCTCTACACTCTTTTCGGTGGCTTGCTCGATGGCATTGGCATCGGATTGGTACTGCGTGGTAGCGGCACAACAGGCGGCACAGATATCATCGCCCAACTTCTCAGTCGCTATCGCAGCATTCCTTTTGGCACCGTCTTCATCGGCATCAACAGCGCCATCCTGCTGGCAGCAACGCTGGTCGTGGGCGTTGTCCCGGTGCTATACGCCCTCATCGTCAATTATGTCTCCGGGAAGGTGGTAGACACAGTTCAGGAAGGGGTGGGTTACGCCCGCGCAGCGCTGATCATTTCCCCTCAGCACGACCGGGAAATTAGCCAGGCAATCTTTGAGCAGCTGGGGCGTGGTGTAACCATCCTCGAAGCCCGAGGCGGTTACACGCAAAACGAACAACCTGCCCTCTATGTCGTCGTAACGCGTTCACAGGTGACCTTGCTCAAACGGCTTATCTCGGAAATTGACCCGCATGCCTTCGTGGTCGTCTCGGAGGCACACGAAGTGCTGGGCGAAGGGTTCAATCCTGTGACAGCATCCTGATCCTGCAGTACAAGGGCCGGCAGATAAACAGACCAGGGGCAACGATGTGCCCCTGGTCATGCTTGATGGCGTAAAAAGCGCTTATGCGCGACGGGCTCGCTCCCAAGCTGACAATACGGCGCGACGCGTCAGAACTTGCATCATCTCCAGACGATACTCTGCGGTCGCCAGGAAATCCGCTACCGGGTGCAATTCGGCGAGCACCGGAGCAAGCGCCGTCTCGATTCTCGATACGGTAAGCAGCTGCCCCTTTAGCAAATGCTCCGTTTTGAGCAAGCGCAGCGGGTGAGTATCGACCCCACCGACGGCAATACGCACTTCTGCCGATAAACCCTCGTTCACCGCCACGTAAGCCGCAACGCAGATAATGGGCTTATCCTTAGGCGAACGCCCCACCACTTCGAAAGTTGCGGCGCTACGTGCTGAAGGTCGCTTCACCAGCAATTCGGTCAACAACACCCGCGTTCGAATGAGCCGGTCGCGGTAAGCCACAAAACTGGTGAAAGGCGCCGTATGAGATACAGGGTCGGCGTAGCGCACATCGGCATCCAACACCAAGAGCGCCGTGGTCAGCGGGTCAGCAGGTCCGGCAACCATCAATGTGCCGCCCACTGTACCCTGTTCGCGCAGCGTGCGCGATTGAGTATAGCCTGCTGCTGTTGCCAGCAGACCGTCTGCCAATGGTTCTGCAGCGGCGTCATCTATGAGCTGCTGCAAAGTGACCATCGCTCCTACGCGCACGCCTTCGATATCGCTTTCAATCTTTCCCAAACCCAAACCCTGCAAATCCACTGCCGCTTCTAGCTGTGGGTTGCCTTGCGCAACCACCCAGGCGCCTCCACCCAAGTAGCACGCATTGGGGGTCGTCTGCGCCATCGTCACGGCTTCTTCAACTGTAGTAGGGTGGAAAACCTGTTGCAATTTACGTAACATAGACACCTCCTCAAGTCGCTTGTGCGACATCTTCAGCCACACCCGCCATCAACAGGCCCAAACGCTCCGGCGTAGCTTCAGCGCGCTCCAAAATCCCCATGATGCGGCCCTCGTACATCACAGCAATCCGATCCGAAAGCGCCAAAATCTCATCGAGGTCTTCCGAAATCAACAGAATTGCGGCGCCATCCTTCCGTTCCGCCTGCAATACCCGGGCACGCTCCTGCAACAAGCGCTGGTGAACATACTCCATTGCTCCGATATCCAAACCACGAGTGGGTTGGGCCGCGATGATGACATGGGGATCTCGCGAGAGCTCGCGTGCCAGAATGATCTTCTGGATATTGCCGCCCGAGAGACTCTTTGCCAGGGTCTCCTGTGACGGTGTTTTGATCCGAAAAGCGCGAATACGCTCTGCGGCAGTCTGAGCAATGGCTTTGAAATCGAAGAATCCAGCCCGCGCATAGGGCGGGCGGTGATGGTCGCGAAGAATCAGGTTCTCCGCGACGGTAAAGTCCTTGATCATACCATCACGCATCCGCTCCTCAGGGATGTAAGCCAAACCTGACGGAATCAGTTCAGCCGTCGGGGCGCTGGTGATGTCCTTGCCTTCCAGCAATACCTGTCCTCTGGTTGCCGGGCGCAACCCATTGATGACCTCTGCAAGTTCGCGTTGACCATTGCCAGAGACACCCGCCAGGCCCAGAATCTCGCCGGTGTGCACTGCGAGACTCACACCTTGCAGTGCAGCTACCCCCATGTCGTTCTGCGCCCAAAGGTCGCGCACCTCCAGACGCGCAGCGCCTGGCGTAATCGCGGGCTTCTCCGGCTGCAGTGTCACCTCACGCCCCACCATCATGCGCGCCAAGTCGGCTTTGGTCATCTCACCGCGAGGCTGCGAGCCGACCACCATACCATCGCGCAACACGGTCACCCGGTCGCTGATAGCCAGCACCTCGTGCAGTTTATGTGAGATAAAGATGACGGCATGTCCATCACGCACCATCTGCTTGAGGATGACAAAGAACTCATCCACCTCTTGAGGAGTGAGCACCGCAGTCGGTTCATCCAGGATCAATAACGCCGCTCCACGGTAGAGCGCTTTGATGATTTCTACCCGCTGCTGCTGCCCTACAGAGAGCTGCCAGACACGGGCTTGCGGGTCCACATGCAAACCATAAATCTTGCCCAATTCCACTACTCGCTCCGAGACGCGATCCAAATCGGTAAGCGGCCCGCGCGAAGAAGGTAATCCCAAAGCCACATTTTCCGCCACCGTAAGGGAGGGGACCAGCATGAAGTGCTGGTGAATCATGCCGATCCCCAACCGAATGGCATCTACAGGCGAGTTGATCTGAACGGGCCGGCCGTTGATACGAATTTCACCCTCATCGGGATGGTACAAGCCATAGAGCACCTTCATCAGTGTGCTTTTGCCCGCACCGTTCTCTCCCAAGAGCGCGTGAACTTCTCCTGCGCCAACGTCGAAGCTCACACACTCGTTGGCGCGCACCCCAGGGAAACATTTGGTGATGCCCAGCATCTCCAAGCGTTCAATCCGGGGCTTTCCGGACGGCAACACGTCAGGGTTTGTCATGGTTGTCTCAGGGTGCTACGTTGATAGCGCCGGTGACAATGGCATCAACCGTCGCCTCAGCCAGGTCCTTGACCTCGGCAGGCAGGTTATAAGCCGTGTTATATTCAATATACAAGCCCTTGTTCGCCAGGGTAATCTGGAATGCCTGCCCACCCAGGGTGCCCTTGTTGATCAGGTCTATAATCTCGGTGATGACACCCGACCAATCATAGATCTGATTTGCGACCACCGCATTGGGCGCCAATGAAGTCTGGCTGGCCTGAGTCCCAAACCAGAGCGCGTTGTTGTCTTTCGCCACACCGATGGCGCCCACCACCATCTGCGCTGTGCCCGCCATCACATCGGCGCCCGCTTTCACATGCGTCTGCGCCGCCTCGGAAGCCAACGCCACATCGCTGAAGGAACCAATCCAGTTGACGTTGACCTGGGCATTGGGGTTCTGCGACTTGGCGCCCGCAACGAAACCATCCACATAGAGTTTGGCGTCGCCGGTTTCGATGGGACCCACCACACCGATGATGTTGCTCTTGGTCAACGCGCCAGCCATCACACCATTGACATAGCCGCCCTGCTCGGAGCGCGCCTCATAAGCAAAAACGTTAGTAATGCCCTTATCCACGAAAGTATCCACCGTCGTCCCGTGGGCAAAACTAGTCTTCGGGAAATCGGGCGCAATCTCCTGCAGAACACCGCCATACTGCGAGCCATGGCCAATGACCAGGTTATAGCCCTGGCTGGCGTAGTCACGGATTGCAGCACCAGCATCATCTACCACAAACATGTTCTCGGAGATGACGAATTCGAGTTTCTCAGGCCCCCCCCATCGCTTGCTGCACCTTGAGCAAGGATTCATAGATGCTCTGGCTAAACGCCAGGTCATTCTTGGCGCTCGGCGTCACCACAGCAATACGGAACGGCTTATCACCGCCGCCGTCGCCGCCAGCCCCACAAGCACTGGTCAAGATAGCCACCAACAACACGATACTTGCAATACGAACCAGCTTACGCATCCGAATTCTCCTTTTGAGCTAAGATTGGGCGCTTACGCAACAGAAACATTAACATTCAGAGCCAAGCCAGGCAGGAACTCGCCGTGCGAAATCCCGCCCCCGCTCACCCCTCGCGCACGAAGGGCTTAGTCAATGCCGTGGGCGGGCGCACTCGTTGCACCGCCACGACCAATGCCACAATGGTCAACACGTAAGGCATCATCACAGCAAACTCTGATGGAATGGGCAGTCCCAGCACCTGCACCCAAAGCTGCAACGCATTGACCATACTGAACAACAAAGCCCCTGCTAACACTCCCCACGGGCGCCAGCCGCCAAAGTAGACCAGAGCGACCGCGATGAATCCTAAACCGCTGGTCAGGTTCTGCTGAAAGACGTTGAGGAGCGCAATGGAGAGCGAGGCGCCAGCCAAACCAGACAGCATACCTCCCATGGTCACGGTGATATATCTTACCAGGCTCACATTAACGCCTAATGAATCGGCTGCCTCCGGGTTCTCACCTACGGCGCGAATCTTCAGCCCTAACGTCGTCTTGTCCATCACAAACGCTGCCAGAGGTACCAACAGATAGGCGCCGTAAACCAACAAGTTCTGGTTGAAGAGAATCTCTCCCAACACGGGTATCTTGCTCAAAAGGGGGATTGCCAATGGCCGAAAACCGCTCACCGTCTGCACGCTACCCAACAGGGTCTGAAATAACAAATCGCTCAATCCCAGGCCGAAGAGAAAGAAACCGATGCCACTAATCCCCTGTTTGGCGCGTAAGGTAATGCTGACGAAAGCCATTGCCAGCCCCATCAATGCGCCCGCCATCAACGCCGCCAGCACCCCCAACCAGAGATTCCCGGTCGTTCGCGCCACATAGAACGCCGCAAATGCGCCAACGAGCATCTGTCCTTCGACCCCCAGGTTGAGCACACCACTGCGCTGCCCGAAGGTCTCACCAATACCGGCATAGAGATAGGGTGTAGCCAGACGAATACCCGAGGTAAGGATTCCCAACAAGACCTGTACGGTAAATAATTCGCTGATCATGCGTTCCCCTCCAGACTCGCCGTGGTCGGTGGGGGGGCGGTCAACGACGGCTCATCATGCTCAGCGACCCGTTCCACAACGCGCCGCCGGGCGCGCTGTTGGCGCCACAACTCCGTGCCGACCACGAAAACTACCACCAAGCCATTCAGAGTGACGATGAGCGCCGCCGGAACCTGTACCGCGCGCTGAAGTTTATTGGCTCCGACAAGCAATCCACCAAAGAAGAATGATGCCGGAATCGTGCCCAAGGGATGCAATTGCCCAAAGAGCGCCGCGACAATACCATGGAAACCAGCGCTGCCGGTGAAGCCTGTTGCGGAACCATCGGTGAACA
>JAKJAC010000218.1:0-7084 GCA_022707705.1 Chloroflexota bacterium
CCTTGGCAATCGCATCTACGCTGAAGAGCGTCCACACGTCGAAAGCATCCATCTCCGCGCTCCAAATCACCGTCGCTGCCCAGGGGTTAGTGCCGCCATAAGGGTCAATACCGACTTTGGTGTGCATGGGCGCGGGTTGGTTGGAGAGGTGTCCGGTGGGACAATCGTTCCATACCTCTCCTGGCAAGCACGACCACGTCTGCATGTAGACCTGGAAGCGCAAGGCTGTGCCTGGCTTGATATTGCTCACTTGCTGATAAAGCCCGGCTTCATGCTGCCGGTTCCAGCTGAAATACTTCTGGGAGAGGAAGCCCCCGTGGATGCGATAAGCGAACTCGGCTGCGCTGGTGCCCCGGAATTCCGGTCTACCCCAGGCGCAGCGGAAGTCTTCTGGCGCACAGTAATAGGGGACTTTCGCGTACGCGGGGCGATCATCTACATAAAAGGCGCGCCAGCCCGGCGCAATCTGCACTTCTGGGATGCCATCTTGAAAGGGCCAGGCTTCTCCGGCGCCCATCTCGAAATCGCCGTTGACCAGCAAATTGCCGCCTGCCTGCGCCTGCGCCGGCACAACCCTATCACCCGTTCCTGATAGCGATACGACTATGCCAAACACTAACAATAAAAACGCCATTCTGCGCCACATACACTCCGCTCCTGCTTTCCTGGAATCTCAGTCTATCAACCCGTTTGTTTGGGGATGACGCGCGTGATTGTAGCACAAGTCACAGGCGCGTCAACGGGATAGAGTAACTTTTCTCTTGGTCTTTCTCTGAACTGTGCTACACTTTGCTTGACCGTCACCTTCATTCAAGGAGTGCATCCCTATGGCTTATTTCGATATGCCGTTGGACGCTTTGATGACCTATCGCCCGCCCCGCGAGGAACCGGCGGATTTTGATGCTTTCTGGCAGCATACCCTGGCAGAAGCGCGTGCTTTTCCCCTTGCGCCGCGCTTCGAAGCCGTGGATTATGGCTTGCGCCGGCTCGAAACCTTCGATGTTACCTTTGCCGGTTATGGCGGGCAGCCTATCAAAGGTTGGTTGCAGCTGCCGCGTGAGCGCTCCGGACCCTTGCCCTGTGTGGTCGAATATATCGGCTATGGCGGTGGGCGGGGTTTCCCCACCGAATGGTTATTGTGGAGCAACGTTGGCTTTGCGCATCTGATCATGGATACCCGGGGGCAGGGCAGCACCTGGCGACACGGAGATACGCCTGATAACGCTGGGATCGGCGGCGACCCCCATCATCCCGGGTTCATGACTCAAGGAATCCTCGACCCTCACACCTATTACTATCGCCGCGTCTTCACGGATGCTGTGCGCGCGGTGGAAACTGCGCGCACTCACCCCGCGGTGGATGCGGCTCGCATTGCGCTTGTTGGCGGCAGCCAGGGTGGGGGGATCACGTTAGCTGTAAGTGGACTATTGCCGGATGTGGCGGCGGCGCTGCCCGATGTGCCCTTCCTATGCCATTACCGGAGGGCAGTAGAACTTACCGACCGCGACCCCTATCATGAGCTGACCCGCTATTGCAAGACCCACCGTGATAGGGCGGAGACTGTTTTCAACACCCTGGCATACTTCGATGGGGTCAACTTCGCCGCCCGCGCCACCGCGCCCGCGCTTTTCTCGGTCGGTTTGATGGATGACATTTGCCCGCCTTCGACCGTCTATGCTGCGTATAACACTTATGCTGGACCCAAAGACATCCGCATCTGGCGTTTCAATCAGCATGAAGGGGGCGGTGCGCACCAGACCCTCGATCAGATCCGTTTCCTGACGGAGTTGTGGCGGTGAGATGTTGATGCAGTCACGTGACAATGTGATCATGTGATTGCGCAAACAAGTACAGATATTACCACAAATAAGGATGATGACCATGCACAATCACTATGTAATAGAAGATGCCTTCAATTCTGAGGCGCAGCATGCCAGAGAGACACTGTTCACTACCGGCAACGGCTATCTGGGCACGCGCGGTGTCTTCGAAGAAGGTTATCCCGGCGAACAGGCAATGACACTCATTCATGGACTTTTCGATGACGCGCCCATCTTCCATACGGAGCTGGCGAACGCGCCCAACTGGGTCCATCTCGTTGTCGTCATTGGCGAGGAGCGCTTTCGCATGGAGCGCGGCGAGATTCTGGGATATCACCGCGAGCTTGATCTGGCGACCGGCGTCTTGCGGCGCACTGTGCGCTGGCGCAGTCCTGCGGGACATACGGTAGACCTGGCTTTCGAGCGTTTCGCCAGTCTTGCTGATGCGCACATCCTCGGTGTGCGCTGCCGTCTCACTTCGGTCGATTATGCCGGACTGGTGGAATTGCGCGCCGGGTTGCCTGGCTTTGTGGAAAACACCGGGCTTCTGCATTGGGAATGGCGGGATCAGTACCGTCTGGGGACCGGCGGTGTGGTTCTGGAATTGCAGACGCGCGGTTCGCGGCAGGCGTTGGGGATGGCGACAGCCCTGCAGGTTGAGGGCGCCACGCTCACTGTGCAGGATTGTGATTGGCAACCGACCGTGGTGGCTGCAGCGGAGATTGCGCCGGGACAGACGCTCGTTGCGGATAAACTTGTGGCGATCTATACCGGGCGTGATGTTCCGGATGTGCGCGCCGCGGTGAGCTATAAACTAGAGACGGCGGTCGCTGCAGGCTACGAGGCGTTGCGCGCTGCAAGCGACGCTGCCTGGGCAACGGAGTGGGAATCTGCCGATGTTACCATCGAGGGCGATGATGAGGCGGACCTGGCATTGCGCTATAGTCTCTTCCAGCTACTCATTGCCGCGCCGCGCAACGACGATCGCGTGAGCATTCCGGCGAAAGCCCTGAGTGGGTGGGGCTACCGCGGACACGTATTCTGGGATACCGAAATTTTCATGCTGCCCTTTTTCACCCTGGCGCGCCCCGATCTGGCGCGCAATATGCTCCATTACCGCTACCATACCTTGCCTGGTGCACGGCGGAAAGCGCGGGAAAGTGGCTATGAAGGCGCGATGTATGCCTGGGAGAGCGCTGCGACTGGCGATGAGACGACCCCGCGCTGGGTTCCCGGACCCGAAGGTGGTCTTATCCGCATCTGGTGCGGCGATATTGAGCTACACATCACCTCGGATGTGGCGTACGCCGTGATTCAGTACTGGCGCGCTACCGGGGATGATGCCTTTATGCGCGATTACGGCGCGGAGATTCTTCTGGATACCGCGCGTTTTTGGGGCTCGCGTGCGGAATGGCATGCGGAATCGGAACGCTATGAGATTAACGATGTCATCGGTCCGGATGAATATCATGACCACGTCAACAACAGCGCCTACACCAACCGCATGGCGGTATGGAATTTGCAGACTGCATTGGAAATTCTCGATTGGCTGAAGGTTCAAGCGCCAACCAGGGCGGCAGAGCTGGAGGGCGCGCTCGACCTGACCCCTTCGCGGTTGGAGCACTGGCGCGATGTCATCGCGCGGATGGTTGTGCCCCACGACCCGGAGACGGGCCTCATCGAACAATTCGATGGCTTCTGGAGCCTCAAATCGGTCAATCTGGCGGATTATGAGCCACGGACCAAATCTCTGCAATTCCTGTTGGGTATCGAAGAGACGCAGGGCTATCAGATTCTCAAGCAACCTGATGTTCTGATGCTCCTCTACCTGCTTGAATCAGAGTACGATACCGAAACCATCAAGCGCAATTGGGACTACTACACCCCGCGCACCGACCTGACCTACGGTTCCTCGCTGGGACCGGGCATCCAGGCGGCGCTGGCGGCGCGCCAGGGGGATGTGGAGGCAGCCTACGGGCACTTCATCCATTCCGCGCGCACCGATTTACAGGACGTGCGCGGCAACTCACATGAAGGCATCCATGCCGCGACTGCAGGCGGCGTTTGGCAAGCCGTTATCTTTGGCTTCGGCGGCATTCGTATCACCGAAGCGGGTCTTACTGCTACCCCACGTTTGCCGCAGGGTTGGACGCGCCTGCGCTTCCGATTGCATTATCACGGCAAACCGGTGGATTTCGATTTGCGACCGTAGAGGGCGACCACAAGAGGGGGAGAGGGCGACCACAAGGGTCGCCCCTACGATGGGTGCGAATATGGGCAATCGCGATCGTGACAGCAGGGCTTGTACCCGGCCTCTTTTCTATGATCCGGAAATCCATCACCGGCGGTCTATCCGCCTGCCGGGTTATGATTACAGCCAGGCGGGGGCATATTTCGTCACGCTCTGCACCCAGGGGCGCACGCCTCTCTTTGGCGGAATTGTGGATGGCACCATGCGGTTGAATGAGGTGGGAACAATGGTGCAATCCGTGTGGCAGTCCATGCCAGACCGGTTTCCGTCCGTGATCATTGACGTTTACGTGATCATGCCGAACCATTTCCACGCCATCGTCATCATTGACGAAACTGTAGGGGCGACCCTTGTGGTCGCCCAAGCTGATGTGGCGACATCCGAAGGAGCGGAGCCAGGCCCCGCTCTTGCGGACGTCGCCCAAAATGGTTCGGGAACAACTCCTGGGTTAGGAAACATTGTAGGGGCGTTCAAATCCATCACCACAGTCGAATATATCTCGGGAGTACGCACGTTGGGATGGCAACCGTTTGAACGGCGCATCTGGCAACGCAATTATTGGGAACATATCATCCGCAATGAAGAATCCTACGCGCGGATTGCGGACTACATCGTGAATAATCCAGCGAATTGGAAAACCGACCAGCTGTATCCCGATGCGACCCCTAACCCCTTCAATCGAAATACATGATTATCGAAACGCGCGGCCATACCGGAATGGCAATCGTAGGGGCGGGGCTTGTCCCCACCCTCTGGACCCCACATGACAGAATGGGGGGCGACCACAAGCAGGGCGACCACAAGCAGGGCGACCACAAGCAGGGCGACCACAAGGGTCGCCCCTACCGTGCGGCACGTTGTCACACGTATCCCATCTATCTTTGCAATGCGCGGTCCCCGGTTTGTTTTTTCTGTTTTTCAGCTCTTGACAAAGATACATTTCCAGTATACAATGTTATAAGGTTATACCAATGTGCCTCATCTGATACCAAAGAGGGCGATGATAGATCGCAATTCACCCATTCCGATTTACTATCAGCTCATGTGCTATTTCAAAGAGCTGATTGAGGTCGGCGACCTGCGTCCGGGGGACCGTTTGCCTACGGAAATGGAGCTGTGCGAGCAGCACCGTGTCAGTCGGGCGCCGGTGCGACGCGCCCTTACCGATCTGGCGCGCGAGGGTTATATTTACCGGCGCGCGGGGCAAGGTACCTTTGTTGCCCACATCAACACTTCCCTTGATGAACAACTCGAGCTCCGCATGGTCACGCACCATGATATCCGTTGGTTGGCGACCTTAGAGCAAGCGGTGTATCTGTGGAATCAATTGCATCCGGAACAGCGGGTACGGTTGAATTCGATCATCTCTTCACGCAATGATTTTCACCATACGCTCCGTCGCCTGGTAGCCCAGGGCAAAGCGCCTGACATTGCACCTATGGACTATGTCTGGATTCACGATTATGCGGCAGGCGGCTATTTGGCTTCCCCTGAGACACTCGATGGTCGCTGGACGCGCCAACTTGGTGAAGGACTGGAACCATTGGTGCGCCAGGGCAATGAGATGGAGGGACGTCTGTATGGCATTCCCGTACATGCGGATGTGACCGGGCTATGGTATCGTCGGGACTGGTTCGAGCAGGCGGGGTTGACGCCGCCGCGCACCTGGCAGGAATGGCTGGATTTGCTGGATTTTTTCGCTCGCCCAGATGTGAAACAGCGTTTTGGGCATCGCTACGTTACTGCTTTCCCAGTCAGTGAACTTGGCGGTGAGGCCACCATTAATCTGCTGATTCCCTTTGTTTGGGGTGCGGAAGCGGTGGGCGCGTCTGTTGGGGAAGCGGGCGGCACGCTGGAGGCGCTATTGCCAGGCTTGCAGGAAGCGCTGCGGTTTTTGCGCGAGATTACCATTGACCGCCGGAAAACTCTGCCTCCTGATATGGCGGACACACCCTGGTGGGACTTTCCCCCGATGCTTTCGCAGGGGGTGGTGCCGATGATTTTGGGTGGGACCTATGAATGGCCCCGTATTCAGGAGGATAGTGATTGGGAAGATGAGCGTGAGGTGAACCGGCATCTGGGCTTCGCCCCAGTTCCGCGCCCGAGTCTGGCGACGCCCTCGGTGTGTTCGCTGGGCGGCACCAGCTGGGCCATCATGGCGCAGTCTCCCAATCATGATCTGAGCCTGGAAATTCTCAAGCTGGCGGCCAGTCAGGAGCTTTCTGCGGAATTCTGTGTGGAAAACTTGCAGATTTCGCCCTTCCGCGCGGTCAACCAGCGGATTACTTCGGCACAGCATCCCTGGTTGACGTTGATTGTTCCATTGTTGCAGTGTGCACGCTTGCGTCCGCAGCTGGTCAATTATGCCCAACTCTCGCGGGTATTGCAGGATATGGTTTACCGGGCACTATGGCAGGGTGCGGCGTTGGAAGAGACTTTGTCGCACACCGCACGTCTGTTGCGGGTGTTGGTGGGACAAGCGCATTGAGTGTGGTCGTCTGTTGCCTTGTGGCGGCAGAGTTTAGTAGTGGGTTGCAGCTCACAAAAAAAACGTGACTGAGACGCGACTGGTGTGAGGCGCAGAAACCGCAAGGCGGTTTCCCTTACCGCTCATGGTGGTTCTCCGCCGGATAATGTGAAAGGGGGTGGTTAGCAGCTACAGAAAACAAGATTGCCTTGAAGGTGTGTTAACGGTTATACCCATTCTAGTATTCTCTTAGGAGGAGATCGTATGAAGAAGCAACTGTTTACCGTGCTCGGTGCACTGATCGTGCTCTCGATGCTCCTGTCGGCTTGCGGCGGCGCCAAGACCCCCGAGCCGACGGCGGCTCCGACCCAGGAAGCGACGCAGCCCCCTGTAACGACAGAGGAAGCCCCGGCGCCCGCGGCCTATAAGCAGGCTCCCATGCTCGATGCCATGGACCTGCCTCCCGTTGAGGAGCGCTTGCCCGTCGCCGAGGACATCAAGGTCATTACACCTTGGGAGTCCATCGGCAAGTACGGCGGCACCTGG
>JAKJAC010000218.1:7139-7455 GCA_022707705.1 Chloroflexota bacterium
CCGCCGTGGCATCAAGTGGTCCGATGGCGTTCCCTTCACCACCGCCGACCTCAAGTTCTGGTGGGAAGAGCTGGCGCTGAACGAGGACTACAAGACCGTATCGGTGCCGTGGTGGGGTCGCAACAGCGATGGCACCCCCATCACCATGGAATTCCCCGATGATATCACCTGGGTGCTCAAGTTCGACGTGCCGCAGTACATCATGCCCTACGTTCTGGCGCAGGGCTACTGGGAGTGGGATCCGCTCATGAAACCGGCGCACTTCCTCAAGCAATACCACCCCGACTTCGAGGGCAAGGCCGGCGCTGAGGGCTAC
>JAKJAC010000219.1:0-2365 GCA_022707705.1 Chloroflexota bacterium
TGACTTTGCTTCGCTCTTCTGGAGCACCGGGTCCATAGGTGTGCCCGGCGTCATCTATGCCGTGAAAGTGGAGCCACAAAAGGTCGGGCATGCCGGTTTCGAGAACTGCGAGCACGTTGGTCAGGACATTGTCGTCGCTGCCGCCGTTGCCGTCACGGTCACCAGAGAGTGTGAGCTCGGCGTTGCGCATGTTGAAGGCAAGCGCTTCGCCCTCAACGGCGACACCACGCAATCCCGCAGCTGTGACGACGTCAAAGATGGTTTCGGTCTCCGTGCTACGGGTCCCGCGCGCAGGGACGCCGTTGACCTCGGGCGGCGCACCTGTGAGAATCGCCGCGCTGCCCACGACGGTGCTGGGTTGATATGAGGCGATGCCGAGTGAAGGCTGCGGCAGCGCTGCAAGGTGGGGAATAAGCCCATCCGCGAGCGCTTCGCTGTAGCGCAGGTAGCCAAAGCCGTCGAGGAAAATCAGGGCAACCTGTTGCGGCGCGACATCACCGGCGCCAATGAGCGGTAGCGGTGTGCCTACCGCAGCGGCGGGCGCGGGGACGCCTAACACTGCGGCGATGGTGGGGGCGATATCGAGGAGGCTGGTGGTGGGTGCGGCGAGCAGCACGGGGGGCAGCGCCCGCACTTGCTCAGCCTGAAGGGTGGTCTCGCCCCATTGCACCTGCCCTTTCTCGGTCAAGACGGCAGTTTCTGCGATGGGCGCCCACTCATAGGACAGTGTCTGTCCCTCGGGTGTGAGCACCTCGAGCGTTTCGATGAGCCGGTAGCCGTGCTGGTAAAGCAAGCGCTCGAGGGGCACACTCGACATGTGTGCCGCGCTCTCCTCGGCAGCGAAAGGTTCCAGCGCTTGAAGCGATTTCCGGTTGATGCCAATTCTGTTGCCCTGCGCATCCACGAGAGCGATTTCCCACGCGGGAGCACATGCGGAGAGCAGCAGGATAAGCAGCAGGCCTGCGACATGCAGCAGATGAGCGGTTGATTTTCGCATTGAACCGTGTCCTTTGACGTCGTATTGGCTCATTCGCTCTCCAGCAGGGTGATGTTAGTGATCCATTGTGCGCGACCACGTTCCGGCAGCACCAGGGTTACCTGCCCGCGCAACTGTGCAATCACCGCACCGCGCGCATCTTCGGCGGTAAGGCGGGTCTCTTTGCCCGCACTATCGCGCACCACAAGCTGTGTGAAGGTGGGGTCGTCGACCAGAGCGGTGAGTGGGGCGCCTATGATGCGCGACCCTGCCTGCGCCTGGCGCGTTTTGCCGTCATCCTCGCTCTGCAGCATCACGCCGGTCTGTTCTACTGTGAGCTCAAGAGAAGGACCCAACAACAGGCGTCCAATTGAGGTGGGTTGCCCCTCGATTTGCAGCGGTGTGGCAGCACCAACCACAATCACGCGACGGATGCCTTTAATCCAGGCGGAGATGTGCAGGTTCTCGGCGGCAAAACGGATGCCATCTTCATAGGGCATGAGCAGCGCCTCGTCAGTGATGTTTTCAGGAGTAAGCGTGACGAAACCTCCATCAAGTGATGCCAGGGTGATGCTTTCGAATTCGGTCACGCCCTGGTCGGCAAGAAAATCAAGCAGCGGTAAATGGGTGTGCGGTTGATCCCGGTAGGGCAAAATATCGTCGAGGAGCACGTAGCCCGGTGTGGGAACATCACCCTCCAGCATAATGCCGGCGTAGAAGGGCACGTTTTCCATCTCAATCGCCCCATGGTCATCGTGGCAGGTGGCGCAGGAGTGGAAATTGTTCGCATCGTGACACTCAGCACACTCATCCATGGTTTGCGCTTCTTCTGCGAGCACGCCCAAGGGGTAGTGGGTGAGCACGCGCATGGGCGCAACACGCGTTGCACCGAAAATCAGCCCGCCCACGCCAATTACCAGGGCTACACCAGCAAGTATCCATTGGCGATTCCGCATACGTCATTCCTCCGATACAACCAGATTGATAAATCCAAAGCCAGCATGAAAAATCAGAGCCAACCAGCCTTCAAGATACCTAGAATAACCAGCAGCATACCCAGCAGCACCAATGCTGCAACATCGCGCGTGGCTAGCTGCGTTTCATGGAGAAAGGTCCGGTGTGGGTACTTGCCAAAGCAACGCCCTTCCATGGAAACTGCCAACGCATCCACTTTACTCAATGCAGAGACCAGCAATGGCAGGAAGAACTGCCGCGCCAGGGTCAGAAACCGTTTGAGTCCACCCCGGTCATAGGCGATACCGCGGGCGAGTTGCGCCTGGTAGACGGTCTGGGCTTCCTGCTCAAAGACCGGCGCGAGCCTTAGCGCTGTGACCAACGCGAAGCCATAGCGGTAGGGCAAGCCGACCTGCATCAGACTGTAAGCCAGGG
>JAKJAC010000219.1:2375-7437 GCA_022707705.1 Chloroflexota bacterium
GGTGGTGAAAACGAAAAGGTAACCCAAGCCAATAACGCTCAGGAGGCGCGCTGCCACATAAATGCCTGCCTGTAGTCCCCCTGAGGTGACGGTGACCGGACCGACATGCAGCAGGATGGTTCCGGTGTGCACGAAGAGCACTTGCACCAGGAACAGCATGGCTGACGAAAAGATGAAGAAGACTGCACCGCGGGCGTGCCGCAATGGCAAGCGATTCAATGGGAAGGCGACCAGGATAAGCGCCAACACTCCCGCGACAAGCCACGCGTTCTGTGTGGCGAAGACAAAGACTGTGCCTGCACTCAGCCACAGCAGTTTGACCAGCGGATGCAACTGGTGCAGGAAGGAGTTGTCGGGGCAGGTCATGAGCCGCGGACCGTAACGACGTTTCACGGCAGCCCTCCATCGGTCACTGCCAGATATGCGTTCTTGCCACATTGCGCCAGTTGCGCGAATCCTGCCTCTGATGGTGCATCCACCAACAGGCGCCCCTGCTCGAAGAACAGCAGGCGATGAGCGTAGGGACGCAATAGAGAGGGCGCATGATGCACCAGGATGGCGGTGCTGCCCGTCGCTACGCAGGCAGTGACCCACTGTAGCAGCCGCGTAGCGTTTTCGGGGTCCTGCCCGATGAGGATTTCATCCAGCAGGAGCAGGCGCGGCGCATAACTGAGCATTGCCAGCAGGTTGAGGCGACGCTTCTCACCGTAGCTCAGGCGGTAGGGATGGTCGGCGCGACGGTCATCCAAGCCGCTGAGCTGCAACATGGCTTCGATGCGTTGTTCGACGTCGCTATCCCACATGCCAAAGTTGCGGGGCGCGAGGGTGGCTTCCTGCCAGACGCTATCGGCGAAGAGCTGATGGTCGGGGTTTTGGAAGACGTAGGCAATCTGTCGCGCGAGTTGTGAGACAGGGGCGCGCCCGGCATCCTGCCCGAGCACTTCGACTTTGCCGGATGTGGGGCGCAGCAAGCCCAAAAGGCACTGCAGGAAGGTGGATTTCCCCGAGCCGTTATCGCCCATGACCGCAATGAATTCGCCCGGTCCTGCTGTGAGCGAGACGTCATGCAATACGGTTTTTTCGTTGTAGCCAGCACAGAGTTTCTCGACCCGCAAGAAAGGCGCGGCATTGGTCGAGGCGGAGTGAAGATTGGCGGCTGAAGGCGCTGAAATCCCGGGAGCTGCCAGGCTCAGGGGTGTGTGGGTCACTTGTGTAGCGGTGGCAGTGATACGCCCGGATTCCATCCGTACCCACCGTGGCGCGAAGCGTTTCAGGTATGTCGTTTTGTGTTCGATGACGACTACCGTGATGCCATTCAGGTCCCGGATACGCGCGATGACGTCGAAGATTTGCGCGGTGGCTGTGGGGTCGAGGTTGGAGGTCGGTTCATCGAAGACGAGCACCTGGGGGCGCGCTGCCATCACGGCGGCGACGGCGACGCGCTGCTTTTCCCCGCCGGAGAGCGTGGCGAGCGTGCGGTCTTCCAGGTGTCGCGCGCCGACCACATCAAGCGCCCAGGTCAAGCGCTCTCGAATTTCTGCGCGCGGTAAGCAGCGGTTTTCTAAACCGAAAGCCACTTCATCCTGTACCGTGAGCGTGCAGAACTGCGCCTCGGGATTTTGTTGTACCAAACCGACAACCTCGGCGACATCATAGATGGGGGTGTGGCGTACATCCATGCCCGCAACGACGATTTCCCCTTGGGCTTCGCCATCGTATTGGTTGAAGAGGAAGCCTCCCAACGCAAGAGCGAGCGTGGACTTGCCACAGCCTGAGGGTCCGGTGAGGATGACGAATTCCCCCGTTGAGATGTTAAGGTTCACATCGCGCAACGCGTAACGCGCGCTGCCGCGAAAGCGGAAAGAGAAATTCTGGATGGAAATCATTTGCCTGCCGCGCCTGATATCCAATCGATACCGGATTGTGTCTTCACTGAGAACGCTTCCGCCAGTGACTTATTGCACCTGAATTTCGGTAACGCCGTTGGAGAGGATGCTCCCATCGGTTCGAGCGACGACAAAGCGGACCCATTCCGGGGTAAAGACGGTGAAGAGGCGGATGTCGTTATCCGCCATGACCTCTGCTAGCGGCACTTCGGTCTGACCCTCTGCGGATGCCAGCATTACGGTTGTGGCGCCGGCGGCAGGCTCGAGCGCTGCCAGCACGGCACTGAGTGGTGCGCCCTGCAACTTGCGCGCACCATCGCCGATGTCCACCGTATACGAATCCATCTTTGCCTGCCAGTCGGTAGGGTCAAAGGGGGCGGGTTTTGACAACGCGCCAGTGATGGGCAAACGGGTCGCGCCAATGACGGTGAGGCTGGCAACGCCACGCACCCAGGCTTTGTTGCTCTCGGCACCGGTGATATCGTAGGTGGTGTCTTCGCTGCGTCCCTGGGGGACCAGGAGCAAGCCGCCGTTGTTTTGCACTTCCTCCATACTCACGAAGAAAGTGTAACCATCTATGCCCTGAATGAGGACTTTGCTGGCGTCGGGGTCAGGTTGCGCTGCCGCAATCAGGTCGCGTAAAGGGATGCCGGTATAACGCTCCGAGACTTGCCGGGTGATACCGGCAGCGGTGACGGTGGCAAGGTCGCCGTGCTCTTCAGGGTAAGCGTAGGGGGCGGCGACGGCGCCGGCGATGGGCAACGCCGGTGGACCGGAAAGCGCATGGCGCAGGTAAAAGGTAAGGACAATGGCAAGCACAGCCATCGTTGCCAGGAAGATGGGGTAGGCGCGCCGTCCCATCGGTCGCGCTTCACGATCCTTGATGACGCCGGCGCGGCGCAAGATCGCAACCAGCGTGTGTCCCAGGAATCCGGCAAACACAACCCCGGAAAGCGTTGCCATCAGACTGGCGAGGAGCATGGCGCCGTAGGAAAGGATATCCGCCGGCAGGGCGGCGAAGAGCTGGAAGACGAAGACGTTTGAAGCTGCAGCCAGCCCACCTGCCAGGAGATAAGCGGGGAGGCGGTCTTTATCGCGAAAGGGGAGAAAACCCAGGTCCACCAGCAATCCGGCAACCACATCTACAAGAATCACAAGGATGCCATGGAGGTTGCCGGTAAAAAGCTCGACGGCGCCTTTGAGAATCGCGGTTACTGTTCCGGCGCCTTGCTTACCGGTGAGGCCAACTGCAAGCACCAACCACAGGACGTGCAGCCCGGCAGCCCATTGCATGGACCCCGGCACGCCCACAAAGGAATTGAGCACTTTTCCGGCGGCGGTAACATAGGTGCCAGTGACGCCGCCCAAGGCGGCGAGTGCTGCCATCATCAGCAGATCACGTGTGGAGAAATAATAGCGATTAGTGCGCATAACAGCTCCATTGTGTGACAAGAAAACGGTCCCCCAAGAAGGGAGACCGTTGCAGACTCACCTGGGCGCATCTGAAAGCGCCACAGCTGCTTCAGGGAGATCTCCTTTCCGAATATGGGAGGCGTAGCCGTTTCCCGCCACACCCTAACGGTTGCAAGCCATGCACCTGACGGTGTTCAGGTCGTGCAACTCGGAGATGGTAAATAGACTGCTCACGAAAAACAGTATACTTATACTAGCACAATTACTATAACTGGCAAATTGAGACAATTGTTTCAGATGGTGCGTAAGGGGCATAGCGCGGTTTCGGTCGGCGACCCGCTTCGAAAGCCCGAGAGGCGCAGGGGTAGGTTCTTTGTGTGATTTTCGTGGGTGGGGCTTCACCGCCACGAAAATCACACCTGCAGTCAAAAAACGTTGTTTCGAGATCGCCGGGATAGATGAGGGAGTTTAGCGGCGATCATCAATATTGGTGGCATTGTTCTCGACGATGTTGTTGAGCAAGCTGGGGTTGGCTGTGGGAGCGACGTAGATGCCCCAGCGGTTGTTGTTAACCTGGTTATTTTGGGCTACCCCCGTGGAACGGTCGAAAAATCCGATACCTGCTTCCGTGTTTTTCTCGCAGGTGTTGGATTCCAACGTGGGTGCGGCATCATCTTTCACTTGAATGCCATGCAGATCGTTGCCGGATAGGGTATTGTAGCGCGCGACTCCTCCCGAAGTACCAAAGTAGATCAAGCCGCTTTCGCCGTTATCGTGAGAGTTGTTGTTTTCCAGCGTGGGTTGTGCATTCTCGCGGACGATGATGCCCGAAAGACCGTGACCATAGACCTCATTGTTGCGCACGGTGGGATGCGAATCGCCTGAAATGCGCAACCCGGCTTCTTTGTTTTCTGCCATAAGGTTGCCCTCGATTGTGGGCGCGGCGTTGCCGTCCATGCTGATGCCTTGCAGGGTATTGCGCCAGAATTCATTGTCGTTCGCTTCACCCGCGCCGTTTTCGAAATACGCTAAGCCACTTTCCTGGTTATCGCTGGAATTGTTTTGGTTCAGGGTAGGGGTGGCGTTGCCCGTGACGATGATTCCCGAAAGCGTGTTGCCGCTGCAGGTGTTTCCGGTCACACCAGGGGCGCTATCCCCGGCGAAGCGCATGCCCACCTGGGTATTATTGGAACAAGTATTATTCTCCAGTGTGGGTTTTGATTGCTCGTTGGTGCCGATGCCGTGAAGGCCATTCTCGGTGGCGGTGTTGCGCCTTGCAGCGCCGCCGCTCGTCCCGAAATAGACCAATCCGGTTTCCTTGTTGCGCTGTAAGGTGTTATCCTCTAGCGTGGGTGTAGCGCTACCGTTGACGCTGATGCCGTGAAAGCCGTTTTCCTCGCTGGTGTTGAGACGCGCCGAACCAGCGGCATTCGACCAGTAGGCGATGCCGCTATCGCCGTTGGCGCTGAGGTAGTTCTCGGTGATGGTTGGGGCAGCGTCTCCGGTGATGGAGATGCCGTTGTTTACGTTCCCCGTGCAGCGATTTCCCCGAATCTCGCCGCCAGCGGTATCGCGAATGCCGATTCCATTCTGGTAATTATCACGGCAGATGTTGTTCACCAGGTCCACCTGCGCTTGCTCTGTCAATCGGAAACCGTCGAGGTTGTTATTCGCTGCGGTGCAGTTTTGCACCAGCCCAATAGCGGTTCCGGAGAGGTGTAATCCGCCACGTGGCGTACCGTTATCGAGACTCGTGGCGCCTT
>JAKJAC010000021.1 GCA_022707705.1 Chloroflexota bacterium
TTTTCCAATGCTCAAATCGACTCATGATATTCGCGTTTTGAATGGTGGTTTCTCGCACCAGACGCAAGGGACCCCAGTTTTCCGCTAATGTCTCTGGAGGGAAAAGCGCCACCCAGATAAATAACGCCAGAAGCGCTAACACACTGCCACCCAATAACCATAAGACCCGGCGTGAGATTCGGAAGGGAAAGAGTTGATTCCCTATCAACAAGGGCTGCAAAAAGACAGTGATTATCAATGCAACCACAGGTCCACGAGAAGCTGCCAAAAGGATGCCTATCCCCAGAAAGGCACTGTATACCCAGCGATAGCGCCGGTAGCGTTGTGAATACAACACCAATACCAGACCTAATCCCACCGAACGTGAGGCAGTGATAGTGTCAATACCAAAAGTGCCATAACGCCCGCGTAGTGCACCCTCATTACTAAACACGAAGTTGCTCAATAACCCAAATGCAATGACTACAGCAACCCACACCAGGAGGTTATACAGTTTCTGACGCTGCGCCGAAGGCAAAAACAAAACAACCACAAAGGAGATGAGATTAGCGGCGACATATTTGAGAGCTTTCTCGATAGCCAGATCATGCCATGAATAGAAAGCGCCCATAATGACCAGCAGGCTGAAAATAAGGACGAGCACCGATAATGGTGATAAGAGCTGCCCCCATCGAGCAGGAGAACGCACAAGGATGAACGCCCCGCCTACTGCCGCAAGAGCTGCAATCAGGGGAAGAGTGATACCCTCAGGGATGTCAAGAATGCCCAGTTCGCGGACAAAGAACACGATAATCCCTACACCACCCTGCAATAAGCCCACAAAGAGCCAGGGCAACCCTCCCGTAATGGCAAGGAACACGAACATTGCCAGCATGGCAATGATGAGAATCAGCCAGTTCATTGTTGCCCAGCTCCACTTATGACGACATAACGCATTTCAGCGATAAAGGTGAAGACACCGACCATACTGATATTGCTACCTTTGCTCGCGGGCGCGTTCCAACCAATAATGCGCGCTTTCGAGAGAAGAATCAAGAGCAACCGCGGTCTCAAATTCCGCACTTGCAGCAACATAATCACCCTGGACAAATAAACTGCGTCCTAAATAATAATGTGCCAGCGCTGAATCCGGCGTCAGCACGACAGCAGCACGGCAATAGCTCACCGCAAGCTCGAGTTGCCCGTTATCGCGATACAATTCGCAGAGACGAATCTGGACCCAGGCATCATCAGGGTCAAGTGCGAGTGCAGCCAACAAGTCTTGTTCGCTGAAATACGCTTCGCCCTGGATGCTCATGTTAATCCGCGCACGTTGCGTGAGTGCATGGGCCAACCCTGGCTGATTTGTGCCGGCGGTTTCAATGAAAAGTGTGTAGGCATCCATTGCCCGCTCCATGTCCCCCAGCTCAAACCACACATCACCTGCTATCAATTGGGTCGCGCCGTCAGCCCCTCCGAGTGCCTGCGCCCTCTGAATGTAGGTCGCAGCTAGAGCATGTTCACTGTGTTCAACGGCATACACCGCCTGGTATGCCCAGAAGCGCCCACTGCCCGAACGCTGCCACATCTCGTGAGCTTGTTCCAGTCTTCCCGCGGTGGCATACAGATTTCCCAATTCAAAGGCGATTAAGGGATTCTGAGGATTCTGCTCCAGAGCCTGTTGATATATGAAGAAGCGACAATCTTCAGAACAGCCCTGTAACCACCGGGCTTGAGTCCACAACCTTGTCACGGTAGCACCGGCAACATCCAGCAACCCACCTTGAGCCGGTGTACAAGCGCATTCCTCTGCAGAAGCCACATCTGGCACACCGCCAGTGCCAAGAATCCTCCACATGTGCAAGTTAGTGTAAAGCAAATCAGGCACATGGAAAAGCAAGATCAGCAGTAGCATTCCTGCCACGGTGAAAGAGCGTCCGGTGTGCCGAAACCATTCTATGGTGTATCCGAATTTCATCCCGATACCAGCTCGGTTAAGAAAGCGACCAGTCGTAGTGTAACTGCTTCCCAACTGTGGTGGGCCTGGACTGCCTCCCGCCCCAGCTCTCCCATCTGAGCGCGCAGAGTAGGATCCCCTAGCAAGGCCACAATTGCCTCACGTAAGGCAACCGGGTCATCCGGTGGGACTGCAAGTCCCGCTCCCAGATTCTGAACGAAGGCGCCCGCCTCTCGGAAATGCGACGCGACGACAGGGCGCGAGCAAGCCATATAGGAAAACACCTTCAAAGGGGAACCCTTCATCGGAGCCCCCCAGCCCGTTCCCTCGCCGGGAAGTGCAACCAAATGGTTATACGGGGCAACACATACATCGGCGCTGCCGATGTAGCTGGCAGCCAAATGCGGCGGACAACTTCCAGGGAATATGAAGCGCGCTTTCAACTCTGAGTCCGCAATACCAGATAGCAGCTGCAAGTGCTCAGCCCCTTGAGACCCCACCAACAGAAAGATAACCTCGGGACAGGTTGCCACAATGCCAGGCGCCGCTTCAATCAAAGTGTTCAGCCCTTGCCAGGGTTGAAACATCCCCACATAGGTCACGTAATGCGCGTTCGGATCCAATCCCAAAACCTGACGGCACGCTGTCGCTTGCTGAGGGGCAAATGTTGTGGTATCCACACCATTTTCAATGATTGCGATTCGAGCGTTCAAATCTGGGAAACGGCGTCGAATAGAAGCGCTAATCGCTGGTACGACTGCGACCAACCCCGCAGCACGCTTATATACTGCTGACTCAGCAAAAGACCAAAACGCCCGCCGCAACTGGTTCCGCCCATAAGCCAGGTGTTCAGACGATTGGTCTGCATTCACCTCGACCACAAATGGAACGCCCATGAGCCTCAACACTGGAATCAACCACCACAGCATATTGAAAAAACGGGTATAGACAACCTCTGGACGTTGAACCAGCAACTGCCAGAAAAGAACCGGCAAGCACATCAAGGCAAACGTGATGGTATTGAAACCTGCATGCCGCCACCGCGCAACATGGATATAGCGTATGCGACTCTGAGGGAGAGAGAACCAATTTGGAGCCAGGAGCGTCACTTCATTGCCCAGGGCAGCCAATGCGCGCACCACCCCACTCACGTGAGCGGCATTGCCCTCATTGGTCGTGCAATCAAAGTGAGCAATATACAAAATCCTCATGGCTATTATGTAATTTCTAATCCAGAAAAAGAGGGGCAATCAATTAGAGCGCTCAGATTCCGATGTGTTGGGCCTGTGTCTTCTTGCCAGCACCAGCAAACGCTTAACCATCTGCATAATCCAACGTCCACCGCTAGCACTAAAAAGGAGAAAAATGGCTGAGGGGGCGCTACGCAGCCGTGCACGCCGAAGGTATTCCCAGGCATATTCACGCGTCAATGAGGCGTCACTCGCTTTGTAAGCAATATAAGCCGCTGTGAGTGCGACCTGATTGCGTGCTGTCGCGTAATGTTCGCGGTAGTCAAGTGGCAAATCGGGGGATGCAAAAACCTTCTCAAAGACTCTCAGGCGATTGGCAATCCGAATCTTGTGCTGCACACTGGTTTTTGCCTCAGCATGTTGTCGGAAATGAGCCAATACACAATCAAGGTATACTGCTCTCACGCCCTGGAGCGCCATACGGCTCCAATAATCAAAGTCCATACAAAAGTGCATTTGCGGATCGAGTTCACCAACACGTTCCCATAATCTGCGCTTCATGAGAAATCCCGGTTGGGGAATCGGGTTACGTCCCTGAATCAAAACAGCTTCGGGCACAAAAGAGCTTCCATGAATCAGACGCGGCTTCTGCGCATCGCTATCAACGGTCGTCACATTGCCGTACACTAATTCCACCTGCGGATCATCGCCAAGCGCTGTAACCGTCACTTTGAGACTCTCAGGCGCTAGCGTATCATCCGAATTCAGCCAGGTGAGCACCTCTCCGGTAGCACGTCGCCACCCTTTGTTGATCGCATCCGCCTGCCCGCCGTCTTTCTCGCTGACCCAATAAGCCAACCACGGCGCGTATTTTTGAATAATCTCCACACTGCCATCTGTGCTTCCGCCATCCATGATAATGTACTCGAGGTCAGGATAGCCCTGCAATAACACTGAACGGATGGTCTCTTCGAGAAAATCGACCTGATTGTAGGAGGGGGTAACCACCGTCACACGAGGCAAGGGAGAACCATCGGTGCGGGTTGCCGGAAGTTGAGGACTTTCCTCAGTCCAGGGCCAACCCTTACGCCCCGATGGGGGGGGAGGCAGTTCATTAAGCTGTGGGCAGCGCATGGACGTCAAGTCCTTCAAACGATGTGCGACAACCTGCATCACGCAATCAGCACTCCCTTCATAGCTGTACACCAGGGTGGTGTTTTTTGCGCGACCACAAGGAACGTCGCAGGAATTCAATCAGGTCGCGCTCATTCTTGATGAACCATCCCACCAAGACGGTTCCCATCAACCCTCCCCATAGAATTGCCCATACCAGCGTTTGGGGAGAGAAAATCGCCATGACCCCAATCGCGACTGCGTACCACATTGCAGGGAACGCAAACCACCGTCCCCAAGCCGCAAAACGCAAATCAAGGCGCTTCATCCCGCTTACGAGTAACCACCAGGTCAACAGATAACCGGCATTTCCGGCAATAGCTCCGACAAGGCCCCAAGACCGCGCTGCCAGACTGATTCCCGCTAACGCCAGGACGGCACCCGCCATCTGGATTCCCATCAGCAAGAGCACAGCATTCACACCCAAGAGCACATAATACCCAACGGCATTGAGTGAGTAAGCGCCGTAGATAACCACTGCCAGGCGAAACGCCAGGATTGCCTCAGCCGTAGCCGCATCGGAGAGCAAAATCTGCATCACCCAGGGCGCAAAAACGAACAACATCGCGCTCAGCCCCAACGCAGCTACTGCGTTGATATGTATTGCCTGCTGCACATGTCCCTGCAACTCTCCCGAATCCCGTGACCGTTGCTTGACCAAAGCACTGAGCGCTGGCAGAAGCGGTTGCACAGGGACAGCGGAAAGATGGTTGATCTTTGCCGTTACCGATGTGATAGCGCCATAGACCGCAAGCACCTCCGTGCCCAGGCTCGCACCAATCACCAGGCGGTCGGCTTTGCTGAACAACGCGCTCGATAGCGAGGTCAACCAGGTCAATCCGCTGTAACGGACGATTTCTCTCACACGGCTCCAGGACCACACCGGACGGAAATGATAATCACGCAACAGCCAACGCACGATGCCGATGTGAGCCAACAGTGCGCCCAGGCTTAACGCCGCCTGCCACGCCACCAAAGACAAAACCGTTCCCCCTAGAGCAGCAATCAACAACAATCCCAAACTATGGAGAATCGCCTGTCCGGTGACGAGCAAATTGATCAAATCATACCGTTGAAAAGCCTGCTCAATACCAACCAGTACCCGCCGCAATAAATCAGCCCACACAATCACCGCACTGATCCGCAAAGCCTGTGCCGCAATCAACCGTTGGGAAACGTGCAATGCAGACATCATTCCCACGATGACATGAGCGCCAGCCCATAACAACCCCGCAGCAAGAGTCGCCAACGCCAACAGCACTCCCACGGTCACAGTCAGTGTCTGAGCAATACTACTATGCTCAGCATCTGACAAATCGCGCGATACAAAATACGTAGTGGAAACTGACAACCCAATCTCCGCCAGTTCAACCAGCCCAAACACAGAAGCTACCAGGGTCCAGAGTCCGAATTCATCCAGTCCAATACCACGGATGAGAACAGGAATGATCAGAATGCTCAACACCATTTGGATGGCGCTGCCGATACTGTTGTAGATTCCATTCCTGAGTATGCTACCGCGACTCACAGCTGCAATTCCCCAAATCCCCGGAGTTGAGTCTGCTTCAGGTCCGCACTTACCACATTGGCTATCGCAACCGGCATTAGCCGTTAGCTATGTGCCTGACGTACCTGCTCCGCAATCCACTGATACGTACGCGAGATGCCTGCCCTAAGCGTCGTTGGCGCCTTCCAGTTCAACAACCGGCTACGCTCCTTGCTGAAATTTCGCGAGTGAACGCCTACCGGTCCCGCCACATACCGAATCCCCAATTGCTTACCGGAAATCTCTATCACCAGGTGCGCCAATTCAGAAACGGTTACATATTCATCACCGCCCAAATTCACCGCACCCTCGATCTCAGACTGAGTCAACCGGTAAATACCCTCAACCATATCATCAACGTAGGTGAAGTTGCGAATTGCCGTGCCATCGCCCCACACCTCAATGACGTCCCCATCTTTAGCCTCAGCCACCTTGCGACACAGAGCCGCTGGGGCCTTCTCTCTGCCACCACGCCAGGTGCCCTCAGGACCATAGCAGTTCTCGAAGCGCGCGATTCGCACCTGAATCGGATAGTGCCGTGCGTATGTCTGAGCCATCCGCTCTGCATAAAGCTTCTCCCACCCATACTCGTTATCCGGGTGCGCGGGAACAGCGTCCGCTTCCGTCAGAGCCGGTTCGCCGGGTTCCATATCGCGATAGACGCAGACCGAAGAAGAGAAGAAATAACGCGGTACGCCCATGCGCGTGGCAGTGTCAATCATGTTAATATTGATCAGCGCACTGTTGTGCATAATCTCGCACTCAGCCGAATGAATGAAGCCCATGCCTCCCATATCAGCCGCTAGCTGATAAACTTCATCGAAGGTCTCACCAGCGCCTGCATTCAACGCCTGCCAGCAATTGTGGGGTTCGCGTAGGTCAAGCAACACAAACTCGTCAGCTTGCGTCAGGGCATATTCATGTGCCTTAACATCAACTCCCCGTACCCAATACCCTTCACGCTTCAGTTTTTTTACCAGGTGGCCTCCGATAAAACCACCGGCGCCACAAACCAGAGCTTTTTGCATTTGCCACTATCCTCCCTTAAACACAATCAAGCAATCTGTAATTCAATCACGTAAACGGAATCACCATCCAGCGGCTACACACACGATCATCGCAGATTCGAATCACGGAAAACTGCCCGCCTTGCCAGCCTACTCAGGAAAACGCCACAACAATTCGCGCGCGTAGCTGTTCAACGTTCTCCCGTTCACCGCAACACGATGTGGCTAAAGCCAAGATTCAAGTGCGTATTTTCGGCGCCGCGCTACGCGCGGCGCCGAAAATACGCACTCAAACAGATTTCAGTCCATCATCTGCACTTTACGATGGGAGTCTAGACAGCACCTTCTACGGCTGGCACTGTTTCAGCAGGTTCTGAGCGTATTGATTTTGGGGATCGATAGCCAACGCCTTATCCAGATAAGACTTGGCGGTCCAGCAATCCCCTAATCCAATATACGCCGCCGCCACTTTCGAATTGGCGGAAACACTATCCGGCGACCGGCTTACCCAATTCAGATAAGCATCTAGCGCCGCACCATAATCCTGAAGCGCCAGATAAGCATCGCCCAACCCGGCATAGCAATCCACTATTCCCGGCTGATCACCCAGCTGTATGGCTCTGGAATAGATTTCAGCAGCCTCTTTGTAGCGCTTTAACTTAAAGAAAGTCTGACCAACCGCTTTATGCGACCAGATGCTGGTTGGAGCGAGTCTCAGCCAGTTTTGATAAGCCTCCAACGCGGCTTCATTGTTATCGAGAGCCGCCTGACAATTCCCCAAACCCTGATAACCACCTGCAGTCTCCCCAATCCCCAACGATTGCTCAAAAGAAGCCAGCGCTTCAGGGTAACGCTTCAGCTGATACAAACTCCAACCGGCACCGTTGTGTGCCGCGGTACTACTGACATCCAAATCAATCGCCTGCCGGTAGTCACGCAATGCCTGTTCATAATCCTTCTGTGCGTAAGCGACATCCCCCAATCCCTTGTAAGCATCCGAGGTTGGCTCCAATTCCAAAGACTTGGTGAAAGCCGCGACAGCCTCATCGTAGCGCTGGAGCACATTCAATGTCTCGCCCAGAGTGCGCTGCGCTTCCGCATCCTCTGGAGCCAGTTCCACCCAACGCTGATACGCCTCAGCCGCAGCCTCATGCTCCCCTAAGGCGCGATAACTATCCCCCAAACCACGATACTCCGCAGGCGTCTGCGCAAGTTCAACCGCGCGCGAAAATGCTTGAACGGCTTCATCATAGCGTTTCAGGCGGTAGGTAGTCCAGCCCAACATACCCTGAGCCTCAGCATTTGTCGTCGCTCCCGCCGCCCAAGACTGCAATGGCGCAAGAGCTTCCTCATAGCGTTCCGCTGCATAGGCGCTGCGCCCCAACCCTTCCTGCCCTTCAAGATTGGTGGGGTCCGACTTGACTGCTTCCCCAAATGCCGCCATTGCCTCGGCGTAACGCCCCGTCTGGTAATAAACCCATCCCAACCCACGTTGCGCAGCCGAATTCCCGGGCTCTTTCTCTAACGCCGACTCGAATGCGGCCTGCGCCGCCACATAATCCTGCGCCGTCAACGCGGTAGTGCCTTCCTCAAGTAACCTGGCAGGCGTCTGACGGAACAAGAAGAGATAGCCCAATACTGCCACCGCCGCCACGATGGCCAAAACCAGCGTACCGCCCAATAGCCAGGGCCATACCGCGCGTTTTTTCTTCTCAGAAACCGGCGCAACCCATCCAGAGGCTGAAGGGGCATACCCTTGCTGTGGGTAACCATAGCCTTGAGAGGGGATAGCTGCGGGTGGGCCATAGGGCTGCGGAGGGACACCCGGCGCTACCGGTGCAGCTTGAGTCGCGGAATATCCGTAAGGTTGAGCTGGAAGCGGAGGCGCCGCCTGCGGTAGGGATGCTCCAGAAGGCATCACCGCCGTACCGCTCTGGGGCGGTGGTGTAGGAAAGCGAGGAACTGCCGTTGCCCCATAAGCGGGCGCCGCCGCTGCCGCATTACCACCGTTGAGCAACGCTTCGACAAACTCACTGGCGCTTATGAAACGTTCGGAAGGCTGCTTTGCCAGCATCCGTGAAATGACCCATTCGACATGAGGTGGCAATCCAGGCGCAAAGCGGGTAATCGCCGGTGGGGGATTGTTGACCTGAGCATAAAGGAGCGCTGTGGTCGTCCCATCAAAAGGAACCTGACCGCTCAACATCTCATAAGCCACAATCCCGAAAGCATACAAATCACTGCGGTGATCGACTGCCAAGCCCTGAATTTGCTCGGGGGACATGTAGGCAGGTGTGCCCAATACCGTGCCCGAAGAAGTCAATCGGGCCGTTGCCCCAGAACCTTCCAGCGCCTTTGCAATGCCAAAATCGGTAATCACCACGCGGTCATCTTCAGCGAGTAGAATATTCGCGGGTTTGATATCGCGGTGCAGGAAACGCCGCTTATGTGCATAATCCAGCGCCTCCGCCACTTGACGCAAGATACGAGTTGTCCGCTCTAGTGGGAGCGCCCCCTGATCCAGAATCAACTGCTCCAGAGACATGCCTTCGACATATTCCATCGCAATGAAGATATGGCCCTCATGCTGACCGACCTCATAGATAGTCACAATATGAGGGTGACTCAAGTTGGCAGCCACAATCGCCTCTTGCTGAAAGCGTTGAATGAACTCCGGATCGTTCCCCAGATAAGGTAGTAGGACTTTCAACGCCACATAGCGGCGCAGGGAGGGTTGCCAGGCTTTATAGACCAGAGCCATTCCACCACGCCCTAGTTCATCCAAAATCTGATACTGCCCCATCGTCGTGCCAATGAGATTTTCCTGCTGCATAGCTCCTCCTTTGCGCACTTACAAACCCAACCGGGCATTCTACGCCTGGGTGCAACAAGTATGGTCCTTACGAGCCAACCGCCGCACTAATTCCGGAACCACTCCACTGTTTCACACAACCCCTGACGGAAATCCACAAATTGCTCCCAACCCAACAATGCTTTGGCGCGCGAAGCATCAGCCTGCGAATGTTTCACATCGCCAGGTCGGTCTGCCTCAAATTGCGGCAAATAGTGTATCCCGAGAATGACGTTCAATTCCTCAATCAATTCCAACAACGTCACCCGCTCCCCCAACGCCACATTCATCACCTGCCCCACAGCGCTGTCGCGCTCGCAAGCTAGGAGATTCGCAGCCACCACATTCGTCACGTAGGTAAAGTCGCGCGACTGCAAGCCATCCCCGTAGATGATGGGGCTTTCGCCCTGCAGCATCGCCGTGATGAATTTAGGGACAACGGCAGCATATTCAGAATTGGGATCTTGCCGGGGACCAAATACATTGAAATAACGCAAACTCACACAGGGGAGATCATAAACCTGGTGAAAAGCCATGCAGTAATGCTCACCCGCCAGCTTCGACACCGCATAAGGTGAAAGGGGTTGCGTTGGCATATCCTCGCATTTTGGCAACAAGGGACCATTGCCATAGACCGAGGAAGAAGATGAATAGACTACCCGGCGCACACCGGCATCGCGCGCCGCCAACAGCACATGCAGAGTGCCGGTCGCATTCACCTGATGTGAAGCCAGTGGCGCCGCAACTGAGCGCGGGACCGAGGGAATTGCCCCTAAATGCAGCACGTAATCTGTGCCCTCGACCGCGCGATAGACTATCTCAAGGTCACAGAGGTCGCCCTCGAGCACCTCAATGTGTTGCAAGTTATGCGCAATATTCTCCCACCGCCCGCTAGAAAAATCATCCAGCACGCGGACAGTCTCACCGCGTCGCACCAGCTCATCTACGATGTGCGACCCGATGAAACCCGCCCCGCCTGTTACCAAATAACGCGCCATAGCCACCCTCCACAGAGCAGCTCGAGAAAGCCCTCGAGCAATCTGAGTAACGCCTCTATCCGTTACCCCACAGCCCCCATCATGATGATGAGTATTCCACAAAAGCACACACAAAGATGTGGTGTTGAAACGTGTAAAGATAATGTCTTCAGCGGTTCATGGAGGCTCAATATGCCGCTGTTGTTTTTCTATGCTGTCGCACTCCGCGACAGCATATCCAAAATAACCTGCTCCAGTGTTTGCTGGAGAGGAATGCGGGGCTCCCAACCCGTGAGCCGTTTGATGCGGCTAATATCAGGCACACGCCGCTGCATGTCCTCGAAACCAGGCTCGTATGCCTGGTCGTAGGGGATGAAAACCATCCGCCCTGCAGGCTCTGGCATTTTTACAGTGGGCGCACAACTCTCCACCCCAGTCCATACCCTTTGCGCCAATTCCAGAACCGTTACCTCTTCCACAGTTCCAACATTGAAGACCCGTCCAACCGCCTCAGGGGTTTCAACCAGCTGCAATAGGGCGCGAACCGTGTCCTGCACATTGCAGAAACAACGGCTCTGGCTTCCATCCCCATAAACTGTGATTGGACCTCCGCTGAGTGCCTGCCTCACAAAACGCGGCACCACCATCCCATATTGCCCTGTCTGGCGCGGTCCAATCGTGTTGAACAGGCGAAACACCACTACTGGCAAGCCTGTCTGGCGATGATAAGCCAATCCTAAAAACTCATCCACAGCTTTGGAATCGGAATAGCTCCAACGAGCTTTGGTCGTCGGACCTAATACACGATCATCATCCTCGCCAAACGGGACCTTATTGCTTTTGCCGTAAACTTCCGAAGTGGAAGCAAGGAGTACCTTTTTCCGGTAACGCGCTGCAGCCTGCAAAACAGCATGTGTCCCCAAGACATTGGTCTCAATGACGCGCACCGGGTCGCGCACAATCAACTCCACACCCACTGCCGCCGCCAGGTGAAAGATCACATCACACTCACCCGCAAGCCGATCAAGCACAACTTCGTGAGTGATTGTATCTATGACTGCTTTGAAGTGAGGTTCGGAGCTCAGATGCTGGATATTTTCATAGCGCCCCGTCGAGAGATTGTCAATGACGGTAACCTGCCAGCCCTGCGCCAGCAATGCTTCAGAGAGGTGGGACCCGATAAACCCTGCTCCGCCTGTGATCAAGGCACGCCCGCGAACGCTTGACATGCACTACCTCATGGAACGGTCACAGTTTACGCAAGCCTCATCTTGTTGTGCTATGAAAAAGAAAGACGCCCGCGGTTGCCGTCCTGCGGTGCAGTATATGCCAACCATCGCTTGTGTCAACTCTAACCATTACCGGTGGGCTAGCCCTGCTGTAACGCCTCCAACAAGCGCTGCATCTGCAAGCCATTGGTCAAATCACCGCGCGTGCGCTCCAACACCGCCCGCAGTTGATCCACCCGATGCCGCAACCCGCCGGTGAGCGCATCAGGATAGTCAAACGACATCAGCACTTCATAGACAGAATCCATGATTGCCAGCAGGCGCTCTGCTTCTGCCATCTGCCCCTGGCGCATGCAATCCAGACACCGCCGGCGCAATTCGCTCGCAGCTTCACACAAGCCGTTAAGATAAGCCGCATAAGGCACATCCAAGTCCGCAGGCGATGGAAGCTCGCGGTTTGCTACCAGCACCAGAGTCAGATGCGCCTCCACCAATTCCTTGAAAGCATCCTGGGTATAACCGGCATAAAACAGATCAGGGTATGGTTCAAGCGCCATGCGGATCTGGCTTGCCATCGCATCTGCCTCAGCCAGAATCACCTGCGCCGCTTCCCATTCCTCGCGATGCCCGGCGCGGATCGCTTGCGAACAGAGTCGGATGAGCTCTCGGCTTTGGTTGAGCACCTGATCACGTGCGACATTACGAGGGCGCCAATCACCCTGCACCGCTTCAGCCAATCCATCCAACCAAGCATCCAGATTGGTGGTCATCTACTCTTCTCCTTCAGGGGGGCGCGCAGCGCCAAAGAAAGCACGAGCGAGGTCTTCACCCTGCCCCGGTAGCACAATTTCGCCGTACGTCGCTTCATACTTCGCCAGATTCTCCTGCAACGCCCGCAACAGCAACTTGGCATTAAAAGGGGTCATGACCACCCGCGCCTTGACCCGAATCTGAGGCTGGTTGGGCAAAGCCTGCGCCAGATCAAATACCATCTCCGATGGTGAATGGGTAATCAACGCAAAATTGGCGTAGATTGGCTCAAGGCCCGCCGGCAACTCCACATTCAATGCCTTTGGTTTCGGACTATTCATAGCTATCCTCTCCTATATAATCCTCGCAATCAAAAACAGAGGGGCGTTGCCCCTCTGTTATTCTGCATGCTATACTGCCTAGAAAGGCAGATCCTCGCCCTCATAGGGAGCGTCAGGCTCCGCCACGCCACCACGGCTCTCACCCTCACCCTTGCCGCCTATGAAGCGCACCATATCGGCAGTGATTTCAAAGCTTGCTCGTGGCGTGCCATCCTGCGCTGTCCAAATGCGTGGACCACCATTCTTATCAGGATTGAGGCGTCCCTCAACCAGCACGAGGTTACCCTTGTGCAGGTACTGCGCGACAGTCTCTGCTTGCCGTCGCCACACTGTCACACGGAACCACACGGTCTCCTCACCCTTGGAACCATCCGAGTTATTCCATTTGCGTGAGGTAGCCACTGAGAAATCGGTAACAGGTGTGCCATCTGGAGTATAGCGCATCTCCGGATCGCGCCCCAAATGACCAACGATCGTAACTTTATGATACATTGCGGCTCTCCTTTCACTAGAGGTGTAGCGAATAGAAATGCAAATTTATTATACACGAAGGACCAACACAGCACAAGCATCCGTTCCCAAAACGCCCTGGTTCCCGTACAGCCACCCACACACGCTAACGCACAGGCTCCCCCTCAAGGAAGCAGACCAGGCCCTCAACGATACCTGCAGCAACCACGTCCTGGCGTTCCACCAACAATTCGCGGTCATCCAACATGAAGCCTGTTTCAATGATTGCCGCAGGTGTATTCTGATGGATTTCATAAAAGGCATGATAACGCGTCATATCAAACGTGATGGTGTTGGCATCGAAGGGTAGCCCTGTGCGCGCGTGATAATACCGGCTGAGGCACGATACCAATATATCTTCGCTACCCGGAATATAACTGGATTCCGCCCGAGCCACCTTAAAACCGGTTTTGCCTGCATAAACACAGGAATCCGCATGAATTGAAACCAACACATTCGCTTGATAACCGGCGAGACGCTCATCAAACTCATCGAGCAGGTCTACAGTCCAACCGCGCGCCCGCAACATGCCGGCAACCAGGTCGGCAACCTGAGCGTTAAGTTGTGCTTCCTGCAAGCCGTCAGGGCATATTGCGCCACTATCGCTGCCCGCATGACCCGGAACAACCCCCACGCGGATGACCTGGGGCGCAGGAGGTACAGGAGTGACCAGCGCAACCGGTCCCGGAGTGGGTGTCGGCGCCCCCAAGGGAATTAGCGCGGGACCGCCCTGTGATTCAGGCACAGCAATGGCGCCAGTGGCGACGGGAATAATGGGCACAAAACCCAGGGGCGCCAGCAATGCCAATCCAGCCGCCAGGATAACTAATCCACGCAGTAACAATCCAGCGGTCCAGGGATCCGCCTCTGATAAAACCACCGATTTGGCTCGGCTAACCGTTTTGCTCATCGTCATTTCTCACAGGCGCAGACTCAACGCATTCGCCGGCGCCATTCGGCCTTCATTTCAATCGCATCCCAGTTATCCCGATGGATAAGGAAATCCAACACCAACCGGGTAAATTTGCTGGTATCCTCCAACATGGGGAAATGCTGCACGCCATCCATCAACAGGATGTTCACATTTTCCTCCAGATCATCGATGATCCCATCTGCTGGAACTTGAATGAGCGGGTCTTGCGTGCCATACAAGAACATGACCGGTATATCCAATTCTTCGAGCAGCGACCCCAAATCCTGATAGGGGGCATTACGCAAGGTGTTGAGCACCGCATCCCCATCGGTTTTTGCAGCTTCCAAAGCGACTTCCTGATAATCACTGAGACGCCGCCCCAGAATACGCGCAGCAGGGTTCTCCCCACCGCCAAAACCGGTCAGCGTCCGGCTCATGCTCTCAGCGGCAAAGGGGACATTGGATAACAGCAATTGCTCTACCTGATCCGGATAGCGCTGCGCAAAGTGCAACGCCACAATGCCGCCAAGACCGTGGCCCACCAGAGGAATCTGTGGTAACCCCATCTGCTGCATGAATAGCGCCACTTGCGCCACATAACTGTCAATCGAGTATCGCGAACGGTTCTTATCGGAATCCCCAAAGCCCCAGAAATCCAGCGCATAAGCGCGATAGGATGAGGATAGCGCCACCATCGCAGGCACCCAGTAGCGCCATGAGCCAAGCCAGCCATGCAGGAAGAGCAGCGGCTTACCGCGGCCCAAAGCCTCATAATGAGCGAGGCTGCTTTCCAGAATGACGGCACTCATGCGCTAAGACCCCTTAAATTCACGCTTTACCGTGCTGCTGCAGGATTTGCTTCACCTGTTTAATCAACTCGTCAGGTGCGAAAGGCTTGAGAATGTACTGCGTCGCGCCCGCGCTAAGTCCCTCTTGAATCTCGCTTTCTTGCCCCTTAGCTGAAAGAAAAACCACAGGAGTCGCCTGCATTTCTGGAATCTGCATCAACGCCGCACACGCCTGATAGCCCGTCATGCGTGGCATGCGCACATCCATCAGGATCAAATCCGGTTTCACCTGTGGCGCCTTCTCCACCGCATCAGCGCCATTCACTGCCAATTCCACCTCAAAACCGGCAAACCGCAGGGTGAAAGCGATCAGCTCGCGAATATCGCGCTCATCTTCTGCTACGAGAATTTTTACCATAACTCACTCCTTGTTCCCAATCGCCCCTTCTACCAGGCGGGAAATCTCTGCGCCCAATTCCTCCATCGAGAAGGGCTTCGTCACGAAGCGCAATGCTCCCAGCGCTTCGATTTCGGGCGGCACTCCATCCGCCGGATCCGCAAAACCAGTCATAACCACCACCGGGATATTTGCCGTAGCAGGGTGCTGCTTCAAAGCTTTCAGCACTTGATAGCCATCCATGCCTGGCAACTTCAAATCCAACATGATTAACGCCGGTGGATTCTCCTGAGCCACACGCAAGGCGCGCTCCCCCCGCGTGGCTGTCCGCACCTGTAACCCTTGCGCGCGCAACGCTGTGCGCAACAAATTCAAGGTATCGCGGTCATCATCCACCACCAGCACAGTCCCCTTGCTGGCTAACACACCATTGATGACAGTCAATAACCGTGGCTCGTCCAGTGGTTTGCTGAAATAGTCCACTGCTCCCAACCGCAAGCCACGATCTTGGTCGAAGACGACCGAGACAATCACCACCGGAATCGCTGCGGTATCTGGGTTGCGTTTGAGTAATTGCAGCACCTCAAAGCCATCCAGGTCGGGAAGGCGTATATCCAACGAAATCAAATCCGGTTGTTCAGTTCGTGCCAGATGCAGAGCCTTCTCACCGGTATTAGCCAACAAGACCTGGTGTCCTTCATGCTCCAGAGTGAGGCGTAACAACTCTGCAACCTCGGGATCATCCTCCACCACCAAAATGGTTGCCCCCAGGTTTACCCCAAAGCCTGCAGGAGGTTGCCCAACAGGGGCGGTAGATTCGCCTTCCGCCAGCGGGAAGGTCGTCGTAAAGATACTCCCTTCCCCAGGCTCACTCTCGACGAAAATGCGTCCGCCGTGCATCTGTACCAGCGAGGCAGTAATCGCCAGTCCCAAGCCGGTACCGCCAGCTTCCAACACTAGCGGATCATCCACACGATAGAAACGCGAGAAAATACGGCTCTGGTCCTCAGGCGAGAGGCCAATCCCCGTATCTACCACGGCTACGTGGAGCATCTCCTCTTTCACATAAGCCTGAACTGTTACCTCGCCCCCAACCGGAGTGTATTTATAAGCATTCCCTACCAGATTGGTCAAAATCTGCACCACACGATCAGGATCTCCCCAAACCATAGGCAGTAACGGAGGCACAACGGTGTGAATACGAAGCCCTTTTTCTTTAATCTTGGGTGTCAGCGTCAAAACCACCTGAGAGATTAACTCGCCCATATCCACCGGGCGACAGTTGAGCTCCACCTTACCGCCTTCGATGCGCGACATATCCAACAAATCATTGACCAGGCTCGTCAACCGATCAGCATTGGTTCGAATGACATTCAGGAATTGCATCTGCATCTCATTGAGCGTGCCGGTAGCGCCCATGAGCAACAAATCCACGTAACCCTTCACCGAAGTCATGGGAGTGCGCAATTCATGCGAGACGGTAGAAACAAACTCGCTCTTGGCCCGATCCGCTTCCACTTCTGCAGTGATATCACGGAATGCCGAAACGACCCCCAGAAATTCACGGTTCGGCGAAATCACCGGAGAGAGGTGCATACTCACCACTTGTCGCCCAATCTCCAGGCGCTCCGAAAGGAATTCACCGCTCTGGTAATTCGCGGGTTGCGCCCGCCACACCTCCACCTGCTCCAACCAACCGCGCACCTTGCCGCCGTACAATCCCAATACGTCGCTCAAGAAACGTCCCACTGCCTGCGTTCTGCCCAGAGACAAGATTCGCTCCGCAGCAACGTTGAACAGAATGATCTTGCCAGTAGCATCTGCCACCAATACCCCATCAGCGATGCCTTCCAGGATGGCCTGACTACGGGCGCCCTCGTTCTGTTGTGCGCGTAACATTACGCCCACCCGCTCAGCCTGCTCACGAATCAACCGGTACAGCTCGGCGTTATTGAGTGCGTGCCCCACCTGCACCGCAGCTGCCTCCACCAGGCGCTGGTCGCTAATATCAAAAGCAGCCAATTCTTCAGCGTGCAGGAAAATCACTCCCGCGGCTTCATCCGCCGCCATAATCGGCACAGCCAATACTGAGCGCGTATTGTCCTCAATGGGAATCCAGCGCTCATCGAGGCGGACATCCGGGACAATCGCCGATTCCCGGTGTTTGAGCACCCACCCTACCAGGCCCTCATTGCGATTGTAAACCGCACGCACCCCGCCCGGCGGAACGGATTTTTCTCCCCCCACCGAAGCCCGATGTTGCAGATGTCCCGTATTGTTATCCAACAACAGCACGGTAGCGCGTTCAGCACGCACAGCATCCTTGAGCATCAAGACCGTCTTGTACAATACGCGATCAATATCCAGACTGGCTACCAAGCCTGATGCGATTTCATACAGGATGGTCGAGCGGTCACGCTCATTACGCAAACTGCCCAGAGCATCCGCAAGTTCTGCGGTACGCACTTCAACGCGCCGCTCCAGCTCTACCGAGAAGTTTTTCACTTCCTCGAACAGTTGTGCATTTTCCACCGCCACCGAGATTTGGTCGGCAAGCATCGTAAGTGTTGCCACTTGTAAAGGCTCGATGGCGCCCACCTGCCGGCGCTCCGCACTCAGGACCCCCACGGTATGCCCCTCGACCTGCAGTGGCACAAGCAACGCTGATCCCACGGGCAATGCACCGGCAACAAAACGAGGGTCACTGCCCACATCATCCAGAGCCAACGGCATTCCCGACTCGGCTACCGCGCCGACAAGCCCTACACCCGGGTCTATCCGCAGGTCTTTGCCGAGGAAATCCAAATCGTAGCCAGATGAAGCGCGCGGTACAAGGCCTATCTGACCATGCGGCTGCAAGTAGACCGTTGCATAGTCATAGCCCAGCAAATTGGTAATCGCCTGCGCCACCGTGTTGAGGACCATAGGCAGGTCCAACTTGGTCGTAATAGAACGGCTGAGCTCATTGAGCAACATCAAGGTATTCAGCTGCAACCGCAGGTTCTCTACCAGTCGGTTGTTGGCAATGGCGACGCCAATTTGCGCCGCAAACAATTCCAAGACCTCCAGCGATGTGCGTGTAGGAGCTCGACCATCAAGCGGCACGTCTACCGACAAATGCCCCAATACATCTCCCTGGGGACTGTAGAGAGGGACAATCAACATATCCTGTGGATGCCACGTGCCAGGACGGCGTACCTCTACGGCTGCCGCTTGAGGCTCAAAAACATCAATCTCGCCACGCCAAACGTGCTGTTGCTCAGCTGGGATATAGTAACAGTTGCCGATGCGGAATTGCTCCTGCAACAACCGGGCAATCTGCGCCCAGGGGCGACGCACCTGCTTGAGGCGTTCAAGGTCTGCCAACGGCATACCGGCGCCCGCCACACGCCGTACCATCGTGCCGTCCAATACGCTAATCAGCACGATTTCATAGCCCACGGCTTCCTGAGTGGCATACGCCATATCCAGCAAAGTTTCTTCCAGCGGGCGGTCTGAACGCATGGTTCGCGTAGCTTCCAACAGCAACCGCATTTGTTCGGCGCGCTGGCGCACCAGATTCCCCCGCAGCAGCTGCTCCTGGTAACGCCGGTCATTACCCACAGCTAACGCAGTTTGCGCTGCCAAACCCTCCACAAAATCTATCATCGCCGGGATAAAGGCGTTGGGACGACGACAATGCAAGACAATGATGGCTGCCAGGTGCCCTTCATAGAACACTGGCGACCACAGTTCCGTGCGCATACCTGCATCGTGTGCAGGCGTTGAGCGCAGATTGGAAATGTCAGGCACATATCGGGTGACGGGTTGGCGCATGAACGCGACCATCGTCGGATCGTTTTCGTGATGGGCGAGGAAATCCTCAAAACCCGCCACCACCGAAGCCTCATAACCCTCAGCTAGAGCCAATGTGGGTTGCTCTTCACGCCAAAGCCAAATCATTCCCGCATCAGCGTTGGTGAATTGTAGAGCCTCTTCGAGCACGAGCTGCTGAATGCGCCCCAGGTCAAGCGTGCTGGCAATCTCCTGAGTGATTCGCCGGAGTGCCTCCTCCGAAGCCAAACGCAGCGCCACCTCTTGCTCCATCTCACGGGTGCGTTGCACTTGCTTCTGCCAAACTGAAGTCAATACAGCAGCGGCTACCGCCAAAACCCCCGCATACAACCAATCGAGCAGCAGGGCAGAGTTTTGCAGCAGCACAGGCATCGCCAGCAAAAACAGAACCAGCGCCGTGAGCCACACACGCCGCTTCCATAACAAACCGCCTAATGCCGCCGGCAAAATCAGCAGATATAAGCCCAAAGGCTGCATACCTGTATAGAGCAGCAACAATACCAACGCGCCGCTCAATACTACCGCAGCCCATCCTGGCTGAAACGACCCTAAACGCTCGCGCATATTGTCCTGTTTACCCTGTCGTGTTTTTGATAACCCACCAAACGCTCATCGGTATTCCCAAAAACCTTTTTACACGTCCCCTAACCAATTCATGCTTTCCGGACTCGCCTACGCGCTTCAGCTGCTGCTTCCGTCACCTCACGAATATCTGTAAAGGGACCTTCATCCGCCGATAGCACGCCGACTTGCAAGCGCATCAACGGTACCTGTTTTTCTGCGCCATCGCTGTCACGAACAACCAGGTAGCCCTGCATGCGCGTCATAAAATCATAGTGGGTGCCCACATTTTCCTCAAAGCGCCGCTCCAATTCCTGTTTGAGCTGACCGGCAAGCGCCTTGCGAGTAATCACGATGAAATTATCCCCGCCTATATGTCCAATAAAATCCTCAGCCGAACCAAGGCTCTCCACCGTTTCGCTGAGCACCAACGCGGTGAAACGCAACACCTCCTCGCCCGCTACAAAGCCATAAACCTCGTTGAAGGCATCCAGTCCCGCAATACCGATATAGAGAATCCCCCAGTCTGTCAGGCGCAGCAGTTGCCGCAGCTGCTGTTCAATCAACCTGCCACTGGGCAAGCCAGTCGTGGGGCTGGTCAGGCTCTCAATCTCAGCACGTTTGATGGTATTCCTGACCCGTAACCGCAGCTCCTCCACATCGAAAGGCTTGGTGATGTAATCATCGGCGCCCAATTCCAAACCGTGGATTTTGTCGCTACGCTCGTCTTTCTGCGTGAGAAAAAGGATGGGAATGTGGCTCGTGCGCAGATTCGTGCGCAGCAGACGGCAAACTTCATAGCCATCAATATCCGGCAACATAATATCCAAAACAATGACGTTCGGCAATAACTGCCGCGTCACCTCAAGAGCAACCTTTCCACGCGGCGCCACATGCACTTCATATTCCAACGAGCGGAAATACAGCTGCAGCATGTTGGAGATATCGGAATCATCTTCCACTACCAGAATACGACCTTCACTCATATCCTACCTCCTGCCCTATGCCCAAAGCGGACCAGGTTGCCTTTTAATCATACAACTTACCGCAAACTCGCTTTAACACGCGCGATGGTTCCTTCAGGCAGCTCGCGCTCGAAACTGCGCAATGCTGCTAGTTGGAACCCATGTTTTTCAGCCAAGGCATCTATTTCCTGCATACGCTCAAGAGACAACTCTTTACCCAAAGAATAATCTTCAAAACGTCCTTCCAATGCTAATGTCATCGTCTCAGCCACACAACCAAACGTCAGCGTTGGAGGAGGACCATAATCAAAACCAAAGTCCACCACCCCCGGGACCTGTGCCAACCCGCCATCAAAAACGAGCACATCATCTCGGGCTTGCGCCACTTTCCACGACACATCCCGTGGGCGTGAGACATCGCAGACCACCGCCCCACGACGCAGGTACTCCGGGCTCACCAGATTGCCGCCCGCGCTGGTCACCGTGATGACCACTTCCGCACGCTGAATATCGGCGACGGCGGTAGAAAGTTGGCATTCTCTGGCGCCCGCAGCACGCAACCGCGCTGCAGTAGACTCTAACCGCGATTCGTCTCGACCAATCAATAACAACGACCCGGCTTCGGCAGCCAATCCTTCGGCTACCACGCTGCCAATAGCACCTGTCGCACCAACCACGGCGACCGTAACTGCCGCGAGGTCGTATTCCATACGGCGTAACGCCTCACGTACTGCGCGAATCGCCAATGCTGCCGTATAACTATCGCCCGATGTCACAGCGATATCCAGAGCTCGGGCAATCGTCACGCCGCCATCCCCCACCACCGAGGTATATGCGCCCAATCCCAGAACCTGCGCTCCCAGGCGTTCAGCCAATCGCCCCGCCGCGATAATCTTGCGATAAACCTCCGCTGGCGGCAAATGCAGCATCCGCTGCACCGTATACGGCACGGCAATCAACCATCCTTCAATCTCTTTCCCCGTCGTTACTGAGCGCACCCCGGTAACATGCGAAATATAGACGGGAGGCCAAAAACGAGAAAAGAAATCAATTGCCGGCGCCGGCAGCACGCGCCCCAGAAACGGGTACTTGCGCGCCACATCGCGTTTTGGCGACAAAGGATGAATGATAAAGGCAAAGGCATCCATAGATCGTCCGGATCCTAGCGTGGATAGAGACGTGGGTGTGCAGCATCCGGATCCGGCAATTTCCAGTGGTCGCTATCTTCATAATTAATGTTCCGGTCAATGACCCGACGTTCAGGCGAAGCAAACAGAATCACATCCGACTCAATCATGCGTGCCGGAAAAATGATCATCCCGGAGCCAATACGCACGTTATGACCGACCGCAGAGCCCACCACCGGCATTCCGGTGTTCTCCAGCTTCCCGGCAAAATGCGAACGAATGGGGATGCGCGGCACGAGATTGAAGTCAGTGAAAGTATTGCCCGCGCCAATAAATGTACCACGTCCTACCACACACATCTGTAAACAGGTATTCTGCGCCACCATGCAGTCTTCCATAAGCACCGACTCAAACAACGAGGCGCGAAACGGCATGAAGGTCCCATCACCCACAACACTCAAAAGCAACTGGCAACCATGAGAGATGTTGACATTGTTGCCCAGGATACAATTAGCGACCATCGCCCCAGCGCCAATGGTCACATTATTGCCGATAATCGTGGGTCCCTGAATGGTTGCTGTCGGGTCAATTTGGCAATTCTTGCCAATCTGAACTAACTGCGTGCTGGCAAGCAACTGCCGGCGCTCCAGCATCGCCTGCCACAACAAGCGCAGATTAAGCCCCAAGTCCTTCTCCAGCGCCTGCTCAAAACGTGCTCCAATCGAGAAAATGCCAAACATGACGTTGGCATAAAGGATGTGAATCCAGTGCTCGATAGACAAGAATGCCTTGGTGGGCAGCTGATAGACAAGGTCACCATAGGCGTTGGACATGTGAGTGGGAACATGATAATATCCTGCCTCACGCGGTTCCGTATGCATGAGCAGAGGACGGACTACAGGATCAACGCCATAGGGATAATACCAAAGGTCCGCAACATAGACATTGCCCTGACGCCGAATACCCCGCTGCAAATAGATAGCATGCTGCGAAATAGCGGGGTCATCCAAATCGAAGGCTACCTGACACGCTTTGCCAAGTTTTTGCGCCCGAGCAATGAAATCATCAATGAAGGGCTGGTCGAAGTAGAGATTCTCGCGATAAACCAACGTCTCGACGCGCTCGTTGCCAATCTCAGAAATCGAATCCGCCTCAACCTCTTCGGTCGTATAGCGTGCGAGAATATCCCGCTGATGCAGCCATAGAGGTTTCCCCAACACACTCAAATCGCGTGCCGGTTCGTTGAATGGTGAAAGTTTGCGCCTATCACGCAGGATAATCTTACGCACAGAATCGCTTCCTTATGCAGTCACGCTGGGCGCCCGCCCAATACGAAACATACAGGCAGGGTCGCCCAACCCAGCACATGTCACTTCCTCAACTTGAAAAGACCGCCCGCCACTTGCCCAATATAGTGTTTCCGAAAGCAGTCCTGTTACTATGGAGCAAGCTGGAGCAGCTACTTGTAACCCCCAACAAATGGCGCAGCGCTCCACGATCCACAAATAACTTTCCGGCGTTTCCGTCAAGCGCACATGCTGACCAGAGTAGCGATTTAAGATCTCCGCCAGCACCTCCATACTCAGGCGTACTCGGAAAGAGAGCGGCAGAATTCTAAAAGCCACATCAGCAACGCTCAGCAAGCCCCCAAAATCCTTGATGCCGTGACGGAAAACGGCGTGTCCTGCGCGCAAAGAAAGCTGCTGTCCGCTGCGCGTCCCATGCATCTCATCAATCGCAGCATTCAATTGCGCCACTTCCGAAAAAGAAAGTGCGGGTTCGAAATTCGGCGGTAACGCCTGCTCTGCTAACTCGGGTAACCGCGCCAGGGTCAAAACCGCGCGCAGGCTGTTCGATCCGAGCACATCTTCCAGCGAGAACAACAAGAGACGCACCAGCTTGTTAGGAAAATACCCACCCTCGCGCGAATCCTGCGCCGCGACCCCAGTTTCAAGCCGCTGCGCCATACTCACTGCAATTCCAGGAAGCCCTGTACAACCTGATTGAAATGGTCTTTTTCATCCAACATGGGGAAATGCGCCGAGCCATCGAAATAGTGTAGTGATGCATGTTTTACACCGACCTGCAATACACGACCCTGTTTGGGGTCTACAATGTTGTCCTTCTTGCCGTAGACACCCATGGCTGGAATGCGCAGTTCGTGCAGGTGGGGACGCAAATCGGTGAAGCGCAAATCCCGAATACTGTTTGAAAAAGAATCCATGGTGGTGCTGGACAAATCCTTCTGAAACATCTCATACCACGTACGCCAATCCCGCGCATAAAACCGCGAGGCAATCCGCATACCAAAGGCGAAAATACGCGGGAAACGATACAACAGCGCAGCAATCTGGCGGTTCCCTGCCAGCTTGAGAGGGATAGCCAGTCCAGAGCCGACGATAGGAGACCCTACCACCGCAACGCGCGAGACGCGTTGGGGATACATCAAAGCCAGGCTCAACGATACGGTCCCGCCCATGGAGTGTCCCATCACAGGCGCCTTTTCCAGCCCCAGGCGCTCCATGAACTGGTTCACCATCTCCACATATTCCACAACCGAGAAAGCGCCGTGTTTGGCAGACTCGCCAAACCCCCAGAAATCAAGCGCGTAGGTCTTATACTTGGGAGCCAAAAGCTGCATAGTCGGTAGCCAGTAGCTCCAAGAACCCAGCCAACAATGCAGCAAGATAACCGGTTTGCCGCGTCCGATGGCTTCGTAGTGTACAATCCCACGATCCGTAACAATGGCTACCATAACACCAACCCCAGCCTGATTTCCCACCTCTATAATAACACACCTACTCGATCTGCGGGGAAAAGGGCTGTTGCGGTTTAGTTAAAAAATGGTTACTCTCCGCTTTGATCCATCACTTCAAGGATGGAATACAATAGCTCCAACAGCACTTGTTTCACGCTTTCGCGATTGCGCGCTATACAAGGCACCACCTTGATCCCCGGCTCGATCTTAAGTACAATGCGCAGGTCGTCAGGGGGCCAGGCATCTTTCATATCCTGTTTGTTGGCAGCCACGATGTAGGGTACTGGGGAATAAGCGCGGAAAGTATCCAGAATGCGCTGCGCCTCACGGAAGGTCTCCGGGCGAGTGCTGTCAACCATCACCACAAAGCCCAGCATGCCCTCAGAGAGAATCTCCCACATAAAATCAAAGCGGCGCTGCCCTGGGGTGCCAAATAGATAGAGAATGAGCTCTTCATCAATCGTGATACGACCGAAGTCCATGGCCACGGTCGTGGCTTCCTTGATACGTTCAGCGCGGCTAGAAATCTTCTTTTCGGTTGAAACCACATCAATTTCGCTGACGCTCTGGATAAATTCTGTCTTGCCGGAGGAAAAGGGACCTGTCACTACGATTTTTAAGGTCTGCATGGGTTAGAGCTCCCGGATGCGGTCAATCAGCTTATGAATCAGACCCCGCTTAACATCGGGGCGACGCACAGTCGCATCCATGCGGTCTCGTTCCTCCACCTTGACGCTGCGTGGCTCACCCACCGAGGCGTCAGTCACCTGTCGCGGCGGGCGGATGATTTCCACCAGGCCTGCCTGCAACAAGCCGTAGACAATCTTGCGAATCTGGAATTCGCTCATGCTGTTATACTGCGCGATCTGCTGGATGGTGTTGCGCGGGTTCACGAAAGAAATCACCCGCCACTCCTCCACCGTCAAGTTCACATCGCGGAGTGGTGTGTTCGGCTTTTCGGCAAACTTGAGCGCCACATCGAGCGAGGGCAACTCATCCTGCAAGCGCTCGTATTCTTTAAGCCGCCGGCTTCCCTCCATAATCACGTTCTCTAACGCAATCGAGGTGACCAGTTTGCCCTGAATCGGAAGTTCCGCTGGCTCAAAACGGAATGTGCCTGTATTCCAGGAAAACACCCGGTAGACGAGATTGACAATATGCTGACGCACACTCTGCACCACTTCTTGTTGCTGAATGTGCCCGGATTGGATAAGCATCATCGCCACATCGCGATCGGGCTTGCCCGCCGCGTTTGCCGTGATGACACGCACCTGCTCAGCAGTCAGCTTGCCCGCTTGTTGCAGCAAAGGTAACAGTGATAGTTCCTGCCCATCAGCAGCTGCATATACCAGCGCGCCCTCGCGGAAGCACAGGTAGGCTTTGTTTTGTGGACCTTCGAGATAGAGAGTTCCAGTTTTGCGAGCCAGATTGATCAGGTTCAGCAGTTGCGTGATGCCGAAATCCTTCAGATTGCCTTTAAGTGCCATGTATACCGTCCTTACACAATTTCAACATGACAGTACCATCAAGAATAATCATATATCCATTATAACTTGCTTCTAATAGTCAGCAAATCCAACTTTGGGGGTAAGGTGTCAGATTTCCACCTAAAACCCGTTACGGAAAATGCTTTTCGGCGCCGCGTGCTGTGTGGCGTCGAAACATGCCCTTTTGCAGCATCGCGTCAACCACATCTCGTTATTGCAGGCAGAAAAACGCTAAACGACTATCTCGTGGTGCTCAAGCACTTTTTGCATACCCCAAGGTCAGGCTTCTGAAGGGAATCTGCTTGAAATGCGTGCCTATCCAGACTTGAGGTTGCTCGCCTGCACCAGAAGGTCTTCCGCGCCTTGGAGCGCGGCGGCGCCCTGCGTCCCCAACATCTGCGCCAATTCGTCCAATCGCGCCCTAGACTCCAGACGCCGCACCAGAGCAATTGTGCGTCCATCCGTGACGGTTTTTTCCACCCCATAATGGACATCACCAAACGCCGCCAATTGCGGCAGGTGTGTAATACACAACACCTGATGCCCCGGTTGCCCGACGCCTTCGACTTCTGGATAGGAGGACTGCGTGAGACGCCACAACTTGGCGCCTACCACAGTTCCTACCCGTCCACCAATGCCTTGATCAATTTCGTCAAAAATCAGGGTCGGAGTGCGGTCAGCGCGGGAGAGGACCGTCTTGAGAGCCAACATCAGGCGCGCCGTCTCGCCGCCGGAGGCAATTCGCGCCAGGGGTTTGAAGCCTTCTCCCACATTGGGGGCAATCAGAAACTCGACCTGTGCTATCGAAAGCAGCATGAGATACCCGGGCAGCTATTTGCAGCTCTGCGTTCCCCGCCGTTAGCCACACCTCCGCAGGCTGAGCCTGTTCCACCGGCAAGGCAGAAGCATCCGGTTCCCAACGGAATGCCACCCCGAAACGGGTCCCCGCCATCCGCAGATCCCCAAGTTCAGCCTCCACGCCCGTAGCAAGGCGTACCGCCGCTTCCCGTCGCGCAGCAGAAAGGGCAGCGCAGAGCTGACCCGCTGTCTCACTGCACGTTGCCGCTTCTTGCTCTAGCGCTGCAACACGCTCATCACTGTGCTCCAAAACCTCCAGTTCCGCTGCAATTTTGGTCGCATAAGACAAAATCTCCGGGATATCGCCACCGTATTTGCGCTGTAGCCCGTGAATCAAGACCAGACGCTCTTCCACTTGCTGCAACCGTCGGGGATTGAACTCTATCCCGCCCAAATATTCCCGTAGAAAACCTGCCAGGTCTTCAATCTGATAAACGGCTTCCAGCCAGGCAGTCTCTTTTGCACTCAACGAAGGGTCCACACGGACCAGCGCTGCCATCTCGCGTTGCCCCTTTCCCAATAAATCCAGCACCGCGGGCGATTCTTCCGTGCCCTCCTCGAGCAGTGTCAGCAATGTCGAGGTCAATGCAGCTAGCTGCTCAGCATTTGCCAGGCGGATGCGCTCAGAATTGAGCTCTGCCTCCTCATCAGAGTGCAATGCAGCCGTGGTGATCTCCTGCAGCTGAAAGCGCAACAAATCCTGACGTTGTATACGCGTACGCTCATCCTGCCTCAGCGCATGCAGCTCCCGCCGCACTGCCTGTAACTGCCGAACGGCATCCGCTACCTGCCCGCGCAGTTCCCAGAGGTCGGCAAAACGGTCAAGCAGGTTGACATGTTCTCCTACACGCAACAGGCTGAGATGCTCACTTTGCCCATGGATATCCACCAGGTTCTCGCCAATCTGCCGCAACAGCGCGACTGAGACGACTGTCCCATTTACCCGCGCTATAGAGCGTCCAGTTTCGCGCAGTTCACGGCTCAGCCAAAGCGCGTCAGGCGTCTCGGCTTCCAGACCCTCTTGCGCGAGCAGCGGCGCCAGCAGCGCCTGCTGTCCGGCATCGAGCAAGAACATCCCCTCAACCAAAGCGCGCGTTGTCCCCTCGCGGACGACAGTGACATCAGCGCGCCCCCCCAGCAGCAAGATCACCGCATCAATCAGGATTGATTTCCCGGCACCCGTCTCGCCAGTGAGGATGTTGAATCCTGGCTCCAGGCTCAAATGCAGCTCATCAATAATCGCAAAATCGCGGATATGCAGTTCTCTTAACACACACAACCCTCACACAACAGAATAGGAGCCTATCCGAAGCCTATGGCGGCGATACGACGTTCCGTCAAGGCTGCGGTCAAAACCGCTTTCCGGGAAAACGGTTTTCGGGAAAACTGTGTCTGTAGACGCCAAGCACGGGCGAAGATGAATTTTCGGATAGATTCTACGGCATCTTATGCCAGGATGCCAACAACACTCTCCTCACAATGTAGGAAAAGGATATACCAAATCGGTGTATAAGGCAAGTGATAAACGGACCTCGAAACCTTCCTCACTTACGGTTCTCAGTGTGGTTTTGGACCATAATTCCAAGTCAAAACCGGAAAATGACTCAAAGGGAAGGCTTTGGAGCATGTCTGATAGTTTTTGGAAGCTACTTTGTGCTAAGATGATACCGTTGAAACGCACGAGATTGGGGGCCTATGCCTGAGGAGCGTAATTCCCGTATTGCGGGATTCTACAACCTTGAGTTCAATGAACGCCTGCAGCTGCTCACCGAGTGGGCTGCGCTGAACGCCGAAGAGCAAGCAACGCTCTCCGGCGCTTTGGGGTTGAATGTAGAGCGCGGCGCACACATGATTGAGAACGTCGCCGGCGTTTATGGCTTGCCGCTAGGCATTGCCACCAATTTCACGGTGAACGGACGCGATGTGCTGGTTCCCATGGTCATCGAGGAACCCTCAGTGGTCGCCGGCGCCTCGCTGGCAGCAAAACTGGCCCGCGCGGGCGGTGGCTTCAAAGCCAACACCAATGCGCCGGTCATGATCGGGCAACTGCAAGTTGTGAATCTGGAGGACCTGGCTACGGCGCGCGCGCAAATCCTGAAGGAGAAAGAAGCGCTCCTCGCGTTAGTGCATGCGGTAGACCCGGTACTGGTCCAGTTAGGCGGTGGCGCGCGGGATCTGGAAGTGCGCCTGCTGCCCGATACCGCAACAGGTCCCATGCTCATCGTGCACCTGCTCTACGATGTCCGTGACGCGATGGGCGCCAACGCCATCAACACTGCCTGCGAACGTCTCGCACCCGAAGTCGAACGATTGACAGGGGGCAAAGTCTTCCTGCGCATTCTCAGCAATCTAGCAGACCGGCGTCTGGCGCGTGCCGAAGTAGTCATTCCGGAGAGCGCCCTGGCATTCAATGCCTTCACCGGTGAAGTTGTGGCTACCGGGATCGAGAAGGCTTGGGCTTTCGCTGAAGCAGACCCTTACCGCGCCACCACCCACAACAAAGGCATTATGAATGGCATTGATGCCGTTGTGATTGCCACAGGCAATGACTGGCGGGCCATCGAAGCCGGGGCACACGCCTACGCTGCCCGCGACGGGCGCTACACCAGCCTGAGCACGTGGCGGCGCGATGGACAGGGCAATCTCACCGGCAAACTGGAGCTGCCCCTGGCGCTAGGTATTGTCGGAGGGGCAACACGTGTGCATCCAACCGCACAAATCGCACTCAAGATCCTGGGAGTGCAAACCGCCCGCGAACTGGCAGAGATCGTTGTCAGTGTCGGCTTGGCGCAGAATCTTGCTGCCATCCGTGCTCTGGCAACGGAGGGCATCCAGAAAGGACACATGAGCCTGCATGCCCGGCAAGTCGCTATGGCTGCCGGCGCCACGGGTGAGGCTATCGAACAGGTTGCACAAGCCATGATCGCTGAAGGCGTGATCCGTGTGGATCGTGCAACTACATTGTTGAAGGCTTTATAGGAGGCAACTGTGGCAGAACGTTGGACGATGCATCCACAACGCCCAGTCGGCATCATTGGATACGGCTCTTATATACCGATGTACCGCCTGCCCAATGCAGAAATCAGCCGCATCTGGGGCAGTGGCGATGAAGGTGGTCCGATCAAGGAAAAAGCCGTCGCCGGATTGGATGAGGATACCATTACCATCTCCATTGAAGCTGCGCGTAACGCGCTAAGCCGCGCCGGCATTGATCCGGAGGGCATTCGCGCCGTCTGGGTAGGCAGCGAGTCGCATCCCTACGCCGTCAAACCCAGTTCGACCGTGGTCGCGGAAGCCATTGGCACATCACCTTTTCACCTGGCGGCAGACCTGGAATTCGCCTGTAAAGCCGGCACGGAAGCATTACAAGCTGCCATCGGATTAGTTGGCGCGGGCATGGCAGAATATGCCATGGCCATCGGCGCAGATACAGCCCAGGGACGTCCCGGTGATGCACTGGAGTATACGGCTGCCTGTGGCGGCACTGCCTTTATCGTCGGACCGGCTGAAGAAGCGCTCGCGGTTCTGCGTGGTTCGCTCTCTTTTGTGAGCGACACGCCCGATTTCTGGCGCCGCGCCTATCAGCACTATCCGAGCCACGGAGGGCGCTTCACGGGCGAACCGGCTTACTTTCGCCACATTCAATCGGCAGAAGAAGCGCTGCTGCACGAATTGGGCATGGAAGCTCAAGATTTTACCTACGCTATTTTCCACCAGCCCAATGTCAAATTTCCGCAACGGGTAGGCAAGCGCCTGGGCTTCACCAAAGAACAGCTTGAACCAGGTCTGATCAGCAATGTCATCGGCAACACGTATGCTGGCGCAGCCATAACGGGTTTCTCAGCGACGCTGGATATTGCCAAACCGGGAGACCGCATCCTGGTGGTCAGCTTCGGCTCTGGAGCAGGCTCCGACGCCTTTGTATGGGAAGTCACCGAAGCGCTGGAAGCGCGACGGCATAAGGCGCCGCTTATCGCAGACTACATCGCCCGGCGGGTCGAAATTGACTATGGCTTGTACGTCCGCTATCGCAGCAAGCTGCTGGTGAAGTAGGAGGCGCAGATGCGAGAAGTTGCCATTATCGGTATCGGTCAGACTCCCGTTCAGGAGCATTGGCCCATCAGCCTTCGGCATCTGGCGTTGGAAGCCTCACTCAACGCGCTACAAGATGCCAACATCGAAAGAGTGGATGCAGTCTACGTGGGTAATATGATGTCGGGTGAAATCACCGGGCAGGAGCATCTGGGTGCTCTACTTGCCGATAGTTTGGGACAAGCGGGCGCAGAAGCCATGAAAGTCGAAGCTGCCTGTGCCTCAGGCGCAGCAGCATTTCGTGTGGGGATGATGGCAGTCGCCAGCGGCATGAATGATTTGGTATTGGTCACCGGCGTGGAGAAAATGACCGACACCTCAGGGCGCGAAACCACAGCAGCGCTGGCAATGGCTGCCGATGCGGAATACGAGGTCGCCCAAGGAGTTTCATTCGTGAGCCTCAACGCGCTGCTGATGCGACGCTATATGTACGAATACGGTTGGGAACGCCAGGATTTCGCCAATTTCGTCGTCACGGCACACGCCAACGGAATGAACAATCCCAATGCCATGTTCCACATGAAGGTCACGCCGGAACAATACACCCGCTGTGCTACCATCGCCGATCCTGTGGGGCTGCTCGACGCCTCGCCGGTTTGCGATGGCGCCGCTGCAGTCATCCTGGCGCCGGCAGAATACGCCCGGACGCTAAGCCCGGCGCCTATACGGGTTCGTGGCTCAGGTATTGCCACCGCCCCGATAGCCGCCCATGACCGCAAAGACCCGCTGGCGTTGGAAGCA
>JAKJAC010000220.1 GCA_022707705.1 Chloroflexota bacterium
TTGACTGCCGGGGAAGCCATCTGCAGGCGGTAGTTGCCTGCCGTTGTGGGGGCATTGCCGGCGGGTTGGGGCGCGACGAAGAGCGGGTCGGCATCTGGCAGATTATTGCCGTTATTCGCGCCGCAGACGCTATTCCAAACCTCGCCCGGATTACAGCCCTGTACCAGGCTGAAGCGGATGGCGGGGTTGCAAGGTTCATAGGTAGCGTCATTGAAGATGGCGGGACCAGGGTTGCCGCTCTCGTTGTTCCAGGCGATGACGTTCTGCAGCAACGGATTGCTGTCATCACCGTTATAGATGGCGCTACCCTCGGTGCCAGTTGAATTGCCGGCAAATGTAACGTTGGTCAGGATCGGGCTGTTGTGATTCCAGTTGCGCATCCCGCCGCCGCCCAACGTAGATCGATTGCCTGAGAAGATCACGTTCGTTAATGTTGGGCTGCTATGATAATATCCCATCATTCCCCCACCTTCACTGGCCTGGTTGCCGGAGAAAACCACGTTCATCAACACCGGGTTGCCAAGCTCATTGAAACCGTTGAACAACCCTCCCCCGTAGCTGGCGGCGTTGTGGATGAAAACAGCATCAGTGATGAGTGGATCGCTGGCGTAGTTCTTCATCCCGCCGCCATCGTTATCGGCAATGTTATCGATAAACGTGGTGCGCATCACGCGCATGAGCCGGCAGGCATTGCTATACAGCCCACCGCCATCGAAGCCAGCCTGGTTGCCGGAGAAGGTGACTTTGGTCAGCGTCAGGCCGCTGCAATTGTAGTTAGCCATCCCGCCGCCGTCGTGAATCGCCAGGTTGCCAGAAAAGGTGATGTTTTCCAGCGTTGGACCGCTGTAATGATTCAACATACCGCCGCCGTTGTTGTTGGGGACCTCGCCGTTTGCCTGCCCGGCGGTGATGACGAAGCCATCCAGCACCGCGCTGCTATCCACACTGCTGCCGGTGACCACGTGATAGCTGTTGGCGCCTCGAATGTGGGCTGTGGTAGTGACTACGCTGGTGGGACCGGTGAGGTCGTTGCCGTCTATATCGCCGCTCAGCACGGTGACGTTGGCGACGACATTGCGCTGGTCGCGAGCGGTCTCCGTCCCGGCGAAGCCGCCGTAGAGGGCGACGCCGGATTCGAGCTGAAAGGTGGCATCGCGAGCCGCATCAGGCGTGGGCTTGTGGACTCCCTGCTGCACCCAGATTTCCTCGCCAGGTGTGGCTAGTTGCAGCGCAGTCTGCAAGGTGCAGGCGTTTTCCCATCTAGAGCAATCGCCGCTGCCGAGGGCAACCGGCGCGGCGTAGCGTATACTTTCAGCTATGACGAGGTGGTTGGATTTCGGCTGCGGCTCCCGAAGCGAAAGCGTCGCACCTGGTACGGCGGCACTGCCGTTGAGGCTTCTTAGCGATTGCGCCTTGACGGGACCCTTGGCACTGGTGAGCACCAGAACCAGGACGATAGCAAGGAGGCGAAGAGAATGACTGTCGGTTTTCATCGGTTGCTCCTTTGTGTGTGACCGTTGAGCGGTGATGAGGGTGACGACTTCGAAATCCTGGAAGGGCGCGCGCGGCGTGTTGGGATGGACGCGAGAGCCATTGAGGATGGCGGCGCGGACGCGGTCATCCTCGCGGGCGATTGTGGGCTGAGCCTGAGGCTGGGCCTCAGGCTCACTGGGGCGGTACGGCAGGGGGTGTCACTCCACCCGGCCCGAACCGCGACATTTCCGACAGCGCCCGCTGCCGTTACAGTAGTGGCAACGGTGGGTGCCTGCGCCGTTGCACTGCGGGCACTGGGTGAGGACGAGTTGGAAAGGAGGTGTTTGTTGCTGGACTTCGATGAAGCCGCGCCCATCGCAGGTGGGGCAACCGGGCATTACCTGTGTGCCCAGACAGCCCGGGCAGACGCCAGTTCCGTGACAATGAGGACAGGGTCCAAATGACATGGGCTACCTCCTGTTTCAAAGTGACTGCGACGCGTTACTCTATGGGTCAGGGCGTGAGTGTTTTATGGGGATGGTTCCCCTGGTCCATTCATTCCGAGCATGGTGACGGCGAAAGCCAGAGTATCGGCGTGCTCGGCGATGAGTTTAGCCGTCGGCTTGCCGAGTTTGTGCCCGGCGCCGAGGTCTATCCGCAACAGGTGTGGGGCATGGTTCCCAGGCCCTGCATCTCCGCTCGATTTGGCGAGCACTTCGGCGATGAATTTCTTGGAGTGTGAAGGGACGACGCGGTCATCGGTATCGCCGGTGGTGAGGATGAGGGGGGGATAGGCGACGCCGGCTTTGACGTTGTGGAGGGGCGAGTAGGCGACCAGAAATTTGAAGTGTTCAGGGTCTTCTTCGGCGTTGCCGTATTCGTAGGTCCAGTAGTGCCCGGCGGTGAATTTGTGGAAGCGCAGCATGTCGGTGACGGGGACCCAGCAGAGGATGGCGCCGAAGAGGTCGGGGCGCTGGACCATGCAAGCAGAGGTCAGCAATCCGCCGTTGGAGCGTCCCTCGATGGCGAGGCGCTCGGTGCGGGTGATGCGCTGCTCGATGAGCCATTCTGCCGCGGCGATGAAGTCATCGAAGACGTTCTGTTTGTTCTCGAGCATGCCCGCCCGGTGCCATTCCTCGCCGTATTCAAGCCCGCCGCGGATGTTGGCGAGCGCGAAGACGCCACCCAGCTCCAACCAGACCAGGTTCCAGACGTTGAAGAAGGGGGTCTGGCTGAGGGTGAAGCCGCCGTAGGCGTAGAGGATGGTAGGATTATCGCCATTGAGGGGCAGGTCTTTGCGGTGGGTGAGGAACATGGGGACGCGGGTACCGTCTTTGGACTCGTAGAAGACCTGGCGGGTCTCGTAGGCAGCAGCATCGAATCCCAGGGTGGGCGCCTCCAGGGATGTCATGGTGTGGGTATCCAGGTTGTAGCGGTAGAGTGTGTGCGGGTGCAGGAAGGATTCGAAGCTGAAGAAGAATTCGCGGTCGCTGAAGCTGCCCTCGTGCAGCTCAACGCTGCCCATGGTGGGCAGGGGAATATCCCGGAGCAGCTGCCCTTGCAGGTCGTGCAGGTGGAGGGTCTGGTGGGCGTGATGGTTGCGCACGACAACGAGGGTGTTGCCCCAGAGCGCCGCCTCGGCGATGACGTCCGCACCCTGAGCGATAATCTCGCGCCAGTTTTCGCGCTCGGGGCGCTCAACATCCACGGCGATGATGCGCCCGCAGGGCGCATCGAGGTCGGTGAGGAAGTAGAAGGTGCTGCCGAGGTTGCCGGCGGGACTGTATTTGGCTTCCTGATCCTCGATCAGGCGCTGGAAGTCGCCGCCGGAAGCGAGGGGTCGCAGGTAGAAGCCGTTACGGCGGTCGGTACCGCGGCTGACGAAGAGCTGCAAGTAGCACCTATCGTCGGAGGCTCGGGGGTGGAAGCGCCGGGCGGGGTCGGCGGGGTCCTCGTAGATGAGGATATCGGCGGATTGGGGCGTGCCCAGGCGGTGCCAGTAAACCAGGCTGCGCAGGTCGCGGTGGTTGAGGTTTTCGCCCGGATCGGGAAGGCGGTTGTAGAAGAAGCCGCTGCTATCGGGCAACCAGGCGATGCCGGAAAACTTGCAGTGTTGCAGGATTTCGGGGTAGCTCTCGCGCGAGGTGGTATCAAGGATGTGGATTTCCTGCCAATCGGAGCCTTTGGCGGCGATGGCATAAGCCAGTTGACTGCCATCGGGGCTGAAGAATTGCCCCGCGAGCGCGACCGTGCCATCCGTGCTGAGGGTATTGGGGTCGAGGAGGACGGTGGCGTGGTTCTCGGCGGCGCTGCCAGCTTCGAGGGTGGACTGCCAGGTGAGGACGGGTTGGTTCTGCAAGCCGTCGTTGCGGGTGAGAGCGAAATGCTCCCCCGCTTTCTGGAGGCTCTCAAGCCGGGGGTAGTTCCACAGCTGGGTGAGGCGGGCGCGGATGGGTTCGAGCGCCGGAAGCTGGTCGAGATAGGCGCGGGTGCGGACGTTGTGCGCCGCAGTCCAGGCTTGCACCTTGGGGTCGGCGGCATCCTCGAGCCAGCGGTAGGGATCGGGGATGGGTGTGCCATGGAAGTCATCCACGACCTCGTCTTGGGGCGTGTTGGGGGCAGGGAGAATCGGGTAGGACATGATACCTCTCTTTTTGTAGATATGGGTTATTGTGATGGGAGACCGAAGATCGAAGACCGAAGGTCCGTCTCCGGGGTACGGCTTAAGATTATGGTAGCACTGTTGGGCGGAGGTGTCAATCAGGGTTTTTCTGATTATTGGCGATTCGGGCAGGCGGGTAGAAGCCCATTAGTGGGGCTCCTGCCCGCCCGTATGAATCGCGCTGGCAGACGAAAGCGTGAGCTAGGGTCTCACGTAGTAGAAGCCAGGAACACCATCTTTTTCTCCCTGCACGAGCAGGTGCAAGCCGCCATCGGCGCCGGTGAAGTAGGCGAGCGCGGAGGCGATGTAGCCGCGCGCGGCGAGGTAGTTGCCGATGGTCTGCTCTGGGCCGAGGACGCCATTGGTCTCGGTGCGGGTCGTGAGGACGTAGTTCTTGGTGTAGACGTAGCGGATCAGGGCGGAGTTGGCGGCGCCGCCGACGTGCTGCGGCACGCTGATGCCGGACACGTTCTCTGCCACACTCAACGGACCGGACCACGCACCGTTCTTCCAGATATAGCGGTAAGAGCGGGTGTGTCCGGGCCACATGGCGTGGCTGGAGGTCAGCACAAAGGCGCCGGCGCCGGGGGCGTAGGTGAGCCGGATGGACTCATCACGCTCTGGGATATCATAGAGTGGGTGGGTGGCCTGGCGCAGCGGGAAGCGGCCCAGGGTCGTACCATCACCGTAGGCTGTGCGGGCGACTATAGGCTCACCAGCGCTGACGCCGTTCCCTGCCAGTTGTGCCCACTGTTGGAACCACGCCATGAGCGCGGGCCCTGTGGGCGCTGCGGCGATCGAGAGCTCGGCGGTGTCTAGGTCGTTGATTTTACGCTGTGGAGCGCTCCAGACGCCGTTGTTCCAGTAGGCGTACCATGCCTGGCGTCGGAAAGAGTAGGTGATCGCGTCGAGCTGTTTGTAATAGCCCTCCTGCCAACTCAGATGCACAATGCCGGTATTCTCAGCGACGGCGATGCGGGGACCAATCAGGCCTCCGGAGGGCAGGTTGAGTCCAGGTTGGTTGTATTCGTGGCGGGGCACTACCACGGTGGCGGATCCGGGGACGCCGTTGGCGACGATGCGATGGATGATTCCATCGTAGAGATTGCTGTAGATGAGATGAACACGAGCGTGGGCATTATCCACGGCTATCTGGGGTTCGTACGCGGACCAGACATCAAGAATTTGGTAAGGCGTCCAGTTGATGCCATCAGCGGAGGTGCTGTAGAACAGGAAAGTCTGGAAGTTGGGGTTTAGTTTGCCAGTCCAGAGGGCGTGGATGCGCCCTGAAGCGTCTATCGCCAGCGCACTTTCGGCGATGCTCTCCGGATAACCGCCGATGCTACCGGTGACCAGATTTGCGGCGGACGCGGCTTCGGCGGGGGACTCCGCAGGAGTCGCGCTGCAATTAGCCTCTAATCCAACCGGGCAGGCGCGCAGCACGACCTCATCCACATAGGCGCCCTCGGGAAGGGAATCGCCGATATCGGCCCTGAAAACGATACGCGCACAGACATCAGCCCGCCCCAGCACACTGCCCAACGTGGAAACCTGCGCTAGATCCAGCCGGAGATCCTGCCAGCCGTTGCTCTGACCGGTACGACAAGCGCCGTACCACCCACCGGTCACGCCCGTGTCGCATTGGGTGGCGCCCGGATCCAGAAGCCCGACTTCGAGGCAGAGGGTGTCATCCGGCGCGAGATTGGTCCACACTTTGGCGGTGAATTCGCCCTTGCCGGCATATTTGAGGTTGACCGGCATGGTGAGGTTCATGGCTGACCCGAGTGAGTAGGTGCTGGGGTAGGGCGAGCGACAAGGCAGCAGGCTGCCATCATCGCCGCCGCCGATTGCCCACGCGCTCTTTTCACCGGCGTAAACACGGCAGGTGCTGTGACCCCAGAGGTACCAACCCCAACCGCCAGGGGGTGGTGGACCGACGATATTGACCCAACCAGAGCGGTGCCAGCTAAAGCTCTCGCTCTCAAAACCATCGTTGATGAAGGTGGCCCAGGCATCGCGGGGCGCAGCGGCGACGCTGCCCGTGCTTTGACGCAGGACCAGCGGCAGGTAAAGCGCGTGAGGCCAACCGGCCAGCACAGTGAAAGTAGCCTGTGCAGCGACAACGCCATCGGTGGCGTGAAGGGTCACCTCGCTGCTACCGCGCCAGTACGGCTCGATGCGCAGCTCAACCGCGCCAGATGGTTGCAGCGTCACATTCACCCGTGGCTGTGAGTTGAAGCGCACGGTGTAGGTCAAAGCGCTACTCGGAAGGCTGCTATGCTGTGCGTAGTCACGAATATTGAAGGCGTTGAGGAAGGTACTCTCCGGCAGTAGAGCTACATCTGGCAGCCCGCTGAGCCGCAGCGGCGCCGGGAAACGGTTCGCGGGATAGGCGAAGGTGCGATAGACATTCCAGCCGGATGTCATCGGGCCGGTTTCTCGGGCGAGTGTGAGGTCGGTGAGGGTGTAGGGACCATCCGCGCCATGCCCACCGATGGATGCGCCATCGAAGGACAGTTCGAGGTAGTGTGCGCCGGAGGAGAGTGTGCGGGTGATGGTGGTTGAGGTGATTTCGCCGCCACCGGTATCCACGAGGGCGCCACGCAGTGTGTAGTTGCCTGTCGCCGTGACCTGGGCGCTCACGCGGATGACGAGCTCTTCATAGAGACCATCGCGGTCAGCATCGCGTCCCTCATCGGCGTAGCCGCCGGTGAGGGCGAAGACGACGGCGTCACCGGCGCCAGTGGTGAAGGCCCAGCTGTAGTCGCCGGTGGTGGCATGACCGGCGGCGCTCTGGATGCCGGCTTTGAGCGTGGCGATGTAGTGTGTCTGGGGCGCGAGCGGCGCAGTGGGCGCGAAGCGCGCCACCTGTGTGGCGGCGTCATAGCTCACGGCACCAGTCACCGCCACGCCCTGCGCCGTGGCCAGCTGGAAGGTGCTGGCGGTAAGGGTGTTGCCCTTAACCGCGCGGTCGAAAGCCACTGCGAGGACGATGCGGCGAGGGACGTTCAGGACGCCATCGGCGGGCGCAAGCGCCAGCGGCGAGGGCGGGGCGCTATCGGTCTCGGTGGTGAAGGTCCAGGTTTTGAGCGCGGGCAGCGCTTGACCTCCCGCACCGGTGATGCCTGTAGTGAGGCGCGCGGTGTAGACAGCGGCATAGGTTAGCGGCGCCTGGGGGGTGAAGGTGGCCTCGTGGGTCGCGGCATCGTAGGTGATGACGGCGGGGATGGCTCCCTGGGGACCGGTGAGGGTGAAGGTGCTGGCATTGAGGGTGGCAGGATTCATGGCATCGCGGAAGCCCG
>JAKJAC010000221.1 GCA_022707705.1 Chloroflexota bacterium
GCCTCCGGCAGGCTACAATCCAACCGCGCCCAGCCCGCCCCGCGCGCTACGGTCACCTGCAGCGGCGCATCCGGCGACGGATGCCCCCACCCCAACCGCGGCGCCTCCACCCAGCCCAACCGTGCATCGAAGAGGTAGAAGGCCGCCGGCAGCGCCTGCACCGCCACCGCCGCGGTGAGCCAGTTGGGCGCGCGCCCGTAAAGCGCCAGGGGGATGTGCTCCGGGAGGTAATCCAGCACCGCGGGCAACGCCTCCGGCAACCACGCGCGGGGGCCTGCCCCAGCTGCCGCGCCAGCGCTCCCACATCTACGGCGAGCTCCGCCGGCGCCGCTGCCAGCTGCGCCCGCGCCAGCCCCTGCGTCGCCGCGGCGAAGAGCTCCGCCAGCCGCTCCGCCAGCGCCTCGAAAGCCGGACCCTGCGCCCGCGCGCCGCGCTCCAGACCCGCGAGCGTCCCGGAAAGCACAGCCCCCACGCCGGTGAGCGCATTCTCGCCATCCAACTCCGAATGCAGGTCCGCGAGCAGCTCCAAGCGATAGCGTTCGAAGCGCTCCCGCCACAGCGCGCGACTTCCCGCATCGCGCGTGAGCAGAATCCCGTGCGTGCACGCGGCCAACACCCCTTCTTGCGTGGGCGTGGGCAATCCGCCCAGATCCACCAGCAACGGCAGCTGCCGCCCCGCGATATCCCGCTGCAGCAGCGGCAGCCACTCCTCGCTGCGCGCGCCCTTAAGCCGCAGATGCTGCACGGTCTCCGGTTCGCCCGCCAGGAACCAATCGCCCTCATAATCCGGCGGATAGGCGCGGAGCAGGTAGTGCGGCGCCTCGCGCTCCCGCAGCGCCTGCGTGAGGCTATATGCCAGCACGGATTTGCCGCTGTGCGGCGGACCCCCAAGCGCCACCGCCGGCAGCATTGCGCCGGACAAAGAATTTGGTTGACTAATCCCCAAATCTTGCGTATACTTGTTCACGTATGGAACCACAAGTCACCTCACAACTGGCAACAACCGCCGTGGTCACACTGGGAGGACAGGCTCAGGTCGTCACCCTGGCTTTGGATGCGCTGTTGGCAGCCGGCGCAACTTTCGATACAGTGCTGATCCTGCACCTCGACCCCCAACAACCGCGGGTGGCGCGGGCGCTGGCGCAGCTGCGGGCGGAATTCGCGTCCACCGGCGCGCAACCCGCCTATCGCGGGCGCCCGCTCCGCTACGAGACGCGCGTGCTCCACCTCCACGATAGCCCGCTCGACGCCATCCACGATGGACGCGAGGCGGAAGCGGTCTGGACGCAGGCGCGCGACCTGCTGAGCGAGCTCAAACGGGCGGGGCAACGGCTGCACCTGTGCATCGCGGGCGGTCCGCGGTTGCTCGCGCTCACGCTGGCGAGCGCCGCGATGCTGCACTGCGACCATCACGACCGCCTGTGGCACCTCTACACGCCGCCGGAATTCCTGGAGGCCGCGCGCGAGGGCGCGCTGCTCCACGCACCGCCGGAAGTGGACGTGCGCCTGGTGCCGGTGCCGCTGGCGCCCTGGGGCGCCTACTTCCCCGCGTTGCGCGAGCTGGCGCAAGCCACGCTGCCGCCCACGCCGCCGCCCAGCAGCGACGCCGCGCGCTGCACCGCTGTGTGGGCGCGCCTCACGGAGCGCGAACGCGCCGCACTCGCGACGCTGGCAGAAGGGGCGCTCCCGCAAGAGGCGGCTGAAGCGCTGGGCATCACGCTCAAAACGCTCGACACCTACAAGACCAAAATCCTTGCCGAATGCCGCGCCGCGTGGGAGCTGCCGGAAGATAGCTGGTTGACGTATCATTTTATCCAGGAGAAATTCGGTACATGGCTGAGGTGAGTGCGGATTGGGGGTCCATTTTAACGCAGAGGCGCAGAGAAGCAGAGACGCAGAGAAGATAATTACAGTCATTTAGTTTCAATTGGTTTAGCACAGCAGGCGAACTTTGACTCTGCCTGTGATTGTAGCACACAAAAGGAATCGGCGCATCAGAGGAAGTTCTGAGGGAAATTCAGAGGTTTTTCTGATGCGTAGAAACACAAGAGGACCTATACTTAAGCACAGAGCTGCACAGCATACCCAACCTGAGAGGAGGCGCCCATGAATGAACATGAGGAAATTACCCTGGCGGCACTCGCCGGACTGCTGCACGATGTAGGGAAGTTCGCGCAGCGGGCACAGAAAGAGGCTGGCGACGCCGAAGGAGCCAGCCAGGGCTTGCCGTTGCCCGATTTTTTGCGTGAGGTTCCACCCTCTAGCGATGCCGTTGAGTCACTCGCGGCAAACGCCGGTCCCGGCAATCGTATGGCCTGGCTCGTGAAAGCTGCGAACACTTTGGCTGCCGGCGAGCGCGCCAACCTACCCGCACGAGGAGCCCCTGGCCCCTCCCCCTCACGGCAATTACTTTCGATCTTCAGCGTCATTGATGCAGACGGGACATGCTGGAAGAATGACCAGAGCCACTGGAAATACCTCCCGCTCAGGAAGCTGGCGCTGGATGAGGGAAACATCTTCCCTGATGCAGCTCTGGCAGCCAACAACATTCAGGACGCCACCAAGGACCTCTGGAACGCTTTCAAGACAGAAGCCGAAGCACTGAAATCCCTCACAGATCCAGGCGAATACCTCGAAGCCATGCTGGCGCTATTGCAACGTTATGGATGGTGCGCGCCTTCGGCATACGGGCATGCGCGGGCAGATGTGAGCCTCTACGACCACAGCCGCATGACCGCGGCGTTGGCGGCGTGCCTGGCAGATGCAAAGGAATTCCCCGCCGAGATCCTCGCGCAGATCGCCAACGCTCCAGAGCAAAGCCAGGAAGAAGTCGCCCTGCTAATCGGCGGAGATATCTCCGGGGTGCAGGATTTCATCTATACTATTTCATCCAAAGGCGCGACCCCGGCGCTACGCGGGCGCTCGTTCTACCTGCAAGTGCTCACCGAAGCCACAGCGCGCTTTGTCCTGCGCGATTTGGGCTTGCCCTACACCAACCTGATTTACGGCGGCGGCGGCAATTTCTACATCCTGGCGCAGGCTGAAGACGCCACAAAACTAGGTAACCTGCGCCAAAAACTCAGCCGCATCCTCTACCAGCATCACCGGGGTGATCTGTACATTGCTATCGAAGGCTTGAGCCTGCAAGCCAAAGACTTCATGAGCCCCACAAACAGCAGCAAACCGCATCCTTTGAGTGAAAAATGGGGTGAATTGGCGCGGAAGATAGCAGTGGTTAAAAACCAGCGGTTTGCTCAGATGGAAACCGATGAACTGTCTCGACTGTTCACACCCCAAGGGTCTGGTGGAACTGATGCTGCCCAATGCCAGGTCTGCGGGCGCGAGCATCCGAAAACATCCGAGGTCAAAAAAGACAGCGAAGACCAGGGAGTCCGGAAATGCCCGGTTTGCCTGTCTTTCGAGAGTCTCGGTGAGAAACTCCGTAAAGCGAAGTTCGTGGGTTGGAAAATGCTCACCCATCCCGCCGTTGTACCGAAACTGCAAGGAAACGAGATCTACGGCGAGTACGGGCAATGTCTACACGACATGGGATTTGAGATAGAGGTAAGCGAAAGGATTGACGAAATCCAGCATTTCAGTCATATCTGGGCATTGCATGATGCCGCCTTCGTTGAGGCGCAAAAACGTACCAGGAACAAAGTGCTGAGCCGTCGCTTACTGGTCAACGTCACGCCGATTATCAGCCGCGAGGAGATTCGCCAGTTACAAGGCAAAGTGGACGATTTACCAGATCTCGGCGCTGAAAACCCGGTCAAACCATTTGGCGCACTGGCATATCAGTCACAAGGCATCACCCGCTTGGGCGTCTTCCGCGCGGATGTGGATAACCTGGGCAGACTCTTCGCTGAGGGTTTGGGCAACGAAGCGACGCTCTCGCGCATTGCCTCGCTAAGTTTTGCCATCAGCCTGTTTTTTGAAGGTTGGGTCGGCAAACTTGCCCGAGAGTTCAATGAAGAACGCCGTAACACCGATACGGCACGCCGGCAACAAGATCAAGACGCACGCTTGTATGGCGACGCCCTCTATGCCATCTACTCCGGCGGCGATGACTTGTTCTTCGTCGGTTCGTGGGATGTACTCGTGGAATTCGCCTGGCGAGTCAACGAAGACCTGAAGCAGTACACGGGCTGTCATCCCGGGATCCATATCAGCGGCGGTATGGCGTTGGTTACGGAAAAATACCCGCTAGCCAAAGCGGCTCAAGATGCAGCGCGCGCCGAAGCTGCCGCCAAAAACCTGGAATGGTGGGATGAACAAGACCAACCCCACAACAAAAGCGCTATTGCCTTCTTAGGGCAATCTCTACCCTGGAGCGAATTCCAGCATGCCCGCAATTTGAAGGCACAGCTGGAAGCATTGGATAGCAGCCAGCGCATGGCAGTTATTCGCAAACTGCTGCTGAATTACGCGTTGTATGCCGAAGCCCATAAACGGCGGAGCGAACAGGGCAAGGACCGCAAAGCGCAAGGCAAACCGCAGACACTCTACGGTCCCTGGAACTGGCGGATTGTTTATCTGCTCAAACGCAATCTCAAAGAGGAGGTTCCGGAACACCGGCAACTGACTGAGCAATTCCACCTTCTGCCCGGGTCAGAAAAGCAGCCCGATTACGCGCGCCTGGATTGGGTTGGTGTAGCCGCCCGGTGGATGGAACTTCTTATTCGGTGATCTCATGATAGGCGAGTCTGAATACATTACAGCGCTTTTTGCTGATCAAGTCTATTATGAGGAAGCACCTCTCATAGATAGAAAGGAAACCTGTGAATGGTCACAGGCATGGGCAAAAACGGAATTCATCCGGGATATAATCTCTCTTGCTAATACAGCCCGACTCAGAGGAAAGCCCGCTTACCTGTTGCTTGGTATAAATGATAAAGGCAATCGTTGTGGGATAGATTCGCTGATGCGGCACATGAATATCGCTGAGGGTGCAGAGAATTTCGCGGTCTCTGAAGCCATTAAGGGAGAGTTTCAGAAACGTATTAGTGCCCATATCCAACCCACCTTACTCCATTGGGACTTCTACATTGTCGAAATCGACAACCAGAGGTGTGGTTGCCTTGTTATTGAACCAACTACACCTTCCGCCTTGTATCATGTCAAGAAAGCCATGAGTGCTTGGAAAGATGGTAAAGACAAATCTATCTACCAAGGTGAAGCTTGGATAAGGTCAGGTGAGAGTAAGGTCGCTTTGGATAGCATAAGTATTCTAACAAACGACCCCGAGTATCAATATTCTTATAGTGAAGTGCCCTATGTTCTGCCCTCTATTTGGCAAAGGTATTTCGAACAAGTACAGGGTGAGATTCTGCGTTACTGGAATCGTGCAGAACCCCCAGCGGAGGCAGCCTACCAGGAATTGCATGATAGCAAAGGTGTTACTATTCAAAAGGCGGTAGAAGATTTCTTTAGGGAAGAAGACAGGCATCTGCTGGTTTTGCAGGGTGCGGCAGGAAGTGGGAAGAGTCTTTTTCTGCAAAGACTGGTACGCTCTCTGGCACAAGAGGGGGCGCAGGATATGGATTATGCGCGCCAACTGGAGCAGTACCGCCCACCAAGCGGATTGATTCCCATCCTGCTTCCATTGCGCAATCTGACGCGACAATCCAGGACTGATAGTCTTCATTTCGCAAAACAAATATGTAATTTACTTCATGTATTGTGGGATAACAATGAACGAGGAGGTGTTCCCAAAAGTCCTCAAAAACTGTTCGAGAATTCTCATTTGCAGTGGTTGATCTTGCTGGATGGTCTAGATGAGGTCGGAAAACACGAATATCGATGCGAATTCCTAAATGTATTGCTGGAGTTTATGTCCGCCTATCCAAGACTACATGTCATTTTGACTTCACGGCCGGTAATCTCGCTGGAAGATTTGGAAAATGCCAGACTTGTTGACATCGCACCGCTGGACGAAACACAAATTGAGGCTTTCTTCACCGCACAACGCACTGATAGAAATGATGCTGAAATCCATACGTTTATTCAGCGATGCAAGGACTGGCAAGATGCTTGGAAATTGTTGAGTGTGCCGGCGTATCTGAATGCTGCAATTACAGCACTGGATATCCCAAGAGATATTAGCGACATTCGAGAACAAGTATTGGAATCCAGCGAACCTAATCCTGATTCCAGAATCCTGACATCGCCCGAAATCGGAAACAGACTATTGCCGATCATTGATTCAGACGATCTCACGTTCGAGGTCGAGAGTCCTGTCACTCAAGAAAACGTGGAGCGATTGGTAAATTCCGTTCAAGAAATTGTCATCACACTCCCACGTCTACTGGACAGAGTTTATGAGGCATTCTGGGAGCGTGAACGGCGACGGGGAAGATTCTCAAGCATTGAGGAGCTACGATTTGGCACATATCGGGTAGCAACGAATTTGATGGCTGATTGCTCTGCACACGTAGAGCGTGAAAAGGCCAAGCGCTACCTAAAAGCAAAAGGCCTGCAATGGGCACTCGAAATGGGAATTCTAGATGATAATGAATTTAACCACATTTTCTTTGCCACTCCCTCAACGCAGGTCTACTCAGCAACAAAGAAACTGGAATGTGATATCGAAGGTGGGTTTGAAGTTTCAATCCGCCAATACGTTCGACGGTGGCGGGAAACATATCGCACTGAGATCGAGAGTTTTTTTGAAGACTTGACTGGAAGTTCTTTATCAATCCATTTAGAAACGCAAGGAGGTTCAAATGGCTAACATCTCACCCCAGGATATGCAGCAAATTGTTACTAACCCCGAACGCGCCGATTTGGTAGTGAAATACGCGGACTTGCTCGGTCAAGAGTTGAGCAGGACGCTGAACACTTCCCAAATCCGTGCTCTATTTGGCGAAGTGCGCCAAATAGAGGGGCAAATGACCGTGGACCACACAACGGCATGGCGGCGATTGCATCTGCTAAAGCCTAAAATGGCCTATCGTGTACGACGAGCACAAGGTGCGGGAGTGCGTGGACTCGTAGAGGTTCTGAATCCCGCAGTGGATGAAGTGCTGAAAGCTAAAGACGAAGAAACACAGAAGAAGTATTTCAAGCACTTCGTTGAATTCTTTGAAGCCATCCTTGCCTACCATAAATATCATGGCGGCAACTAATCTCCAGGTCTATCTTGGAATCACAAATCAGCAATCAACGGAGGTTACCATGTCTGAAGAACGCAAAATCGAACTCAAAGGGCGCATCGTTATCACCTTTGACATTGAAGCTGTAACCGGCTTACATATCGGC
>JAKJAC010000222.1 GCA_022707705.1 Chloroflexota bacterium
TTTGAGATTGTCGCCCCCACTTTGGAACGCACCCTAAACAGTTACTCTTTAAGTGAAACTGGCGATATAGGTTATAATTAATCCATTCCCAGTTCGTCCGGAGGACACCCTTGGACCGACGCGAGTTCCGCATCGAGAATGCTTACACTTATAACCGCAGTGCCGCAGCAAGATGGGTCATCTCCCACTTGCTGCGCTATCCACTGTGGCCCCTGCTCGCTCTTGCCGCGACTATCGCCAACAATCTTGCCTATAGCAACATCCAGCTCTTCGTCGGCAAAGGCTTCGATGTCATCAACAAACCGGGTTGGACAAACGATGCCCTACTAGCGCTGGCACTGGGACTGGGAGCCTCAGCGCTCATCCAGGGCATCACGGGTTTGGGGCGTAACTCCGCGGTGGAGTTTATCGCACAACTGTTGGAACGCGATGCGCGAGAGGAATTCTACGCGGACTTGTTGGGCAAGAGCCAGACCTTTCATGGCAAGCAGCGTATCGGTGATATCATGGCACGCGCCACGGATGATGTACGCCAGCTCAATTATATGTTTAGCCCCGGTGTCATGCTCATCACCGATTCAACAATGGGCCTGATAGTGCCGCTCGCCTTCATCAGCGTTCTTGAATGGCGATTGCTCCTCGTGCCGCTGCTATTCACCATAGCATTGGCGTATACCGTCTACGATTACAATCGTCGCCTGAAACCTGTAAGTTTTGCCCAACGAGAAAGCTACGGTCAAATGAACGCTGGTTTGGCAGAAGCCGTTGCCGGCATTGAAGTGGTCAAAGCCAATACACAGGAAAGCCGAGAGGGGCACAACTTCCGCGAAAATGCGCGACGCTACCGCGATCATTTCGTCCACCAGGGAATGCTGGAGGCCCGCTATCTGCCGCTGTTAGTCTTCAGCGTAGCGTGGGCAGCAGCTTTTCTGCACGCGCTGCTGTTATGGCGCGCCGGCAGCATCAGCTTGGGGCAGGTAGTCTCTTTCATGGGGCTGTTTGGGGCATTGCGTTTCCCCACCTTCATCTCGATCTTCTCCTTCAACCTGGTGCAATTGGGCATTGCCAGCGCCGAACGCATTCTCAAACTGCTCAACACTGAGACGGAGCTTGATGAAAACGAGCGCGGCGAGGCACATCCTATTCAGGGCGCGGTCACCTTCGATAAGGTTAGCTTCAGCTATAATGGCAAACCCATCCTCAAGGATATTAGCTTTACCGCCCAACCGGGGGAGACTATCGCCATTGTTGGGCAGACGGGATCGGGCAAAACCACACTCACACGCCTCATCAACCGCATCTTCGACGTAGACAGCGGGCGGGTGTTAGTGGATGGGATTGACGTCCGTGATTGGCAGCTGGAATCGCTGCGCTCCCAGGTTTCCACCATCGAACAAGATGTGTTCCTGTTCTCGCGGACACTTGCAGAGAACATCGCTTTTGGTTGCGCGAACGCAGACCAGGCTGCTATCGAAGCAGCTGCTCGCGAGGCGCAGGCTCACGATTTTATCATAGGCTTCAATGAAGGATATCAAACAGAGGTGGGCGAGCGCGGTGTGACACTTTCTGGAGGGCAACGGCAACGCATTGCCATCGCCCGCGCCTTTTTAACCAATCCGCGCATCCTGATCTTGGATGACAGCACCAGCGCCATTGATAGCGCCACCGAAGACAGAATTCAGCGCGCCATGCGACGCATCAGTCAGGAGCGCACGACGTTTTTAATTACACACCGCTTGAGCCAAATCCGCTGGGCTGACCGGATTTTGGTACTACAACATGGCACACTGGCAGATCAAGGCACACACGATGAATTGATGGCGCGCAGCATGGATTACCGGAGAATCTTTGCGCGCTATGAGAATTAGCGCTATCAACAGACTGATAAAAGGATACCTCCATGGGCTTCATTCTTGATGGTCTTGACACCGAATCCTACGATCGCAAATATAGCGATCGAGAGCTGGTACGCCGCATTCTCAGCTATTTCCGCCCCTATGCCCGGCAGATGACAGGCGCCTCGGCGCTGTTGTTGCTCAACTCCATCACCGGCACGGCGGGACCCATTCTTATCTCTCGCGCCATTGATATCGTCGCCAGGCGTCCCACCCTCTCCACCATTCTCCTTATGGCGGGCGGTGTGCTGCTATTAGGTGTATTGGGCTGGCTTTTCAACTACATCCGCCGGGCAATCACGGCGCGAGTGGTGGGTGATGTAGTGCTCACGCTGCGCGAGAATGCTTTCGATGCCACCATCAGACACGATCTCTCATTCTTCGACGAACATGCCTCCGGCAAAATCGTCAGCCGGGTCAGCTCCGATACACAAGATTTCTCCAACGTTGTCCTGCTAGTGCTCGACCTGGCAAGCCAAGTGCTCCTGGTTATCATCCTTTCGGTATGGCTATTCAACATCAACGTCTGGCTTACTCTGGCGCTGTTGGGGATGACGCCTTTCGCAGTAGCGATTGCCCTGAGTTTCCGGCGTCTGGCGCGTCGCATCACACAACAAGCCCGCCGCGTTACCGCCAAAATCAACGCGCAGATTCAAGAATCCATCAGCGGTATCGTGGTCGCCAAAAGTTTCCGGCAAGAAGCCGCCATTTATGAAACCTTCAGCCAAAACAACCGTCAGGCTTACCGCATCGGCATACGACGGGGATTGACGCTCAATACTATTTTCCCGGTCATGAGCATCGCTTCAGGGCTAAGTGTGGGCTTACTCTTCTACCTGAGCGGGCTGGCGACACGGGTCAGCTCGGCAGTGACCCCGGGAAACTGGTACCTCTTTATGCAGGCCGTGGGCTTCTATTGGTGGCCCATGATGAGCATTGCTTCTTTCTGGAGCCAGTTCCAGGATGGGCTTTCAGCAGCGGAACGCGTCTTTGCGCTGATTGATGCCGAACCGCGCGTGCGACAAACGGCAACGGAGCCAGTCACGGCGCTCAGCGGTGCCTTGGAATTCTGCGACCTGTGCTTCTCCTATATTGATGGCGAGGCCGTGCTGGATAATTTCTCTCTCAAGATTCGCCCCCGCGAAACTATCGCGTTGGTGGGGCACACAGGCGCAGGTAAGAGCAGCATCGCCCGGCTCATCACCCGCTTCTATGAATTCCAATGCGGAGAGTTGCTGGTAGATGGGCGCGATGTCCGCACGCTGGATTTGGGGCAATATCGCCAATACTTGGGGTTAGTACCGCAAGAGCCTTTTCTTTTTTCTGGAACGGTGCGTGATAACATCCGCTATGCGCGCCCAGAAGCATCCGATGATGAGGTGTGCGCCGCGGCGACTGCTATCAGCCACGGCGAGTGGGTCGCCGCCTTGACCAACGGACTCGATACTGATGTAGGAGAGCGCGGGGCGAATCTCTCCATGGGGCAGCGGCAGCTGGTGGCGCTAGCGCGGGTGGTGCTCAAGGATCCGGCTATCTTCATCCTGGATGAAGCCACCGCCAGTGTGGACCCCTTCACCGAAACGCAGATTCAAGAGGGATTGGAAACGCTCATGCGCGACCGGACTGCCATCGTCATCGCACACCGGCTTTCCACAGTGAAGAACGCCGACCGCATTATCGTACTCGATCACGGGCACATCATTGAAGAAGGGACCCACACCACACTTCTGGCGCAAGGTGGGCATTACGCAGACCTGTATAACACGTACTTTCGACACCAGAGTCTGGAGTACATTGAGACCTTTGCAGCCGCAGTGTGATGGGAGAAGGTGGCAAGAGACAGATACTATTGGGGATAACTTGCTCCTACCGAGATGTCGCCTCCCCCGGATAGACCAATCCCCACTGGGCGCGGAGCTGGTCCAGCGTCTCCATGATGACCAGCGTTTCATCCAATGGCATGATGGCGCTTTCGAGACGCCCCTCACGCATACAATGAGCGACCTCATCCGCCTCATAGTTGTAGCCATTGCCGTGTAAGGGAAAGTGATAGTCGCTCCCGCCAGCACGCCGCAACCGCTTCCACAGGTGGTTCAGGCCCAACGTGCGCCCCAGTGATTTGATACCTGCAGGCAACCGCGAAGGGAACTCCGGCAAACCTTTCCGCGTCAGTGTCAACCGCTCCGGGCGATACATGGGAGCATGGATATGGATGGCGCCCTTCGTGCCAAGGATGCGCGCCTCGGTAGGCATAGTTGTCTGCACTGCCGCGGATAATACCGCGAGCTGCCCCTGCGGATATTCGAAGATCCACGCCGATTGCTCATCGACGCCGGTCACACCCAGATGAGCTGCCCCGGTGACCCGCGCCGGGGTCCCCAAAACCATGAATGCCAAAGAGACGGGATAGATACCCACATCGAGAAGCGCACCACCGCCCAAAGCCGGGTCGAGGAGACGACTGTGTGGGTCGAAGGGCGCACGAAAACCAAAGTCCGCCACCACCATACGCACTTCGCCGATAACGCCCTCCGCAAGCCAGCGCCGCACCTGCACCATGGCGGGCAGATAACGCATCCACATCGCTTCCATCAAAAACAAGCGCCGCGTCCGCGCCTCGGCAATCACCATCCGCGCTTCCGCCGCGTTGAGGGCGAAGGGCTTCTCACATAAAACGGCCTTGCCGGCACGCAGGCACAGTAGCGTGTTCTCTGCATGGAAGGGATGCGGTGTACCGATATAGATGACATCCACATCCGGATCTTCCGCCAGCGCGCGATAATCTGCATGGCAGTGGGAAACATCGAATGCGCGTCCAAAGCGCTCCGCAGATTCTGCCGTCCGTGAGCCGACCGCGACAAGCTGTGCATCTGGCAGGTCGCGTAACCCTCGCGCGAACTGCTGTGCAATCGCGCCCGTACCCAAAATGCCCCAATGAGTGATGTCAGCCATAAGCACCTCAGCAAGAAGTCATGTCACGTGTCAGCATTCAAAAACCGAAGTCATTGACGCTTGGCGATTGATTTTACATCCAGGCGCGACGGCGCATCCACAGGAGCATGCCAACCGGCGTAAAAGCCATCAATATCAATGCTATTATGAACGCAGGAGAACTGGTCCATGCTGGAAAGGGGTAGGTAGGCTGGAAAAAATTCATACCGAAGAAGCCCGCTAGGAAGGATATCGGCATGAACAACGTCGTAATCACGGTCAACGTCTTCATCACCTCGTTCATGCGATTGCTAACCACCGAGAGATAGCTATCCAGTGCTCCGCTGACCAAGTCGCGCAGGCTATCAATGATATCGTAGAGCCGCACAAGATGATCGTAAACATCACGAAAGAAAATACTTTGTTCAGGTGGAATTGTGGCATAGCCGCCACGCGCCATCTTGTTAAGTACCTCACGTTGTGGCGCGATGATCCGCCGCAACATCACCAGAGTGCGCTTTAGAGTGAAGATTTTCTCCAGCAAGTGCGGTCCTGGATTGCCGAAAATCTGGTCCTCAATGAGATCAATTTGATCATCAATCGTCTCCACTGCCGCCATACAATCCGAAGCCAATTCATCAGCAATAGCGTAGAGCAGATTGCAGGCGCCCTTTTGCAGGCGTCGCTCGTCACGGCGACACGCCCGCCACACCCGTTCCAAGGCCTCCACCGGTTCAGTGTGATAGGTCACAAGGTAGTTGGAGCCCAAAAACACATCCAACTCGCGGGTTTCAAGATCTTGCCACGCCTCTGCGCCCACCACCACAGCCTGCAATGCCAGATATAGATACTGAATCCAATCATCAATCTTGGGCGAATGTGATTCCACCAGAGCATCATCAATCGCCAGGGGGTGGAAGCCAAACATGTCGCGCAAAACCGGCAAGCACATCTCTACAGGCGCTTGATCCATATCAACCCATAGCAATCCCTGTGCATCGCTCAAAGCTCTGACAAAATCCTGGGGTGGCAGGTCAAATTGCAAACCGCGTTCCTGAGAATAGTAGAGAGCACGAATCACTGAACAACCTCCTTGGTTCACAGGGGAATTACCGTCAGTTGGCGTAACCCAAGATCCCCACGCATAAGAACGCCCCAGATAGGTCCACTGGCTTAAGCCATGAATCTCTGACTCAGATACTATAAGCAAGCCTGGAATTGTCAAAAAGATGTATAAAAGTCACTTGCAAACTGCTCAGAATCGGACACAATAGACTTATGGTGAGCCATGCAAACAATAACCTCCTGCGGTCACAGGTCCTGAGGCATGCAGATACCTATCCCCTGCTTCACATTTGCCGCGCGTTGCTCACCAGCTGTTTCCAGCAAAGTCGTTTATCCATATTCAGAAAGGGGTAAGATATGAGACGTATCATGTTCACGGTTATGTCCCTGTTAATCGTAGGGAGCATGGTTTTCTCCAACCTCACACCACTTACGGCGCAAGCAGAAGCCATCACCATGACGCCGCTGTGGGCGGAGAATTTCGACTACGGCAGCACTCTAGGCAATCTCACCACTGTAAGTGCTGGGACCTGGGTCAATCATTCTGGCACCGCAGGGTTTGTGACCTACGATCCCGCGGCAGGGCTCTCCATGCCCGGCTACGGCTCTTCTGGTGTCGGCGGTGCAGCCACTATTGCTGCCAGCGGCGCCGAAGACGTCAACCGCGGTTTTACCAATCAGACCTCTGGCACGGTCTACGTCGCCACACTGGTAGAAGTATCAGCGGCAGGCGCGGGCGCATATTTCCTGCACCTGAAAGATGCGGGAACTTTTAACTTCCGCGCACGGGTTTTCGCCAAAAGCGATGCTGGAATCTTACGGTTCGGATTGGGAGACACCAGCACAGGAACGTATTCGACAGCCAACTTTAGCTTTAACACCACCTACCTGCTGGTAATCAAATTCGACACCACCACAGGCAACACAGCGCTATATGTCCTGGATAGCGTAAGCACTACCGAACCCACTACCCCTCTGCTAAGCATGTCAGGAACAGCACAAGCGGTGGAGGCTGTTGCCATCCGGCAGGCAAGCGGCGGACCCACCGCGATCATTGATGGCGTTCGCGTCGCCAATACATGGGAAGATGCCATTGGCTCCTCCGCCAGCGGTGGCAGCTTCACCATCGCCAAATCGGCGCCGGCTACCGTAGACATCAGCGACGTATTCACCTACACCCTCGTCGCCACAAACGCCACAGGCGCAGTTCGCAACAGCGTGGTCATCACCGATAGCCTGCCTCTGAGCGTCACTGTAGGAACGATTTCTGACGGCGGCACTGCCACGGGCAACGTCGTGAGTTGGGACGTGGCTTCGCTTGCCGATGGCGCGTCTGTGACGCGCACTGTGCAAGTCACCGCA
>JAKJAC010000223.1:0-264 GCA_022707705.1 Chloroflexota bacterium
CCGAGGCGCAGCTGCTGCACCTCTGCGCTCATCTGATGCTGCATCACGCCGGAGCTTCCGGGAATCTGCTGTGGTATCACGATATCGCAGAGGTGCTGGTCGCCTATCGGGACGCGCTCGATTGGGACGCGCTCTTCGCGGCAGCCGGCGCCTGCGACCTGGTCCTGCCGTTGCAGCGAGTGCTGCCGGTGGTCTGGGATTGCTGGCAGCTGGAGCCGCCCGCCGGGGTGCGGAACAGGCTCGCGGCGCTGCAAGCCTCAGCCA
>JAKJAC010000223.1:291-7235 GCA_022707705.1 Chloroflexota bacterium
CTCTACGCGCAGCTCACGGCGCCCGCGCGCCCGGTGGCGCAGCGCTTCTTCACCGACCTCGCTTCCATGCCGGGGTGGCGGCAGCGCTGGGCGTATGCGTGGGAAAACATCTTCCCGGCGCCGGCGTATATCCGCGACCGCTATCAGGTCGCGCATCCGCTATTGCTGCCGTTCGCTTACCTCTGGCGCTGGGTCCGGGGGCTGTTGAGCCTCCTGGGGCGCCAACACTAGCGCGCAACAGCTGCTTTAGGCTCGCTCCCCTGCGCCTTGCGGCGGGCTATCGCTGCTCCCCACACACCCGTTCCCGCGCCTGCGCCAGCAGCGCGAAGACCTGCCCATCATCCGCCGCGCGCGTGCGTCCGAGCAGATTTCTCACCCAGCGTTCGGGCAAACCTCGCCGCCCGTGCAGCGCCCCCACCGCTGCGCCCACGATGGCGCCCACGGTGTCGTTGTCGCGGGTATCGTTCACCGCGCGGACCAGCGCCGTTTCAGGGTCATCCGCGTGACGCATCAGCACATACAGCACGCTGGGCACGGTCTCCAGCAGATACGCTCCGGAATACCAGGCATCGCACGCGGTCAGCGCCGGCATGCCTTGCTCATAGGCGGCGCGGACCTGCGTGTCCACGAAGCGCCACAGCGGACCGGTGTAATCTGCGTACGCTCCCCCGCGCGGGCGGTAGACGGTGTCTCCTTCCAGGTCGCGGGCGAGGCTCACATAGGTCTCCACCCACCACAGCGGTTCCGGTGGGGCAGACATTTGGAGCAGCTCCCAGAGCATCGCGCTGAAAGCCAGGCTTGCGGAGAGCGCGGCGGGGTCGTTGTGGGTGAGCATTGTCGCGAGCGCCACATCCGCCCACAGCGCGGGCGTGCCGGTGCGCAGGTGTGGCGCGAGCACCGGCGCGATGCGCATCAGCGCGCCATTCCCCGCGGAGGGGATCCCGCTGGCGTGCCAGGGCTTCCCCGCTTTGAAGTTGATGACGAATTCTTTGACCGACTGCCCGATGCCGAAGATTTGTTCCGCGCAGAAACGCTGCGCCAACCGTTCGGGGTCGAGCGCGCCATCCGCCAGCCATTGCTCCAGCGTCCAGAAAGCCATCTGGCTATCATCGGAGGGCAATCCCACGGCGCGCCCTTCGGCATAACGGTTGGGCAGATAATCGCGGATTTCGCCGTGGCGGCGCGTGCGGTCCGCGGGGTTCTGGCTTTCCGTCGTGTTGCCCAGTGCATCGCCGGTGGCTAAGCCCAGCAGCATCCCCTCCACGCGGTCGAAGTCGAAATCCGCCGGCATAGGGTGGGGGACGCGCTCGAACAGCGCCCCGCGTTGCACGTGAATCTTCCCGGCAGCGAAGAACTCATTCAGACGTGAGAGATTTGTAGTCATCCAAAATAGCCTTTCAGCGCCCTGAGCGCATTGAGGGTGATCCATTTGCTCGGCTTGCCCTTCTCCTCCACATCCACCTGAAATTGCCCGTTGAAGGTGCTCGCCAGCGCCCATCTGCCGGAGGTGTCCTGCTTGGCGATCACCACATCCACGGCTTCCTGCATGCGCTCGTCCCGGAAGCCCAGGCGGATCAGCAACCCCAGAATCTCCAGCGCATCCGTCTGGTACATCAGCGGAAAGCCGAAGCGCAGCCATCCGGGCCTGGAGACCTGCGTGAGAGCGTGGCTGCGCTTGTGAATGTGGTGCTTGAGGATGAACTCGGCGCCCTCGGCGATGCTGCGCTTGACGTCGCCGCTTCTGAGGGCGGGCGGAATCTCCGCCAGCGCCTTCAGGGCTTTGACCACCCCCATGTGGCAGCTGTGGCGCCCATAGCACACCTCGAATTTGTCGTAGGGCCAACCCTGCGGGGGATCCGGGATGCCATCATCGTAGCGCTGATAGCGCGTAATCCAGGCGATGCCGCGTTGTACCCGAGGGTCGTTGCCGTAGCCGAGACGCAGCAAAGCCCACACCATGTTTCCTGTCAGGCAGGGCAGCACCTCGCTGTGCCTGCCGCCGCCAGTTTTGACGCTGCGGTGCATCGCAAAACCGCCGCTTTCCAGGTCCTGCGAATGCTCCAGCAGGAACTCGCAGGCTCTCTGGATGCGCGCATCCTGTCCATCCGCCAGGTGCTCCGCCAGAATGAGCAGCTGCCAGACCGTGCCCCGGTACTTGGCGGTGTAGAGCGCCTCCGCCTTGTCCCAATAGCCGCCTTCCGCCTGGCGCGCGAGAATCTGGGGGACCAGCCCGGTGGTCATCACGGCGGCTTTGGCAGCTTGCGCCTGCGCCTCATCCGCGGGGACTTCCAGCAGCTCGGTCAGCGTGAGATAGCGCACCGAGGGATTGTCCGGTTCCAGCAGCCAATCGGTGGGATCACCTTTCAGATACGCTTTGTAGTCATTCATCGGCAATGCCTCCAATAGAGAGGGGGGACCTCAAGGAATTATAGCATGGACATCGAAGCCGTACCACTCAGCCGCGGGTATACGACAAAACATTGGAGAAAATACGATCGCTATCATGTAAACCGCCTTCATCAGCGATTCAACTCTCTGCGTCTTCTTTCTGCAGGTGAAAGAACACCCTCTGCGTCTTTTGGGCGCGTCAAAGTGTCTAACTGCGTTGTACTCAACGCCATTGTACTCAACGCGTTGCACTCAACGCCATTGTCTCATCCATCCGACCGCGGTCGGTCTCAACCGCTTGAACTTCCCAATAATTTGTCCTATACCCAGGGCAGTCGGGTGTGTTTCAATTTCGGGGTAAAAGCAAGACGACTATCATACAAATGCTTTTCTTTGAGTGATTTTTGTGGTGAGGCGAAGCCTCACCACAAAAATCACCTTTTTCTCCGCGCCCTGTAGGGGCGCTTGAGATTTTCACCCCCGTTTTGAAACGCACCCACTGGCGCTCGGCGCTGGAAATCTGAAAAGTTACCCCGATTGCCTTATTTGCCGCTATTGACTATAATTAGAATAGATTCACACAACCAAAGCCTGCAGATTGCAATCCAGAAAGGAGACCCTCCCATGCGTTTCTCAATGCACGATGTGGTCAGTGTTATTCTTGGCGGTGGGGCAGGAACCCGCCTGTATCCGCTTACCAAGGTACGCTCCAAGCCCGCGGTGCCGCTGGCGGGGCACTACCGGTTGATTGATATTCCCATCAGCAACTGCATCCATTCGGGAATTGACCGTATCTACGTGTTGACCCAGTACAACTCTGAATCCCTGCACCGCCACATCTCGCGCACCTACGTCTTCGATAACTTCTCCCGCGGTTCCGTGCGGATTCTGGCAGCGGAGCAGACCCCTTCCAGCACTTCCTGGTATCAGGGCACAGCTGATGCGCTCCGCAAGCAGCTCTTCCAGCTCCAGAGCTCCAAGTCCCGCGAAACCCTCATTCTCTCCGGCGACCATCTCTATCGCATGGATTACTCCGATTTTGTGGCAGCGCACCGCGATAACGATGCCGATATCACCATTGGAGTGCACCCCGTATTACCCGAGGAAGCGTCCGATTTCGGCATTCTGCAGGCGGATGCGGATTCTCACATCATCCGCTTCGTCGAGAAACCACCCTTAGCGAACCTTGCCGGATTGGAGAGCCTTTCCGGGGATCGTCCCTATACCGCCTCGATGGGCATCTACGTCTTCCGCTCGCAGCTGCTCTTCGAAATGTTGCGCGACCAGACCGGCTCCGACTTCGGCAAGCACCTGATTCCCGCGGCGATTGAGCAGGGGCTGAAGGTGCGCGCCTACCGCTTCGATGGCTATTGGGAAGATATCGGGACGATTGCCGCATTCTACAACGTGAACTTGGCGCTCACCTCCTCCAACCCGCCCTTCGACTTCTTCGATGCTGAATGGCCCATCTACACGCGCCCGCGCTTCTTGCCCGGCAGTCGCATCATGGATTCTGACATGCAGCAGGTTTTCATCGCGCCGGGCTGCATGGTCGAACAATCCACCATCCGCTCGAGCGTCGTCGGCTTGCGCAGCGTCCTGCGCCCCGGTTCGCACCTGCACCGCGTGGTGATGATGGGCTCGGATTACTTCGAGACCGACGCGGAGAAGGCGGATAACCGTCGCCTGGGCATCCCGGATATTGGGGCGGGCGAGGGCAGCGTCATCGAGGGCGCCATCCTCGACAAGAACGTGCGCATCGGGCGCAACGTCGTCATCCGCAACCATGCCGGTGAGGCGGATTCAGAGACCAAGAGCTACGTCATCCGCGATGGCATCGTCGTCATCCCCAAAGACACCGTGATTCCCGACGGCACCATCGTCTGAGTTACTCCCTGGCACCAAAAGCGCGAAACCCCACGGTTTCGCGCTTTTTGCCTGCCAGCCCACAGCTCAACTCACGCTGCCGGGGCCCCCTGAGTCCAGCTCTTGTTTCCCGTAGGTCTTAGTTCCCTACAAAGCACACGGGCGGCAGAACCCTCTGCCGCCCGTGTGTCACACTCCAAAGCCCCTCAGTTACGGCCTGACCTGGTTATCCACAGCAGCCTGCAAAGCGAGTTTGAGCGTCTCGAAGTTCAACCCCTGCGCCGTCGCGTAATCCTTCACCTTCATGGCGGGATCCGGGAGTGGTCCGCCGATAATCTCTTCTATCGCGGCTTGTGACACGCCCCAATCCAGTAACTCGCCAAAGGTTGTCCGGCCCTTGATGCGTGTGGCGCTGTCTTCGGTCGCTGCGCCGGGCGTTGCGACCGGTTCCGGCGCCGCCGTCTCTACCGGCGCCGCTGTCCCTTCCGTTGTTGCGGGCGTGGGAGCTGTCGCCGGCGCGGTATGCGTCTCCAGCCAGGCGCGCTGCTCCGCTGTGGGCTGCCCCTCAGCGTTGATGACCGCCGCAGCGCTCGCCGGCACATAAGTCTCCGCCGCGGTTGCCAAATCATAGGGCAAGCCCCGGTAACAGGCGACGAAAAGCCGCACCGAAGCCGTGCCGATTTCCACCGGGCTGTCTACATAGAGCGTCTCCAGGTCTTTCAGCGCAAAGGTGTCCGGCTCCTCAGCCGTGACCCCAAACGCCTGTGCCAGCGTCGCAGCTGGGATATCGAAGGCTCGGCTGACATCGCCAAAGGTATAAGAACCGCGAATATCGGCGGGATTGGCTTGCCCGGCGAAGTCCCCTTCGGTGTACGCTGCCGGCGTCTTGGTGGATTCTGTAGCCCACCAGCCCAGCGTCGTTGAGACGGCGATGCCGCCGAACAGCACTACCACCACCACCACTGCTAGAATCTTGGAATTGAGGCTCATCGCTTACCTCCGGTCGAGAAGGTGACCGTCGCTGCCGCCGGGCAGGTAGCTTCCGAAGTACACTCCAGGCACGAAATGCACTGGTGATCCCGCACCACCGTCAACGTGTCCACGGGAATATTCATCGGGCATTGCGTCGTGCACAGGCTGCACGCGCGGCAAGTGGAGGGTTCGCGCCGGATGCTGAACACGCGGATACGGTTGAAGAGTCCCTGGAAAGCCCCATACGGGCAGGCGTACTTGCACCAGGGGCGCTCTATCGCCAGCGATAGCAACAGTGTCGCGCCGAGGATGACCAGCGCTGTGGGCGCCACCTCACCGCTCCAGAAATTGAACAGCGCGAAGTAGGGGTCGTAAGCCGAGAACACCAGCGTGCCGCTGACCGCGGTCACATAAACGACCCACGCCAGCACCAGGTAACGCGCATACCGCAGGACCCGATCCAGTTTTGCCGGGACAAGATGGTTGTACCGGCGCCGGAGCAGTCGCCGCCCCAGACCCGCCACCCATTCCTGCACCGTTCCCAGCGGGCAAACCCAACCGCAAAAGACCGGACCAAACAGCACCGCTAACAGCACCCCGAGTCCCATCAACACCAGCGACGAACTGTGGATTTTCTGCACCAGCAGACCGCTCGTGATGAACGTGTAGAGCGTCACCACCCCGCCGAAAGGGCAGAGCGCATGTAATGATGCGTTTGATAGCCAGGACCACCCCTTGCCGCTCTCCGCCAGCGTGTGATTCACCGCAATCAGGGCAATCAACACCAGGAAAAACAGCTGTACCACCTTACGCACCCAGATACTGCGGGACCGAAAAAGACGAATCCGTTTTCCGAGCATTTTGACCATAATACCTCCACAGTTATCAATGTCCCGGCAGTATAGCCCAGCAATGTGAAGTTTCTATGAATTTCCCGTGAGAATTCCGCGAAGATTGCCGCCGGCTCTATCCCCATTCAGCCCTGAACCGCACCTTCCATCGTAACCATGAGTTCCTCAAACCTCCCCGCCCGGTTGGTGAACCGGCGCCGCTTCTCACAGGTACATTGAGTGTCATCATCATCGAACGGCTACGAATGCCCATTCTTAGGAGCTTTGTCATGCACATCCGTGATTTCGCACCCGCCGATTATCCGGCGATTTTCGGAATTCATCAGAGCCAGCACATCAGCTGGCCCGAGTGGCCCTCTTCCCCAGAGGCGTGGGCTGAGGGCGACCGCAACCGCCATCCCCAATCCAGACACCAGCGTTGGGTCGCCGTCGAGGATGGGCGCGTCGTCGGCTTCGCGGCGTATGCGCGGAGCCCCTGGAACTACCCCCCACGAAGCTGCTCGATCCATGTCGAGGTCTTGCCGGCATACCAGCGGCGCGGGATAGGCTCGGCGCTCTATGACCAGGTCATTGCGAGAGTGCAGCCCCTTGACCCGCCCGCCCTGCGCGCCGATGCCTTCGCCAACCTGCCCCAGGGCTTCGCCTTCCTGCAGCGGCGCGGCTTCTATGAAGCCTTCCGCGAGACCCCCGTTCACCTGGATGTCGTCGCCTTCGACCCGGCGCCCTTTGCGGAAGTCGAACCGCAGCTCCGCGCCCAGGGCATAATCCTCAAAACCCTGCGCGACCTCGAGTCTGACCCGGAGCGCGACCGGAAACTCTACGCTCTCATGGTTGAGGTGGACCAGGATATCCCCCACGAAGGCGACA
>JAKJAC010000224.1:0-2974 GCA_022707705.1 Chloroflexota bacterium
GCGCTTGCGTGAAGAAGGTCGTGAAATCACTGCCCTGTGCGAGGTGCTGCTGTAGCTCCGCCTGGGTGTAGCCGGTCAACCAGCAGATGATTTGGTCCACTTCTGCTTGCGTGCGATTTTTGCGTTCGGCTTTCTGAACGTAGAGAGGGTAGACTTTGGCGAATTGCATCGCGGTGATTGGCTGTCTGGGCATCGTGTTTCCTCCGGTGGAGTTTGAAATGGGATTCTGGCTTAGCCGGTTGCGGTTTTGATTTCATCACCGGCGCAACGGTGCGCGGGGTTTTCGATGATTCCGACGACCCACGGGTAGAGCGCCTCAGGATCAGGGTTCACGCCGATTTGCATTCCGACCCGTCGCATGACATTGACGGAGCTGGTGTTGCCCCGGTCTGTCAGCGCCACTATCCGCCCAACTCGAAGCCGGGTGAATCCGTATTCGAGCAGGGCTTTGACCGCCTCAGTGGCATACCCTTGGCCCCGGTGTTGGCTGGAGAGCGCGTAGCCTACCCCCAACTCCAGGGAGTGGCAGGCAGGCTCGGATCTTTCTGGCAGCTGGTAGAGGCAGCGTTCTTGCGGAGAGCAGAGCCAGGGACGAAATCCACAAATGCCGGTGAGCTGCCCTGACCCCTTGAGAACGATGCCTCGATCTCCGTAGAGACAATCCGTAGTGGTCCACTGCGCCAGGGCAACCTGCAACTGGAGTTTTTCCCGGCGTTGCTCGATGGAGATTCCGTCGCCTGACCAGCGCAGGTCCAGGTCGAGCAGCTGGTGCACAGCTTCGAGATCGTCCATTGTGAAAGGGCGGATGATGAGACGAGTTGTTTCAAGAGCGTTCATGGGCACCTGGTTTGCGATTGGGGGCTACGCCCGATACCATTCATGTGTCGAAAACTGTTGCACGGTGATTATCTGAATAGATCAAAGTGAATATCGGGCTGAGATTGTGGGGATAACCTTTGTGATCCTTTTTTCATTATAGGTGAGCTTTCTGGGGTTGTCAACGCATTCGTGTCTTCTGGGTGAGCGCCATTTTTTCGCATTTAGGGTGGTTCTGCAAACAAACGAAGAGGAACTTTTCTTAGTGTTTTTGGCGCGCGGTACCCCGCGCGCCAAAAACACTTTCTGAGAAAAACCAGTACAAGGGCGCCGCCCATGTCAGGGCGGTTATGCAAAAAAGTGGCGCACACCCGTGTCTTCTTTCTGCCGGAAACAAAAACACCCTCTGCGCCTTTTTGGCGTGCCCAAGTGTCTAACCGCGTTGTACTCAACGCAACCGTAGTTGTCCTCAACTACGGTTGTACTCAACCGCTTGAACTTCCCAATAATCTCTCCTATACCCGCATCAGGGCCTTTCCGGGGTTTCTAAAGCGCCTGTTTGTGAGAGCGCCTCAAGGATGAAGGCAAGTCGCGCTTCGGGTGGCAGCGCGGGCACGTGGTGGATTGAGTATCCAAGGGCGGTGTAATCGCGGATGTGCCACTCGTGCAGAAAGGCTTGTAGCTCAGGGTCTTTGAATCTGAGGCCGTTCAGATTCAGGGGGAGCGGATCGAGCATCCATACGGAGGCGTAACGGTAGCGGAAGCATTGCCGTAGAAACGTGTTCGGATCCAAGCCGAAAGCCCGGTGCCACGCGAGGCAATCCGGCAACGCTCGATCGAGAAACAGGCAGGCATTCGCCGGTAAGCCACGCTCGATGTCCGCATGGACGTCTTTGATGGCGCACTGGAGCTCGCAGATATCGGCGCGGATGTCCGCGATGGTGCGCCCTTGCGCCAGCTGGCTCTCCATGTAGAGCCGCGCCCCCTCGGGGACGGTGGGGTAACCCGCCTCGGCGAGCTGGTTGATCAAGGTGGTCTTGCCGCAGGAGGGCGCTCCCGTGATCACATGCCAGCGGGTCTGAATCTCGAAAGCGCTTTGCAGAAGCTCCGGTTTCAGGGCTATCGGGGCAAGCACGGGTTGTGCAGTGTTGTGCATCTTCACTCCTCCGCAATGCTATAGCTCTCTGCATCCTCTTTTTGCAGGCGTGATTTTCGTGGACGGGGGAAAACCTTCGGGTTTCTTAGCCCCGTTCACGAAAATCATAAACAAAAACACCCGCTTGAACTTCCCAATAATTTGTCCTATACCCTCAGGCGGCGCCCGGCTTGATTTTGGGAGGGCGCCGCAGCTGCACGAGGACCGTGCCCAGGCCCGCGAGCAGCAATCCCACGAGCTCTTTGGGCGTGATGCGCTCTCCCAGGAAGGTGACCGCAAACACCGGTATCCAGATGAGCATGGTGCTGTTGGTGATGCTGGATTCCATCGCGGTGAGCGTGCGCAGGGTGGCATTCATAAGCGTAAAAGCGAAGGCGGTGTTGACGACTGCAAGCCAGGCGATGATGGCGCAGGCCCGCAGGTCTAGGCTGGGCAGCCCTTCGAGGCTCAAGCCCGCGGCGAGCAGCACGATTCCGCCAATGCCCATGCTGGTGACGGTCACGACCAGTGGGGAAACCGTGCTGGAGCGATTCACCTCCCGTCCCAGGATCAGCGAGATGCAGTGCATGGAGATGCCGGTAAGTGCGACGAGGACGCCGGTGCTTTGCGCTTTGGGGATGGCGACCGGATAGAAGTACAGCACTGCCCCGCCGAGAGCGAGCATGGCTCCGCCCCATTGGAACGGGGTGGGTCGCTCCGCCAGGAACAGCACCCCCAACAAGGCGATGATGACGGTGTTGAAGCTCCAGAGCAGGTTCACGGTCACCGCGGGCAGGTAGGAGAGCGCCACAAAGGAGGCGCCTTGTGTGCCGGCGTAGAAGAGCAAACCCAGAATGCCCAGGCGCAGCCATAGCCGTTTGGGCATCCGGCGCAATTCCGCTTTGGCGGGGCTGAATGCCAGCACGACCAGCAAGCAGGCGAAGGCGATGAAGTAGCGCAATCCGGCAAAGGTGAGGGGCGGCAGCGTTTGCAGGCCGATTTTGATGAAGACCCAGGAAGTGG
>JAKJAC010000224.1:2984-7212 GCA_022707705.1 Chloroflexota bacterium
CCACAGGAAGGCGACGAACAAGGCTTGTAGGGTCGCAAGCAGGTGCGGGGAATGGTGCTTTAGCATGTGGAGCAGTCTCCACGACAGAGTTGGGCGATGCTTTGTGCGTGGGGCAAGATTTCCCGTAGCAGCGCTATTCTTTGCGCGACCGTTTGTGGGTTGGTGCGCGCAAAGGCGCGCCGGTTCAGATTGGGTGTTGGGTATCTGTCGCTCATTTGCGGTCCTTTTCTGTCTTGCCCGAGTGGCTCAAGTTTTTTTCAGCCGTCCCTACAGGACGGGATTGGTTACCTGCGTGGTTGTACAGGCACTGAAGTGCCTGCCTACTTTCAGACGTCCCTACGGGACGATGCCCGTCCTGTAGGGACGGGGGGCAGCAGGCAGAGTGCCGCGACTACGGGTCAAGCCGATCTGGAGCATGGCACTCCCGGCAACAACGACTCGTGCAGGGTGAGGAGCAGCGCAAAGATACACCGAAGAAAAATATGAAAGTTCATAAGTGCCTGCCTACTTTCAGACGTCCCTACGGGACGAGGCCCGTCCTGTAGGGACGAGGCCCGTCCTGTAGGGACGGGGGAGAGGGAAACTCCTGGTATTTTGGCGACGCGGGATACCGCGTCGCCAAAATACCTCTGAAAACCAATCCCCCTTCCGCCATTCCTCATGCCCGCCCGAGAGCGCGCTCAGCTATCTCCGCCACCTTGAGGTGCCACCGCACGATTTCTTCGGTGCCTTCGCCCGTGCGCCGCGACCACCAACTGGCGTTCAGGCAGGCGTAGGCGCAGGTAAACGCCAGCACCCGCCACAGCTCTAGCGTGAGCGCGTCCGCCAGAATCGTAGCCTGGGTGAGCAGGCGAGTTTCGTTGTGCACAAGCTCCGGTTTGACCGGATTGCACAGTGTGTTCGCGCAATCATACGTGCGCTCGCCGAGCAAACCTTTCGGGTCGAAGCTCAGCCAACCGCGCGCCGACTGCCGTATGTTGCGGTGATGGATATCGCCATGCAGCACGCACACCTCGCGCGGCTCAGCGAGCAAGCGCTCGGCGAGCGCGGCGCCGCGGATATAGGGTGAGGCGTTGCCCGCACGCCGGTCCGCCGTGGCTTGATTGAACAATGCTCCAAACCAGCGCTCTAGCGTGACCAGCCCCTCGGGTGGGGGAAGCTGCGGGACGCTGTGAAGCTGCTCAAGCACCTGCGCGATGATGCGCGTGGCAGGCTCATCCTCGCCGCGCTCGACCAGCGTGACGAGTTCAGCGCCTGCGGCATATTCAAGCAGCTGGGCATCTGGGCTGTGGCGTAGCAAGCGCACCGCGCCATGACCATCGAAATGCCGCAGCGCCACCGCGCCACGCTGTTCCTCCGTCTCCGCTGCCGCGAGCAGCTTGAGAATCGCCGTCTCGCCGTCGGCGTCCACCACGTAGATGCGACTCGTCAGCGTCTGCGTGAGCAGCTGTGGCTGCGAAAGCTGCCATGCCTCCAGGGTGGATTGCAATCGCGCGTCCATCAACGGTCCCCCACTTCTCATCGCAGCTCTTCCCGTGGCTGGAGCACTAATCTTCACGCCTCTCTGACCATGTGCAGGAATTCGTAATAACCACCATTGGACTCTTGCAGGCTGATGCCGCTATCTTGGAAGCCCATCTTGTGGTAGAGGGCGATGGCTCTCGCGTTGAAGGTGGCGACATCGAGCGCAAAGGTGCGCGGATGGAATTTCTCCCGGGCGAATTGCAGCCCTGCTTCACAGAAAGCCTGCCCCAGTCCTTTGCCCGTCAAATCGGGCCTCAAGCCCAGACCTAGGGTTACCACATCCTGCTCGACCTCGAAGCAGAAAAATCCGACCAGCTCCCCGCCCGCATCCATGACCGCGAAATAATGGTCGGTCCAGCTGTGCGGGTCGAGCAGCTCCGCCAGGTCTTCGGCGTCCTGCTCCATATCATAGAAGCTGGTGACGCCCTCGTAGTGCCAGGCTGCAATTGCGTGGGCGCAGGTCTCATCCATGGGTTGAAAGTGGAATGCCATCTTCACACCTTCCGGTAATCAGCTGATCACCAACCGCCCGGAAACAACCGGTAGCGGGTGCGCGCGGCGTAGTCTACGTAGCCGGGCAGTTCGGCGTGCAGGGCGCGGTCTTCGAGCGCGGTACGGATGATGAGGACGGCGGCGCTGAGCACCCCCGGAATCAACGCCCACAGGGAGTTGAGCATGAAGGGCACGCCCAGGTGCAGTAATATCGTGCCCAGGTAGCCGGGGTGGCGCACCAGGCGGTAGGGTCCGCTGGAGATGACGGTCTGCCCGCGCTCCTGCTGGATGCGCATGGTGGCGACGAAGAAGGCGTTGGTGACCATCGCCCAGACCAGGAGGCCATCGTAGCCGAGGATGGCGGCGGCAAGTCCCGCCAGCTGCACGCCCAGCGGCAGGGGCGGCGTCCAACCGAAGCGTGCATCCAGGCTGGCGAGGACGTATTCCACCAACATCAAGCCACCCATCGCGCCCAGAAGACGCATGTCCCATTGGCGGCGGTCGGGGTGGGGGCGCGCGCGTTCGGCGAGCATCTGGGGGTTGCGCGGGAGGATGAACAACCCGCACGCAAGCGACCAGACGATGTAGATGCCGGAAAGCGCCCAGCCCATGAGCCAGTTCCAGCGCCCGACGATGCCGAAGAGGAGGGCGATGAGGAAGAGGTTGCCGAAGGTCTCGCGGAGCAACCAGCGCCGGGCGCCGTAGGTGGGGGCGGTTTTTGGTGTGTTCATGGGATAGCTCCTGATTTTGGGAGAGTGTGGGGTACGCGGGATGCGGATAACGGTGATGGCGCTATTTAGAGCCAGTGTGGTGAACGGCGCAGGGAATCTTTCATCGGTGCTCAATACACTTCATCATGTGTACCAATATTTAGTAGCACGATGACTTCGGTATCTGAATTGGGAGATCGTTCGAGGGAGAAGACAATTCTGCCATCGTATCCGCACGTACAGGCTCGTAGACCCGCTAGTGTGCCACTGAGTTTGTGTGTGTCCAGAGTGGGGGCGAAAACATCCTCCTCCATCCGCTGAAGGGACTCCTCAATGCGTTGTTGCAATTCTGTGTGGCGCCGCGTGATTTTGCGGAAGGCGCGCGCGAACTGCGGCGTTAGCACCAAGGGGCGTTTCATTCTTCTTCGTCCAGCGATTGGCGTAATTCAGCAATCACCGAACGTGCTGATTGAGACAGCAACTGCCCTGAGCGATAAAGTGTCAATGAAGCCTGCGCCTCACTGGCAATTTCTGAGCGTCGGGCCTCAATGTGCCATTTGGTGATGAGTTCTTTGAGCAGTTCCTGTTGCTCGAATGGTAGTTCCATCACCGTGTCTACGACTTGTTCAAACCGGAGTGCCATTATTACCTCCACTTGACGGGATGATGTTGTTTTGCGTAGCGGTAGCTGTCATCCCGTGCATGCTTTTGTGGAACTATCTACTTTAATTGTACCTCATATTTCCGGTTCTGGGACACTGGAACGCTGCTATGGCTGTTATCCGCAGGCGGGCACACCTTAGCTCCTTCTACCGCAGCAGACCTTGTACTTCTTGCCGCTGCCGCAGGGACAGGGGGCGTTACGACCGATCTTGGTGCGGCTGAGCAAAGCCTGGGCTTCAGCCCCCGCCGGTGACTCCAGATATTTATCGAGGTCGTCGGTGAACGACTCGCGCAGGGCGGCATAGGCAGGGTGGGTGGGGTCGGCGGCGGCGTGCTTGGTCATGGCGTAGTGGCGTTCCAGGCGCGTGAGGTAGAGGGGGTCGGATAGCACCACCTCGATGACCAGCCTCATCAGCGCCTCGGCATACCGGCTCTGCCGGTTAAGGGGGTCGAGGAAGGGTCCAGCATCGGGATCATCGGGGTCAAAGGCGTAGCTGATAGATGCCAGGGAGATCGAGGGACGGCGTTCCTCGATGATGGAGAGCATCACGCGCCGGCAATCGCAGTGTGGATCGGCGCAGTAGGATTCCATGATGGCATAACTGCCCGCCGGAATGCCGCGCTCAGGTGCTAGCAGATTGATGCACCGCGTTTCCCGTATCGCCAGGTCCCGGTCAACCTCCATAAAGGGCACTAGATACAGATTCATCGCCCACCTCCGTGAATCAATGCTGCAGATATGGTACATCGAAGCGAGGATTTGTCGAGAGGGAGAGGGGGAGATTTCAACGCAGAGAGAAGATTTAACGCGGCGGCGTCGCAGTAGCGGCGGCGCCGCA